>CAKSZU010000133.1 GCA_934526125.1 uncultured Faecalibacterium sp. | reverse complement strand
GTGGAGGAGGCCAGGTTGTAGATGTAGCTCTTGATCTCGTTGGTGATGTGGGGGATGATCTGGACGGTCTGGCCCAGATAGGCACCCTGACGCTCCTTGTTCAGCACGTTCCAGTACACCTTGCCGGTGGTCAGGTTGGAGTACTTGTTCAGGTTCTCGTCGATGAAGCGCTCGTAGTGGCCCAGATCCAGGTCGGTCTCGGTGCCGTCATCCGTGACGAACACCTCGCCGTGCTGCAGGGGGCTCATGGTGCCCGGGTCCACATTGACATAGGGGTCCAGCTTCTGGCTGGCGACCTTGAGGCCGCGGCACTTCAGCAGGCGGCCCAGAGATGCTGCGGTGATGCCCTTACCCAGACCGGAGACGACGCCGCCGGTCACAAAAATGAATTTAGCCATGGATGTTGTTTCCTCCTCTGATTTTCATGCAACGAATCTTTCCCAAAATAAAAAACATACAACATCAGATTATAGTCCTAATCCTCGTAAGAATCAAGGATTTCCTGTGCAATTTCTGCGCGGTCGCGCCGGGTGTCCATGGCCTGCTTCTCGATGTAGCGGTGGGCCTCGGCCTCGGTCATCTGTTCCCGCTCCACCAGACAGCACTTTGCATGGCTGACCAGACGGATCTGCGCGATCTTTTCCTGCATCCGGGCATTCTCCTGCCGCAGGCGCATCAGACGGTGGTTGCTGGCTGCGGCCATGTGGACGGCCTGCAGGAACAGCGTGTTGGAAAAGGGCTTGCTGATCAGCAGCACACCCTGCTCGCTCATGGGGGCCAGCAGCTGTTCGGCGGCGGCCGCCTTGGCCAGCAGCACCACGCCTGCGTCCGTCTTGTCCACGGCGTTGGCGCACAGCTCGTGGCCGAACTCGTCCGGAAGCGGGGCATTGACCACGATCAGCTCAAAATCGGATTCCGGCATCCTCCGCCGGGCCTCTGCGCCGCTGGGGACGATCAGGGGCCGGGGATACCCGGATTCTGTCAGCCGCGCGGAAAGGTACTCGTTGGAGCTGGCACCGGCGCTGACGATCAGAGCACGTCCCATTCGGATCGCTCCTTTCTCTCTTACATCCTGACAAGGGGCTGAAGAATTGCCCCTTCGTCGTTCCTCAGCGGTTCAGATGGCGTTGAAATAGTGTACCCGCTCATACTCGGCCGGGTCGGCGGCGTTCTTCAGGGCGGTGCAGCGCTTCAGCTCCTCTTCATAGTACCGGTGCGAGAGCTCCTCCGGCAGGACCTGACGCAGGAACTCGCTCTGCCGGGCAGCCTCCACAGCCTCCTCCAGGGTGGCGGGCAGGGTCTCCAGACCCAGCCCGGCGGCCTCCTCGGGGCGGAACAGGTTCCGGTTGATGGGGGCGGGCAGGATCATCCGGTTCTCGATGCCGTCCAGTCCGGCGGCCAGCACCAGCCCGATGGCCAGATAGGGGTTGCAGGCCGGGTCGGGGCTGCGCAGCTCCATCCGGCAGTTGTCGCCCTTGACCTGGGGGATGCGCACCAGCTGGCTGCGGTTCTGGCGGCTCCAGCTCACATAGCGGGGAGCCTCGTCGCAGCCGAAGCG
>CAKSZU010000132.1 GCA_934526125.1 uncultured Faecalibacterium sp. | reverse complement strand
GCGGTCTCGGGGCTCAGCTCGTGGTACATGGTGCGGGCGGCGGCCATCCGTGCATCGTAGCCGGGGATGGGAGAGGGGTTGCCGTCCTGAAACGCTACAGGCAGGTCGGCGAAGGTCAGATGGGAGATGCCGGTGCGCTTGCGGCGCAGCTTGATCACCTTTTTCAGCTCGGGCACCACATCGTTGGCCACCTGGTCCCGGAACTTCCGGATCTCCTCGGGGCCGTAGCCGATGCGGTTCATCCGGACATAGGACAGCTCGCTGTAATCGTGGTAGCCCAGGATCTGTGCCTGCGCGTTCAGGTTCTTGACGATCTTGGTGTACAGGCTGTCCAGCTCGTCCCGGTGGGCGTCAAAATAACCGGCCTCGGCCTCGTAGGCGGCCCGGCGGACAGCGGGGTCCAGATTTTCTTTGTAGGGGCCCAGCTGGGGGATGGTCAGCTGCTTTCCGTCAAACTCGACCAGTGCGCCGCCGTACACCTGCTGGTACTGGCTGACGAGGGCGTTGTACTCCTTCTGCAGCTCCACGGTGCGGTCATCCATGCCGAGGACGGCGTTCTTCATCCCGGCCACGCAGGTGGTGCCAAAGGCCTCGGTCAGCGCGTCCACATGGGCGTTGGCCAGAAATGCCCGGCTGATCTCCACCCGTGCGTTCTCCACGGCGGGGCCGTTGGCATCAAAGAAGTCCTGCTCGGCCTTCCAATAAGCGTCACGGGTGTCGCAGGTGTAGTGGATGCTTGCCAGCTGTGCGGCGGTGCTGTAATCGGCAAAGGCACGGCTCTGCTCGTAATAGGTGTTCACCAGCTCCTCGCCGCTGGCGGCAGCCGCCGCCTTTGCGGCCAGCGCCTTGCACTGTGCCAGCAGGGCATCGATGTCGGGGCGGGTGTATTTCATCTCGCTGAATTTCATGGGGGTTCATCCTTTCGTCTCAAGAATTCTGTCCCCATATTAACACGTTTGCAGGCAAAGGGCAATGGGGGCTTGCCCTCTCAGCTGGGCAGGCCCGTCCGGGTACAACCGTGGGGTGGCGGGAAAATCAATTGCAAAATGTGAAATCTTCTGGTATACTGAAAACGCCGCCCCGAAGGGCGGCAAAGGCGCTGTGTCCAAAACGCAGGCGGCTGCCCCTTACCGGCACCTGAGTGTCCCGGCTGGGCAAATTTTTTCTTGTGAAATATGCGCTCCCCCGGTACGCTCAAGGGCGGAAAGGGGGTGAGGACCATGAGTTTCTCAGATGTTGCAGCGTTGTTGACGCTTCTTGGCGGAACGATCTTTGTGACGTTTCAGATTACATGGACAATCGCTCGAAGCGATAAAAAGAGCAAGAAAAAATGACCGCCTCGAAGTTCCTAAGCCCGAGCGGTCATTTTTCTCTTGACTAATCTGGTGAGGGGCTAGTCGTTTGCGGACCAGCGCTTTTTCTATTTATAGTATAGTCGGTTTCCAGCGGCTTGTCAAGCAGGGAAGGCCCTCTTTTCGTGTGATTGAATTTGTTGGATACTGCCAAAAAGCAGGGTAAAAAACTGGCAAAGATGATGAAACCTGTGGTTGCATCCGCATGGCAAAAGGCATATAATAACAGTATCAACAGAGTAAGGCCATGCGCGTTAAGTGCCGCATCAACGGGGAGTTGTGCTGCGGACGAAGGGAGACCCGCGGTGCATGGTCTGCATCC
>CAKSZU010000131.1 GCA_934526125.1 uncultured Faecalibacterium sp. | reverse complement strand
ACGATGTTCTTGGGCAGGCCGTCCACCAGGTTGCGGCCCTTGATCTCCATGGTCATCTCGGGGTCCATGGGGTAGGCGGAGCCGATCTCGATCTTGATCTGCTCGGCGGTGCGCTCACCGATGAGCAGGTTGTACTTGCGCTTGATGAAGGCGATGATGGCCTGGTCGAACATATCACCGGCCATGCGGACGCTGCGGGAGGCCACGATGCCGCCCAGAGAGATGACGGCGATCTCGGCGGTGCCGCCGCCGATGTCCACGATCATGCTGCCGGTGGGCTCGCTGATGGGCAGGCCCGCACCGATGGCGGCAGCCATGGGCTCCTCAATGACGGAGACCTGACGGGCACCGGCTTTCAGGGTGGCCTCACGCACGGCACGGCGCTCCACTTCGGTCACACCCGAGGGGATGCAGATGACCACCCGCGGACGGGAGAACATGCTGTTGCCGCAGGCCTTCTTGAGGAAGTTCTCCAGCATATTGGCGGTGATGTCGAAATCGGCGATGACGCCGTCCTTCAGGGGGCGCACAGCCACGATGCTGCCGGGGGTACGGCCGATGACGGCCTTTGCCTCGGCACCCACGCAGCGCACCTCGTCGGTCTTGGTATCCACGGCCACCACCGAGGGTTCCCGCATGATGATGCCCTTGCCCTTCATGTAAACCAGGGTGTTGGCGGTACCCAGGTCAATGCCGACGTCCTTTGACAAAAAACTCATAATGAAGCTCTCCTTCGTATTTCCGGTCTATTCCAAAACGCGCGCGGCGGCCCCGATCTTGCACACAATTGCCGCCTGTCGCAGAATAACACGTTTCTATTATAGCCGCAAGTCAACGTTTTCTCAAGCGTTTTGTCAAGTTTTTCCGTATTTTTCATTTTTCCGCGCCCTGGGCCGAAAGAACTGTCAGAACTGTTCAAGCAGCCGGACGGTGCGGCTCAGGGGCAGGCCCATGATGGTGTAGTAGTCGCCCCGGATGGCGTCCAGCCAGAGGGCCGCCCGCCCCTGGATGGCATAGGCCCCGGCCTTGTCGTAGGGCTCGGCCGTGGCGGTGTAGCGGTCGATCTCCTCCTCACTCAGGGGGAAGAAGGCCACTTCGCAGCTGTCCACGAAGCTCTCGGTGCGCCTGCCGTCCGACACGCAGACCCCGGTGTGGACCTCATGCGTCCTGCCGGACAGGGCCCGCAGCATCCGTTTGGCGTCTTCTTTGTCCCGGGGCTTGCCGAAGACCTCCCCGTTCACGTCCACTACCGTGTCGCAGCCCAGCACCACCGCGCCGGGATGCTCCCCTGCCACGGCCAGACACTTGCCCCGGGCCAGCTGTTCCACCAGCTGCGCCGGGGTGTCGGCGGTCACGGCGCTCTCGTCAAAGTCGCTGGCGCAGACCGTAAAATCCGTCGTGTACAGGTTCAACAGCTCTTTCCGGCGGGGGCTCTGGGAAGCCAGGATCAGATCTTTCATACGCTTCACTTCCCCGTTGAGCCAAAGCCGCCCGCGCCGCGCTGGGTATCCCTCAGTTCAGCCGCCTGAGCAAAGGCGGCGGTGTACACCGGGGCGATGCACAGCTGCGCCACCCGCTCGCCGGGCTGGATGGTGTAGGCCTCGGTGCCCAGATTGATCATGGGGACCTTCAGCTCGCCCCGGTAGTCGCTGTCCACCACGCCCACGCCGTTGGCCATGCACAGGCCGTGCTTGATGGACAGGCCGCTGCGGGCATAGACCAGCGCCACGCACTGAGGCCCCGGCAGCTCGATGGCAAGGCCGGTGGGTACCAGTGCCCGCTGCATGGGTTCCAGCGTCATGGGCTCGTCCAGCACAGCGCACAGGTCTGCCGCCGCAGACCCCGGCGTTGCATAAGCGGGCACCTTTGCCCGCGCGTCCAGTACTTTATAGTTTACGGTGATCGGTTCCATAGTATACCTCGCAATCAATTCAACAGGCTTGCCTTCTCAGCTCTCTGGCAGCGGCATGCCCTCTCAGCTTCGCTGCGCTCAGCAGCTCCCCCAAAGGGGGAGCCGATTGCGGCTCTG
>CAKSZU010000130.1 GCA_934526125.1 uncultured Faecalibacterium sp. | reverse complement strand
TGGGGGATGCGCACCAGCTGGCTGCGGTTCTGGCGGCTCCAGCTCACATAGCGGGGAGCCTCGTCGCAGCCGAAGCGCTGGTAGCTGTTGGGCAGGGGATTGGTGAACACGGTCAGCTCCCGGCTGTGGGCCAGCACACCGGCCATGAAGCTGCCTGCGATGCTGTCCGGGGCAATGTCGCCCTCGAACAGGTTCCGGCCGTCCATGTAGAGCGAGAGGTTGATGTGCAGGCCGCTGCCCGCCTGATCCGGCAGGGGCTTGGGCAGGAAGCTGGCATGGATGCCGTTGCGCATGGCCACGGCCCGGACGATCTGCTTGAACATCATCACATGGTCGGCGGTCTTGAGGGGACCTGCATGGTGGCAGTCGATCTCGTTCTGGCCGTTGCCGCTCTCGTGGTGGCTGTGCTGGGGGCTCATGCCCATCTGTTCCATGGTCAGGCAGATGTCCCGGCGCAGGTTCTCGCCGGCATCCAGCGGGGCCACATCAAAGTAGCCGCCGAAGTCGATGGGGATGCGGGTGGGACGGCCCCGGTCATCGTTCTCGAAAAGGTAGAACTCGCACTCGGCACCCACGTTGCAGGTCAGGCCCAGTTTCCGGAAACGGCGGCTCATCTGCCGCAGGAACCCGCGGCAGTTGCCCCCGAAGGAACCGCCGTCCGGGGTCTCCACGTCACAGAAGAACTGCATCACCCGGCCCTCGGTGGGACGCCAGGGCAGGATGGTCACGGTGGACAGGTCCGGACGGAGCACGAGGTCGCTTTCCTCCACCTTCATGAAACCGGCAATGGAACTGCCGTCGAAGCACACGCCGTCTGCCAGCGCCTTGGGCAGGTCGCTGGCAAGGACTGCGATGTTTTTCTGGGTGCCGAAGATATCGCAGAAGGCGAAGCGGACGAATTTGACGTTGTTGTCCTCCACGAAATCCAGGACATCCTGTTGGGTGTTATAGCTCATAAATATTCCCTCCAGGCCGCAGCAGCGGCAATGTGACAGTAAAATCCGGAAATGGAAAAATCAGGCGGGGTTCTCAAAAAACGCCTAAAGGCCTGCCCTCGTTGCGGGAGCAGGTCTTTAGGCTGGTGTAAGAAATAGGAAAAGGAGAATGGCAAAAACTTTACAGCCCAGCGATGCTTGATTCAGGATCAGACGTAGTAGAGCATCTTGCTGTAACTGGGCAGCGGCCAGTAATCCTCGCCGCAGACGGTCTCGGCGTCATCGGCGGCAGTACGCAGGGCGTCCATCTTGGGCAGGACGTCATCGTGGAAGGAAACGGCCTTGGCGCTCTCATCGGTCATGGCCTCGGCAGTATCCACAACGGACTGCAGGGCATCAATGGCGTCGCTCATGGCGTCGGCATCTGCAGACAGACGGGTCAGGGTCTTGGTCTCACTGCGGACACTCAGGGACTCGCTGACGGCCAGCTTGGAAGCGGCGGTATTGGCAACCTCGCTCATGTAGGAGTTGACGGCGGGCAGCAGCTGCTTGCGGGCCATCTCCAGCATGGTCAGGGCTTCGATGTTGATGATCTTGGAGTAGTGCTCCATCTCCACCTCGTAGCGGCTCTCCATCTCGACCTTGGTCAGGACGCCGAAGGCCTCCATCAGCTGGATGTTCTTCGGGTCGATGAGGGCGGGCAGGGCGGCGGGGGTGTTCTTCTTGTTGGGCAGGCCGCGGCGGGCTGCTTCTTCCTCCCACTCGGCGGTGTAGCCGTTGCCGTTGAAGATGACGCGGCGGTGATCGCGGATGGTGCGCTTGACCAGAGCAATGGCAGCGCTGGTGAAGTCCTCGGCACCCTCCAGCTCATCGGCGTAGCCCTTCAGCTCCTTGGCGACAGCGGTGTTCAGGATGGTGTTGGCGTCGCTCAGGTTCTCAGCAGAGCCGGGCATCCGGAACTCGAACTTGTTGCCGGTGAAGGCGAAGGGAGAAGTGCGGTTGCGGTCGGTGGTGTCCTTGCTGAACTTGGGCAGGACATCCACGCCCAGATCCATCTTCATCTTGGTGGGGCCGGCGTAGGGAGAATCGGATGCGATGGCATCGATGACAGCTTCCAGCTCCTCGCCCACGAAGATGGAGATGATGGCCGGAGGTGCCTCGTTGGCACCCAGACGGTGATCGTTGCC
>CAKSZU010000129.1 GCA_934526125.1 uncultured Faecalibacterium sp. | reverse complement strand
TACTTGTCGGCATCGGGGCCGCTGATCTTCTGCAGATTGGTCAGGGTCTCCACCATGCTGGAAGAAAGGGGCGTCAGAGCGCTGGAATCCCGGCCGGAGCGGATCTCGTAGATGCGCTGCTCGGCGTTTTCCAGCAGCAAGTCGGCGTCCGGCTCATCCCCGGCGTCCTGCAGAATGTCCTTGGCCACCCCCATCAGCTGGCGCACCAGATACTTTTCCTGCACTATCTGGGCGTAGGCTTTCACGTTGGAGATGCTGGGCACCGTCTCGGCAAGGCCGGTCAGGTAGACCTTGGCTTCGTCCGCGCTGGGGAACACGCCGTCCGAGATGACGGCGTCCAGCAATGTGACGAAGTCGATGGTCTGGTCGGCGGTGAAGAGCCGCAGCATTTCCGAATAGATCTGGGCGTTCTGCCGGGTATAGAACATCTCCGGCCGGATGATCTCCACCAGATCCGTCAGGGTCTCGGGCTTGAGCAGCACCGCGCCCAGCACGCTCTGCTCCGCCTGCATGTTGTAGGGCAGATTGATGCCCACGCTCTCCAGATTCAGTTCATTGTTATAGTGTCGTTCGCTCGGCATGGTCCATCCCCCTCCGCGTCGGTTTCTCCTGAAACATCAAAAACGCCCCCTGTCCACAGGGGGCGTAAAATGCAGTCCGATCAGGCCTGTTCCACTTCCACCATGATCTTGAAGGAAGCCACAACACCCACATGCAGGCGCACCTTGGCGTTGAACACACCGGCGTCCTTGATGTCGCGGGTCTCCAGCTCGATCTTCTTCTTGTCGATGGGAGAACCGGCCAGGGCGGACAGGGCCTCGGCCACTTCCTTGCCGGTGACCTTGCCGTGCAGACGGCCGGAGGCACCGCCCTTGGCCTTGATGGTCACGGTCTTGCCCTCGATCTTTGCGGCAACTGCCTGTGCGGCGGCCACGTTCTCAGCCTCGTGGAAGTCGGCAGCAGCCTCCTTGCCCTTGGCGATATTCACCGCAGAAGCATCGGCCACAGCGGCCAGCTTGCGCGGGAACAGAAAGTTGCGGGCGTAGCCGTCGGAGACCTCATGGATCTCGTCCTTCTTGCCAATGCCCTTGACATCCTGCTTCAGAATCACTTTCATGATGTTATCCCTCACTTCTCACCGGCGGACCGGTGCGGTTTTCTATGGATAGTATAACGCATTTTCAGCGTTTGGGCAAGAGGGGGTGTGCCCCCTGCACCACTGCATGCTCTCCCGGCTCCCGGTCAGCGGCATGCCCTCTCAGTCACGGCTACGCCGTGCCAGCTCTCCCGAAGGGAGAGCCAACGCATCTGCGAGGATAGCTGAAGCTTGCGGTTAAGCTGTTGGCAGCTTCGGATTCCGCTGGCGCGGAAGGCCGGGCCGCAATAGGCTCCCCCTTTGGGGGAGCTGCTGAGCGCAGCGAAGCTGAGAGGGCATGCCGCTCCCGGCGGAGCTTCACCCCAGCTCCTTCTCCGCCGCGGCGAGGGCCGCCTCGATGACCTTATCCATATCATAATACTTGTACTCGCCCAGGCGGCCGCCGAAGAGTACGCCCGGTTCGGCGTCGGCCAGCTTTTTGTACTCTGCGTAGAGGGCACCGTTCTTCTCGTCGTTGACGGGGTAGTAGGGCTCGTCACCCTTCTTCCACTCGGCGCTGTACTCGCGGCTGATGACAGTCCTGGGCTGGGTGCCGAACTCGAAGTGCTTGTGCTCGATGATGCGGGTATAGGGGGTCTCGGCGTCGGTGTAGTTGACCACGGCGTTGCCCTGATAGTTGTCGGTGTCCAGCACCTCGGTCTCGAACCGGACGCTGCGGTACTGCAGAGCGCCCAGACGGTAGCCGAAGTAGGCATCCACGGGGCCGGTATAGACGACCCTGTCGGCCAGAGCGTTCAGCCCCTCGCGGTCGGCCAGATAGTCCACGTTCAGGCGGACTTCGATGCCTTCCAGCATCTGTTCCACCATGGCGGTGTAGCCGCCGCCCGGGATGCCCTGATACAGGGCGTTGAAGTAGTTGTTGTCGTAGGTGAAGCGCACCGGCAGCCGCTTGATGATGAAGGCGGGCAGCTCAGTGCAGGGGCGGCCCCACTGCTTGCCGGTGTAGCCCTTGATGAGCTTTTCGTAGATGTCGGTGCCCACCAGACTGAT
>CAKSZU010000128.1 GCA_934526125.1 uncultured Faecalibacterium sp. | reverse complement strand
GGCTCTGCCATGACCTTCGCCAACCCCGGGCAGGCCAGCGCACCCGGACAGGTGGCGCTGGATGTAGTGAATGAAGTGCTGGACAGCCTGAGACTCGAGTAAAAAGCTCAATATCCCCCAGTAATTGCAGCAGCCCCGCTTTTCAGGCGGGGCTGCTGTTCATTTTCTCGGAAATTGTCTGATACGTCAAATTTCAACGGCCTTCATTGGCTATCTTTCCAGATTTTTGCGAGTTTCCTCGAAAATATTGACATTTTGTCGTCGAAATCATATCATTGTGTCATAAGAGATGAAAAGTGCTGCTGCGAGTTGGATTCCATCGTTTCTACTCCATTTCAGTGAAATCGTGCCATACCGACAGGAGGTCCCACCATGATGCAGTGTGTCAGACGATGCAGTTTTATTTGTGGAGCTGTTCTCAGCATCCTGCTCCTGCTCTGCAGCTGTCAGGCTGGAGCCGGGCCGCTCATCCTGCCGGACAATGTTCCCTCAAAAAACGCCTCCCAGGGAAAGAAGGAGCTGCTCGCCGCCCTGAACACCGTAGACACCAGTCGCCCCAAGACTACCCAGGACTCCTATATCCCAGGTGCCGACTCTGTCGCCGAGACGATCTTCCTGTGCATCCAGCAGGAATCTGGCAACGATGCAGCCGCTGCCATCAAGCTACTGTCTGAGAGCAGGGATACCGGGCTTGCAAATTGTACCAATGTAGTCTTGAACAGGCTTTCGCCTTCTCCCGATGAGACATATTTGGTGAGCTATGCTCTTCTCAGCGCCGATGTTCTGGAAGCTGGTGCCTTGCGGGAAGATGTTGACCTCAGTGGTGTCGCCCTCACCCTCCTCACCAATCGGAGTCTTCTTGTTTACTCTGGCAGTTTTCCGCGCGCCGCCAGCCAGAAGACCGGCTTTGCCGTCGGCGTCATCGGCGGTCAGGCGCTCGTTGTGGCAGTGTTCGTTTCCTAATAGCATTTTTCAAGACAAGCAAAAAATGACCGCTGCGGTCTCCTGCTCCGCAGCGGTCATTTTCTCTGTCCATCCTATTGGGCAAACCATTTTATACTCTTATAATAAAGGATCCTGTCAACCGAAAAAAGATTGCTTTTTGTCGATCTGCGCGGTTTCACATTGTAAACTGCACTGCGCAGAATGCGGCATAGATGCAGAGCAGCGCCACACCCTGCACACGGGAGAGCTTTCCACGCACCAGCGCCGGGATGGTCAGCAGCACCATCACCAGCAGCATCACGGGCAGCTCGAGCACCAGACTCGAGTTGATACCGAACAGGGTCGCACTCTGAGGGATCTCAAAGGGTGCCAGTGTCACCGACATGCCGCTGACCAGCACGAGGTTGAAGACATTCGCACCCACGACATTGCCCAGCGAGAGGTCGCTGTGGCCCTTCATCAGCGAAGTAATGGCCGTGACCAGCTCAGGCAGCGAGGTACCCAGCGCCACGAAGGTCAGCGCGATGACCGATTCCGGCACGCCCATCGCCTGCGCGATGATGGTGCCGTTGTCCACCAGCAGATTCGCACCCAGCGCGATGAGGGCAGCGCCCACCACCAGCAGCAGGATGATTTTTCCGATGCCCATCAGCTCTTCCTCATGCTCCGGCTCTGCCGGGGCATTTTTCATCTGCCAGACATTCGCCGCCATATAGGCCACGAACATCCCCAGCATCAGCAGGCCCATCGGACGGGTAAAGCGGCCCATGCCGTAAGCTGCCACGCAGTAGATGGCCGCAGCCGCAAAGAAGAAAGCCACCGGCACACGCAGGGTCTTGGGGTCCACCTTGCCGGGCCGCACGGCCACCGTAATGGCCGCGATGAGGGCCGCGTTGCAGATGACAGAACCGATGGCGTTGCCGTAGGCGATCTCGCCGTGGCCGGACACCGCCGAGATGGTGGACACCATCACCTCGGGCAGGGTAGTGCCGATAGACACCACCGTTGCGCCGATGAGCAGCTCCGGCAGATGGAATCGGCGGGCCAGCGCCGATGCGCCGTCCACGAACCAGTCACCGCCCTTGATAAGGCAGAGCAATCCCAAAAGAAACAGGATGCCGGGGATTATCATATCGTTCCTCCCAATATCTCTCCGGGCGCAAATCGCGCCGCATCACATAACAAAAGCCGTATTGTATATGATACCA
>CAKSZU010000127.1 GCA_934526125.1 uncultured Faecalibacterium sp. | reverse complement strand
GCTTCCAACACCTCTTCTCTGTCCATCACCGAGATCGGCAAGGGTGTCAGCCGTCCTCTGGTCGGTATGCACTTCTTCAACCCCGCTGACCGCATGAAGCTGATCGAGGTCATCGCAGGCTGCAACACTCCTGCCGAGACCGTCGAGAAGATCAAGGAGATCTCCGTTGCCATCGGCAAGCAGCCGGTCCAGGTCAACGAGGCTGCAGGCTTTGTTGTCAACCGCATCCTGATCCCCATGATCAATGAAGCTGCCTTCATCAAGATGGAGGGTGTCTCCGACATCGCCGGTATCGACACCGCTATGAAGCTGGGTGCCAACCACCCCATGGGACCTCTGGAGCTGGGCGACTTCATCGGCCTGGATATCTGCCTGGCCATCATGGACGTCCTGTACAGGGAGACCGGCGACAGCAAGTACCGTGCATGCCCGCTGATCCGTAAGATGGTCCGCGGCGGCAACCTTGGCTGCAAGACCGGCAAGGGCTTCTACGTCTACAACGCAGACCGCACCAAGACCCCGGTCGATCAGCTGTAATCATTGAAAACGTTTCTCCCGGCCGTGGGGAAAGCGGTCGGGAGGAATTTGTTTGCAACCAGGCGGGGAAGCCCCCCGGTCTGGGATATCTAAAACATCCGTTAGGAGGATATAGCGATGGATTTTACTCTGTCCAAGCAGCAGCAGATGGTACAGAAGATGTACCGCGAGTTTGCTGAAAACGAAGTCAAGCCCCTGGCCAAGAAAGTTGACGCAGAAGAGTACTTCCCCAAGGAGACCGTCGAGAAGATGGGCAAGCTGGGCATGATGGGCATTTACTTCCCCACCTCTGTCGGCGGTGCAGGCGGCGATGTGCTGTCCTACGTCATGGCCGTTGAGGAACTGAGCAAGGTCTGCGGCACCACCGGTGTCATCGTCTCTGCTCATACCAGCCTGTGCGCTGCTCCTATTTATGAGAATGGTACCCCCGAGCAGAAGGCAAAGTACCTGCCCAAGCTGTGCAGCGGCGAGTGGCTGGGTGCTTTCGGCCTGACTGAGCCGGGTGCCGGCACCGACGCACAGGGCCAGCAGACCTTCGCAAAGGAAGATGGCGATTACTGGGTGCTGAACGGCTCCAAGATCTTCATCACCAATGCAGGTTATGCAAACGTCTTCATCGTCATCGCTGTTACCGATATCGTGCCTGACAAGAAGGGCCGTCCCACCAAGCAGTGCTCCGCCTTCATCGTGGAGCGTACCGACCCGGGCTTCTCCGTCGGTAAGGCTGAGGACAAGATGGGCATCCGCGGTTCTTCCACCTGCGAGCTGATCTTCGAGGATTGCCGTATCCCCAAGGATCGTATGCTGGGTGTGCGCGGCCGCGGCTTCCAGCTGGCAATGGCTACCCTGGACGGCGGCCGTATCGGCATCGCTTCCCAGGCTCTGGGCATCGCCGAGGGCGCTCTGGAGGAGACCGTTGCCTACGTCAAGGAGCGTAAGCAGTTCGGCCGCAGCATTTCCGCTTTCCAGAACACCCAGTTCGAGCTGGCCGAGATGAAGGCCCGCATCGAGGCTGCCAAGTATCTGGTTTACGCCGCTGCCCTGAAGAAGCAGGAGGCTATGGACGGCAAGAAGGTCCGCTACAGTGTCGAGGCTGCTCAGGCAAAGCTGATCGCCGCCCGTACTGCCAGCGATGTGACCCGCCGCTGCCTGCAGCTGTTCGGCGGTTATGGCTACACCCGTGACTATCCCATTGAGCGCATGATGCGTGATGCCAAGATCACTGAGATCTACGAGGGCACCAGCGAAGTGCAGATGATGGTCATTTCCGGCGCTCTGCTGAAGTAAGGGAGGTAAGATTTACAATGAAGGCAATTGTTTGTGTAAAGCAGGTTCCTGATACTTCCGGCAAGGTCGCCGTCAAGCCCGATGGAACTCTGGATCGTGCATCCATGGCAACCATCACCAACCCCGATGACCTGAACGCTCTGGAGGCCGCCCTGAAGCTCAAGGACGCCACCGGCTGCGAGGTCGTTGTGGTCACCATGGGTCCTCCTCCGGCCGAGGGCATGCTGCGTGAGCTGCTGGCCCGCGGTGCCGATAAGGCTGTCCTGGTCTCCGGCCGTGAGTTCGGCGGTTCCGATACCTTTGCAACCAGCCAGATCCTGGCTGCTGCCGTCAACAAGAT
>CAKSZU010000126.1 GCA_934526125.1 uncultured Faecalibacterium sp. | reverse complement strand
CGGATGGCGACCTCCTTGCCGTTCTTGAGGATCTTACCGGCCTCCGGCTGGTACAGACCGAACAGGACGCTCATCAGCGTACTCTTACCGGCACCGTTCTCGCCCAGCAGGGCGTGTACCTCACCTTTGCGCAGCTGCAGGGTGATATCGTCGTTCGCCTTGATGCCCGGAAATTCCTTGGTGATATGGAGCATCTCGATCACAAAATCCTCTGCCAATCTGCTCACTCTCCTTTCGTGTCAAATCGACACCTGTACTATTCTGCCTTCCATTATACCGTATTTTTGCCGGTTTGCACACTTCTTTTTGATTTTTTGGCGGATTGTTCCCTTAAAAGTATTACTTTTGTGTATTTTCGCTGAATTCCGTGGATTTTCTTTTGGCCGTGCGGGATACAAAAAAGGGCGGAACGTTCTGTTCCGAACGTTCCGCCCCCGGGAATTTTACTTACTGGATGTAGTTGACCGTGGTGAACTCGCTGACGGTGGGCTTGGTAGCGTCGTCGGAGTTGTTGTCAACGGTGATCTCGCCGCTCTTGATCTTGTCCTTGACAGCCTCGTACTCGTCGGTGGTGAAGGACTCGAAGTTCCAGCTGTCTGCATCGGTGGGCAGGCCGATATAATCGCCGTCCTCCAGACCGAAGTTGCCATTGGAAGCTGCGATGTCGCCCCAGCTGCCGGCCTCGATATCAGACAGAGCAGTGTTGACAGCCTCGGACAGGCCCTTCATAGCGGAGGTGATGAACGGGTTATAAGCGTAGGTGCCATCTGCAACGCCGTTTGCACCGATGTAGTTCTGGTCAACGTCAACGCCGATGACGTAGCCGTTGTTCTTCAGAGCAGCCTCAACAGCGGAGGTGTAGATGCCGCCGCCGCAGGCAAAGACGACCTGAGTGCCGTTGGAGTACCAGCCCTCCATACGGGAGGTGATGTTGGCATCGCCGTAGAACTGGCCGCCGTAGAAGTAGTTGATCTCGATGTTCTGGCCCAGCTCAGCAGCAGCGGCGTCAGCGCCCTGTACGAAGCCGTAGCCGTAACGGATAACAGCGGGAACCGCCATGCCGCCCAGGAAGCCCAGCTTGGTCTTGCCGTCCTTTGCAATGGCGTAGCCTGCCAGATAGCCTGCCTGCTCCTCCTTGAAGGTGATGCAGTAGCAGTTAGCAGGGATGGCGTCGGTGCCGATATCGCCCTGGGTCACATCGATGGCGATGAACTTGACATCGGGATACTGGTCAGCAGCCCATGCCAGGGAAGCACCGTACAGGTAGCCGACACAGACAATGACGTCTGCACCGTCGTTGACAGCCTGGCGGATCATGGTCTCACGGTCCTCATCGGAAGCATCAGCCTCGGGGATGTAGTACTGGCAGTCATCGCCCATGTAGCTGGAAACAGCGCTCCAGCAGGCCTGGTTGAAGCTCTCGTCATCGATCGTGCCGGTATCGCAGGTCAGGGCGACCTTGACGATCGTGCCGGCAGCCTCAGAACCAGCAGAAGCAGCGCTGGAAGATGCAGCGGAGGAAGCAGTGCTGGTGGAAGAGGAAGAACCGCCACAGGCGGTCAGGGCAGCGGCAGCAGCGGCAGCACCTGCCACAGCCAGGAAGTTACGACGAGAAATCATCATAAGAAAACTCTCCTTTTTATACATTCAAAAGCGTATGCTTTGTGATCGGAATGTGCGCACTGGCACATTTACTGACCCAAGTATAGCGGGGAAATGTGTGGAATGCAAGAAATTTCCGATTACAAAATCTTTACAGTTTTTTTGTAAAAATCGCGTAAAAGTAAGACTTTTTGTCCCATTCTGCCGGTTTTCCGCCGGGTCAGTCCCTCACGGCCTTGTTGCCCGCCACGTTGGAGGGCCCGAAGCCGAAGGGCAGCAGCTCGTCCATGCTGCGCTCAATGAAGTCGTCGGGGGTCTTTGCCATGATGACATTCAGCTCCGGCCCGCCGAACTCGAACAGGGCCTGGCGGCAGACCCCGCAGGGGGACGTGATCTGCTTGTTCACCTCGCCGCGGCGGGCACCCACGACGGCGATGTCGGTGAACTTCGTCACGCCCTCGCTCACGGCCTTGAACAGGGCGGTGCGCTCGGCGCAGCTGGTGGGGGTGAAGGCGGCGTTCTCCACATTGCAGCCGGTGAACACCCGGCCGTCCTCGGCCCGCAGGGCTGCGCCCACCATGAAGTCGGAGTAGGGCACATAGGCCCCCTCCCGGGCCTTCAGCGCCTGCCGGATCAGCTCTTTTTTCTCTTCCAGCGTCAGGTTGGTCATGATTGGTCTCCTTCCTTTCTTCCTTGTTTCAGCAGTCAAAAACAGCGCAACCCGCTTTCAGAAAAGCAGGCTGCGCCGTTCGGAATACAGATCAGTACTCTGCGCCCAGTGCGACCTTCATCATGTTGGTGAAGCTGGTCTGGCGCTGCTCGGCGGTGGTGATCTCCGGGGAGACGAAGCTGTCGGAGATGGTCAGCAGGCAGGCGGC
>CAKSZU010000125.1 GCA_934526125.1 uncultured Faecalibacterium sp. | reverse complement strand
TCGATGCTCTGGTCCACGGTCTTCATGAAGGCACCGGTGCCGGTGGTGACATCCAGCAGGATGGCATCCGAGCCGGAGGCCAGTTTCTTGGACATGATGCTGGAGGCGATCAGCGGGATGCAGCTGACAGTGGCGGTCACGTCCCGCAGCGCGTACATCTTCTTATCCGCCACCGCGATGCCCTCGCTCTGGCCGATGACCGACAGGCCAATCTTCTTCACCTGGGCGAAGAATTCCTCCTGCGTCAGGGCCGTCCGTGTGCCGGGTACGCTCTCCATCTTGTCGATGGTGCCGCCGGTGTGGCCCAGGCCCCGGCCGCTCATCTTGGCGATCTTGACGCCGCAGGCCGCCACCACCGGGGCGATGACCAGGGTGGTCTTGTCGCCCACGCCGCCGGTGGAGTGCTTGTCCACCTTGATGCCGGGGATGGGCGAAAGATCCACCATCTCGCCGCTGTGGGCCATCACGTCGGTGAGCTCGGCGGTCTCCTCATCGGTCATGCCCCGCAGGTAGACGGCCATCATCCAGGCGGCCATCTGGTAGTCGGCCACCTCGCCGCTGACAAAACCGTTGACGATGAACTCCAGCTCCGCCCAGGTGTGGGTGCCGCCGTCCCGTTTCTTTGCGATCAGATCATAAATACGCATAACGATTCTCCTGTTCAAAAAGTACGACTTATTCTGGTGCTATTATAACAAATTTTTCCGCATCCGCAATCCCGTTCCGGACAATTCTGCCAGAGAAGGAAAGCAAAAGGGCGCAGCTGCCCGAATCAGCAGCTGCGCCCTTGAAAAAGTTCCGATCAGCGGGAACCCTTGTCGTAGGGGATACCCTCGGCCTTGGGGGCCATGCTGTTCTTGGAGGTAAAGGCCAGAATGATCATGGATGCGATGAACGGCATCATATTGTAGATATTGCTGGACCAGTGGAACTGCGCCAGGAAGGTGGAGTCGGCGATGTTGGCCAGGCTCTTGAACACGGCGAAGAACATGGCCGCGCCGCAGATGTTGAAGGGCTTCCACTGACCGAAGATCATAACGGCCATGGCCAGGAAGCCTGCACCGGCCACGCCGACCTCAAAGTTCCAGGTCTGGACGGGGGGCACGATATAGGCCAGACCGCCGATGGCACCCAGGGCACCCGAGATGACGACGCCCGCGTAGCGCATCTTATACACGTTGATGCCCACGGAGTCGGCCGCCTGGGGATGCTCGCCGCAGGCCCGCAGGCGCAGGCCGAAGCGGGTCTTGTACAGCACGACATAGCTGATGATCAGCAGCACGATGCCCAGCGGGACAAAGATGCTCAGCTCCAGCTTGCCGATGCTGAACAGGAAGGGCTTGTTGGAGTAGTTCAGCTTGGCGCTGCCGCTCTCGCTGAAGTACTTGGCGATGACCACGGCGATGGCGGTGGCCAGCAGGTTCAGAGCCGTGCCGCCGATGGTCTGGTCCGCTTTCAGGTTGATGGAGGCAAAGGCCAGCAGCAGGCTGTAGACCATGCCTGCCAGCGCCGCTACCAGCACGGCGATGAGTACGATGAGGAAGGGCGGCAGACCGGCGGGCAGCATGGTCAGGGTGAGCACACCCGCCACGCCGCCGATGACCATGATGCCTTCCAGCGCGATGTTGATGATGCCGGAGTGCTCGCTGAACATACCGCCCAGCGCCACCAGCATCAGCACGATGCCATACAGCAGGGTATATTTGATGAGAAGCAGCATATCACTTGCCCTCCTTTTTCGTCTCGGCCTTGGCGGGGGCAGGCTCCGCGTTCACATTGGTCTTGTCCGCATTCTTGAACAGCAGGGCATGGATCTTACCGCGGAACAGCATGGAGAATGCGCACAGGTAGATGATGATGCCGCTGATGAGGTCCGAGATCTCGGTGGGGTAATACTTGGTGGACAGGAAGGAGCCGCCGACCGAGATATGAGAGATGAACAGTGCGGAGAAGATGGTGCCGATGGGGTTGGAGCTTGCCAGCAGGGCCACGGAGATGCCGTTGAAGCCCATGGCGGGCAGGCTGGTGGAGTTCAGCGGGTTCCACTGGGACACGTTGGACAGGTAGTACAGGCCCGCGCCGAAGCCTGCCAGCGCACCGGCGATGGCCATGGAGAGGATGATGTTCTTCTTCTCGTTGATGCCGGCGTAGCGGGCAGCGCTCTTGTTCAGGCCGACGGCCTTCAGCTCATAGCCGAAAGTGGTCTTGTTCAGGATGACCCAGATCAGGATGGCCACCGCCGCCGCCAGGAAGATGGCGATGGTTGTGCTGTTGGTCTGGAACATCTTGTTCAGGCCGAAATCGGGGATGACCGACTGGGCGTACTCGGCGCTCTTGCTGATGTTGATGGTGCGGGTGTTGCGCACATCGTACATGGGGCCGGTGCCGTTCTGGTAGATAAGCTCATTGACCAGATACAGGCCGATCCAGTTGAACATGATGGAGGTGATGACCTCGTTGATGTTGAAGTAAGCCTTGAAGAAGCCGGGGATAGCGCC
>CAKSZU010000124.1 GCA_934526125.1 uncultured Faecalibacterium sp. | reverse complement strand
CAGTTCGCCACCGGCCCGGACGGCAGCGATTTCAGCGCCGACCAGACCAAGTTCGCTGATTCCTGCGCATTCGATGCAGCCAAGGCAGCCGAGTATTACGAGACCGCCAAGAGCGAGCTGGGCAAGGACAGCTTCTCCTTCGACATGGTCGTTGACGCCGACGATGCACCTCAGAAGGTGGCACAGGTCGTCAAGGAGCAGCTCGAGACCACTCTCCCCGGCCTGACCGTGAACCTGACCGTCGAGCCCAAGAAGCAGCGTGTGCAGGATATGCAGGACGGCAACTTCCAGCTGGGCCTGACCCGCTGGGGTCCCGACTACGCTGACCCCATGACCTACCTGGGTATGTGGGTCACCGGCAACTCCAACAACTACGGTCTGTGGAGCGATGCCGATTACGATGCCATCATCGCCGAGTGCACCACCGGTGACCTGTGCACCGATCCCGAGGGCCGCTGGGCAGCCCTGTATGAGGCCGAGCAGATCGTCCTCGAACAGGCCGTCATCTTCCCGCTGTACGGCCAGTGCAACGCCGAGATGATCTCCTCTGCCGTCAAGGGTGTGGAGCATCACCCCTGCGCTCTGAACCGTGTTTACAAGAACACCACCAAGAGCGAATGATCTGAATTGAATTGCTGAACAAGGCCGCACAGTGGCCCGCAAAAGCCACTGTGCGCCTTTTTGGCATTATACCTGTCCGTGGGCAGCGAACGGCTGCTTGCGGAACATCCCAAAAAGGGGGAAACCCGACGTGAAAAAATATACGCTCAAGCGAATCCTGACCTCGCTGTTCACGCTGCTGGCCATCCTGCTGGTGCTGTTCGTGCTGATGCAGCTGATGCCCGGTTCGCCCTTCAACGACGAGAAGCTGACGGCCGATATGCGCACGGCCCTGTACGCAAAATACGGCCTGGATCAGCCCATCTACGTCCAGTTCTTCCGCTATGTGGGCAACATGCTCCGCGGGGATCTGGGTGTCAGCTACAACATCTCCAAGAATACGCCCATTTCCCAGCTGATCCAGAGCCGCCTGCCCATCTCCATCCAGATCGGCGGCATGGCCGTCACGCTGGGTGCCGCGGTGGGTCTGGCGCTGGGCATCATTGCCGCCCTCAAGCGGGATACCATCTTTGATACCATCGCCACCATCATCTCGGTCATCGGCGTGTCGGTGCCTTCCTATGTGTTCGCACTGGCCCTGAGCTACACCTTCGGCTTCAAGCTCCGCTGGTTCCCGATGCTGTTCTCCGCAAAAGACATCTTTGGCTCCAGTGTCCTGCCCAGCGTGTCGCTGTCCATGTTCACCATGGCGTCCATCGCGCGGTTTACCCGCAGTGAGATGATCGAGGTGCTGGACTCCGATTATATGCTGCTGGCCGAGAGCAAGGGCATCTCCGGTGCGGCGCTGATCTTCCGCCATGCCCTGCGCAATGCCCTGATCCCCATCATCACGGTGCTGGCACCCCTGATCGTGGATCTGATGACCGGCTCGCTGGTGGTGGAAAAGATCTTCGCCATCCCCGGCGTGGGCAGCCTGCTGGTGACCGCCATCCAGTCCAACGACTACAACGTGGTCATTGGCCTGAGCTTCATTTACAGCGCCATGTACATTGGCATTATGCTGGTCGTTGACCTGCTCTACGGCATCATCGATCCGCGCATCCGTCTGGCAAAGGGGGACGACTGATATGGCAGAAAAAGCGATCCGGCTGGGCGGCGAATCCACCCCAGACGCCATTGTCCATGCAGTGGACTCCCTGTACGAAGGGCATACCTTTGCGGAACAGGATTTCACCCTCAAGCACAACGAGGATGAGATCGCCGTGGACTCCAACTTTGCGGCCCAGAGCTTCTGGAAGGATGCCCTGATCCGCTTCTTCCAGAAAAAAAGCGCGGTGCTGGGCCTGATCCTCATCGTGCTGATCGTGCTGCTGGCCGTTTTCGGCCCGGGCATGAACCAGTATACCTACTCCGGCCAGGACCTGAGCCAAAAGAACTTTGCCCCCCGTGTGCCGGGCATTGAGCGGCTGGGCATCCTGGACGGCGGCGAGAAGATCAGCACCACCACCGGTTCCAAGACCGTCAACGCCTATCAGGAAAAAGGCAAGGACGATGTCTACTACTGGTTCGGCAGTGACCTGTACGGCCGCGATATCTGGACCCGCACCTGGGAGGGTGCCCGGGTCTCGCTGATCATCGCGGTGGCGGCTGCCGTCATCGATATGGTCATCGGCATGAGCTACGGCCTGATCTCGGGCTACTTCGGCGGAAAAGTGGATATGGTGATGCAGCGGTTCCTGGAAGTGGCCAACGGCATCCCCCGTCTGGTCATCGTCACGCTGCTGCTGCTGGTGCTGAAGCCCGGTATGATCACCATCATCTTTGCCCTGATGCTGACCGAGTGGGTGGGCATGAGCCGCATCGCCCGCGCCGAGATGCTGAAGCTGAAGGATCAGGAGTTCGTCCTGGCCTCCCGGACGCTGGGCGCCGGCAGTTTCTTCATCATCTTCAAGGAAGTGCTGCCCAACATCATCGGACCCATCATCACCCAGGTCATGTTCAGCATCCCCACCGCTATCTTCACCGAGGCGTTCCTCTCCTTCGTCGGTCTGGGTATCCCGGTGCCCCAGTGCTCGCTGGGCTCCCTGATC
>CAKSZU010000123.1 GCA_934526125.1 uncultured Faecalibacterium sp. | reverse complement strand
TGTTCTGTCAATGGAGGAACTTGATGTTTGATCCGAAGCTGAAAGAAGCGCTGGGCCGGGTGCAGAAGCCGGGCCGTTACACCGGCGGCGAACCGGGCAGCGTATACAAAGACAAAGAGAATGTGGATGTCCGGTTTGCATTCTGCTTCCCGGACACCTACGAGGTGGGTATGTCCTTCCTGGGGGAGAAGATCCTGTACGAGCTGCTCAACAGCCACGAAAACTGGTGGTGCGAGCGGGCCTTCATGCCCTGGCTGGATATGAAGGCCGAGATGGAGCGGCTGGACCTGCCCCTCTATACCATGGAGAGCAAGGACCCGCTGACGGCCTTTGACGCTGTGGGCTTCACCTTGCAGTATGAGCTTTCCTACACCAATATTCTGGCCATGCTGGATCTGGCCCGCATCCCGTTCTATGCAAAGGACCGGGACGAGAGCTGGCCCCTGATCGTGGCGGGCGGCCCCTGCGCCTGCAACTCAGAGCCCATTGCGGATTTCTTTGACGTGATCCAGCTGGGCGAGGGCGAACATCAGCTGCCGTCCATCTGCGCCGAGATCGAGAAGGCCAAGAAGGAAGGCGGGGTCTCCAAAAAGGAGCTGCTGCGCCGCATTGCCCGGATCCCCGGCGTCTATATCCCTGCGTTCTATGATGTGGCCTACTATGAGGACGGCCGTGTGAAGTCCATCACCCCCAACGAGCCGGGCATCCCGGAGCGGATCACCAAAGCCATCATCAAGGATCTGAACGAGTTCGCCCCGCCGACGAACTTCGTAGTGCCCATGGTGGGTGCCATCCAGGACCGTGCCAGCATCGAAGTGCTGCGGGGCTGCGTCCGCGGCTGCCGGTTCTGTCAGGCAGGCTTCCTCTACCGGCCCATGCGCCAGCGGGATGCCGGTCTGCTGAACCGGGCGGCACAGGATCTCTGCGCCAACACCGGCTACGAGGAGCTGAGCCTGTCCAGCCTGTCTACCTCCGACCACAGCCAGCTGGAAGAGCTGCTGGACGACCTGAACGAGTGGGCCCCCAAGGAGCATGTCAGCCTGTCCCTGCCTTCGCTGCGGATGGACAACTTCTCCCAGAGCCTGATCGAAAAGACGACCAAAGTGCGCAAGAGCGGCCTGACCTTTGCGGCCGAAGCCGGGACCCAGCGTCTGCGGGATGTCATCAACAAGAATGTCACCTGGGATGAGATCGAAAAGACCTGCTCGCTGGCCTTTGCCAACGGGTACAGCTCGGTCAAGCTCTATTTCATGATGGGCCTGCCCACCGAGACCATGGAGGACATCGAGGGCATTGCCGAGACCGCCCAGAAGGTGGTGGACCTGTACTACTCCACCCCGAAGCATGCCAAGGGCCGGGGCGTTCAGGTGACCATCAGCTGCGCCTGCTTCGTGCCCAAGCCCCACACGCCCTTCCAGTTCGTCCCGATGGACACGGAGGAGATGCTGCAGGCCAAGCAGAAGCATCTGCTGGAAAGTGTCCACAGCCGGAAGATCAAGGTCAACTACCACGACAGCACCACCAGCTTTTTGGAGGGCGTCTTCGCCAAGGGCGACCGCCGTCTGGCCCCCGTCATTCTGGAAGCCTACAAGCGGGGCTGCTACTTTGACGGCTGGGAAGAGTGCTTCAAATATGACACTTGGATGCAGGTGTTCCGGGACCTGGGCGTGGACCCGGCCTTCTACTGCCAGCGCTCCATCGGTCTGGATGAAGTGACGCCGTGGAGCCACATGGATTACGGCGTCACCCACGAATATCTGGTGCGGGAGTACAACAAGGCCCTCGCTGCCCAGACCACCCAGCCCTGCAACCGTGCCTGCCACGGGTGCGGCGCCAACCATCTGTTAGGAGGTCCCTGCTTTGATTACAGTCAGAATCTCGTTTGAAAAGAAAAATGAGGCCTCCTACATCTCGTTGCTGGATCTGCAGCGGGTGATGCAGCGGGTACTCAAGCGCAGCGGCCTGCCGGTGTGGCACACCCTGGGCTTCAACCCCCACATCTATATGACCTTTGCCTGTCCGCTTTCGCTGGGGCAGGAGAGCGAGTGCGAATGCGTGGACGTCAAGACCGAGGCAGAGGCCCCGGATTTTGAGCAGTGGAAAACCACCCTCAATGCCATCATGCCGGCAGGCATCGTCATCACCCATGTGGGTCCGGTGGGGATGAAGGCGGATGCCATCGCCTATGCCTGCTACCGGATCACCTACCCGGCGGCTGCGGCCGGGGTGTTGGAACAGTACAACGCACTGGAGAGCGCTCCGGTGGAAAAGCACAGCAAGAAGGGGAAGAAAGTCGTGGAGTTGAAGGAGCATATCCCGCAGCTTTCCTACCGGACAGAAGGGGACAGGGTCTGCATGGAGCTGTGCCTGCCCGCTTCGCAGGAACTCAACCTGAACCCTTCGCTGCTCACCGGCTTTCTGGAAGAACGTTTCGGCCTGACGGCGGCCAGTGCAGGCATCCTGCGCACCCACTTCCTGACGGCGGACCGGCAGCTGTTCGCCTGATTTTCCGGTCAAAGAATGTCTTTTGGGCAGAACAGAAAATTTCCGGGATTATTTTGGGCAAATCGCTTGCATTTGCGGGCGTTTTGTGCTATCCTATTAGGGCGTTAGTGTCCGCTGAAACCACAGCGGGGTTAATGACAAGTATTTATCATTAAACGGGCGGTCCTCTGACGGCACTCTGCCGTGTATGAACGTCTAAAAACAAATGGAGGATTTCAAAATGGACGCACTGAAGATTATTTCTGAAGGCAGCATCAAGGCTGAGAAGCCCCAGTTCAACGTCGGCGATACCGTCCGCGTTGATGTTCG
>CAKSZU010000122.1 GCA_934526125.1 uncultured Faecalibacterium sp. | reverse complement strand
CCGGAATCTGCCATCATGAAGATCTCGTTGTCCTTGGGCAGGTTGGCTGCCAGAGCCTTGGAGACCTTATCGGTGGTGTTCTGCCAGATGTTGATGGTCTGGGTGTAGCGCTCGTTCTCGGAGATCAGGCCGCGGTTGAACAGCTTGTTGACCTGAGAGACCTGCTTGTCGGCATCGGCAATGATCTCATCCTTCTGGGGCGGGATCACAGCGTCGCAGACAGCGACAGAAATAGCAGACAGAGTAGAGTACTTATAGCCCTGTGCCTTGATGGCATCCAGCATCTTTGCGCAGGCGCGGGTGCCGTTGCGGGTCAGGCAGCGGGAGATGATGTCGGGCAGGGTCTTCTTGGTCACGCGGAAGCTGACCTCGTACTCCAGCCAGTGCTCCGGATCGGTACGGTCGATATAACCGAGGTTCTGGGGCACGGGGGTGTTGAAGATGATGCGGCCCACGGTGGTATCCACCAGACCGGTGCGCTCCACACCGTCCAGGACCATGGTGCGGCGCACCTTGATGGGTGCGTGCAGGGTGACCACATGCTCAGCGTAAGCCATCAGGGCCTCGTTCTCATCGCGGAAGATCTTGCCTGCACCCTCTTCGTTCTCACGGACGGTGGTCAGGTAGTAGCTGCCCAGGATCATATCCTGAGTAGGCACGGTGACGGGAGCGCCGTCAGAGGGCTTCAGCAGGTTGCCGGAAGCCAGCATCAGCATCTTGGCCTCACGGCAGGCATCCTCGCCCAGAGGCAGATGGACAGCCATCTGGTCGCCGTCGAAGTCGGCGTTGAATGCGGTACATGCCAGAGGATGCAGCTTGATGGCACGGCCTTCGACCAGCACGGGGTTGAAGGCCTGGATGCCCAGACGGTGCAGGGTAGGTGCACGGTTCAGCAGGACGGGGTGGCCCTTGATGACGGTCTCCAGGCTGTCCCAGACTTCGGGCTTTGCGCGCTCGACCATCTTGCGGGCGGACTTGATGTTGTTGGCAACACCCTTCTCCACCAGATCCTTCATGACAAAGGGCTTGAACAGCTCCAGAGCCATCTCCTTGGGCAGGCCGCACTGGTCCATCTTCAGCTCAGGGCCAACGACGATAACGGAACGGCCGGAGTAGTCGACACGCTTGCCCAGCAGGTTCTGACGGAAGCGGCCCTGCTTGCCCTTCAGCATATCGGAAAGGCTCTTCAGTGCGCGGTTATTGGGGCCGGTGACCGGACGGCCGCGGCGGCCGTTGTCGATCAGGCTGTCCACAGCCTCCTGCAGCATCCGCTTCTCGTTGCGCACGATGATGTCGGGAGCGCCCAGCTCCAGCAGACGGCGCAGACGGTTGTTGCGGTTGATGACGCGGCGGTACAGGTCGTTCAGGTCAGAGGTGGCGAAACGGCCGCCGTCCAGCTGGACCATGGGGCGCAGATCGGGGGGCAGCACGGGCAGAACGTCCATTACCATCCACTCAGGGCGGTTGCCGGAGATGCGGAATGCCTCCACGACCTCCAGACGCTTCAGGATGCGGACCTTCTTCTGGCCGGAGGACTTTTCCACCTCGGCGGTCAGCTCAGCGCTCAGCTGATCCAGATCGATCTCCTTCAGCAGTTCCTGGATGGCCTCAGCACCCATGGATGCCTCGAACTCATCGCCGTAACGCTCCCGCATCTCGCGGTATTCCTTCTCGGTCAGCAGCTGCTTCTTTTCCAGCGGGGTCAGACCGGGATCGGTGACGATATAGCTTGCAAAGTACAGGACCTTCTCCAGCAGGCGAGGGCTGATGTCCAGCATCAGGCCGATGCGGCTGGGGATGCCCTTGAAGTACCAGATGTGGCTGACAGGGGCAGCCAGCTCGATGTGGCCCATCCGCTCACGACGGACCTTGGCCTTGGTGACCTCGACGCCGCAGCGCTCGCAGACCTTGCCCTTGTAGCGGATGCGCTTGTACTTGCCGCAGTGGCACTCCCAGTCCTTGGTAGGTCCGAAAATGCGCTCGCAGTACAGGCCGTCGCGCTCCGGCTTCAGGGTGCGGTAATTGATGGTCTCAGGCTTCTTGACCTCACCATAGCTCCAGTTGCGGATCTGCTCCGGAGAAGCAAGGCCGATCTTAATGGAATCGAAAACGTTGTTTTCCATGAAACGAACCCTTTCTAAATCTCTATCGCAATTTTCAAAAATAGTGCCTATCAAAACAGCATATTTGCGATATGCAGTTTGCGGATGTTGCTTGTGCATTAAAAACGCAAACTGCTATAGTTGTCTCGATGATAGCAGTTCGGCAGGTTGTAAACCCGCTGTCCCCTCCCCTGCCGGTGTGCAGCACACACACCGCGGGGACAGAACAGTTTCTTCAGGATTTACTCAAAATCCACTTCATCCGAAGCGGGAGCCGCATTGCCGGAGTTGTCGTCGTCCAGAACGGACGGATCATCGAAACCTGCATCGGCGTCCTTGATGTTGTAATCGTTGAGCAGCTCGCTCTCCTGCACCACAGTCTCGGTACCGGCCACATCACGCATATCGAAGCCGGTCTCCTCGTCGTCGAAGTTCTGGCGCATATCGATCTCGTTGCCGTCCTTGTCCTGGACAACGACATCCAGACCCAGGGACTGCAGCTCCTTCAGCATGACGCGGAAGGACTCGGGGATGCCGGGCTGCGGGATGGGCTCGCCCTTGACGATGGCCTCGTAGGTCTTGACACGGCCCTCGACGTCATCGGACTTGACGGTCAGGATCTCCTGCAGGGTGTAAGCGGCACCGTAAGCCTCCAGTGCCCAGACCTCCATCTCGCCGAAGCGCTGGCCGCCGAACTGGGCCTTGCCGCCCAGAGGCTGCTGGGTGACCAGGGA
>CAKSZU010000121.1 GCA_934526125.1 uncultured Faecalibacterium sp. | reverse complement strand
GCCAGCGAGGTGGCGATCAGGACCGCATTGGCATCCATGCCCGAAGCGGACAGGATGCTGGGGTTGACCGCAAGGATGTAGGCCATGGTCATGAAGGTGGTGACACCCGCCATGAGTTCTGTCTTTACATCGGTGTGGTTTTCTTTCAGGTGAAAGATCTTTTCTAACATGAAAGTTCCTCCTGTGTTGATGTGAAAAATAAAATCCGCCGTTTGGCATCGGGCGGAAAGAACAGCTCTCATTTTAGCAGAACCGCCCCCGGCTTGTCCATGCCCGAAACACAGAAATTTCATAAAAAGTCCAAATTTTGCTGAATGAGTACGACTTATTCCGACTTTTTCTGACGGATTTTTCGGCAGAGGCGCTTTCCCTCACCCTCCGTTTTGATCCGGTTTCTGCGTACTCTGTGCTTTTTCAACAAATTTTGCTCGTTTCCAATTTCAAAGTTTTCTGCAAAAAAAAGAAACTATGGATTTATTTGCCAGTTCAGATTACACTTATAGAGTATGACTTCAACAGCTTTCTCTGATCTGGAAAGGAAATAGATTCATGGACAAAATTGCGGTACTGATCCCCTGTTATACCATTCTGATGAATCACTCGACCATTCACTCCTGGTTCACAAGCAAGGCCTGCATCGTCATTCTTCTTGCAATCGGCTTTACCTTTGCGGAAAATTTCGAAGCTCCTCCAAAAAAACTCTGACCCATAAAAATAAGGCAGCTGATCACTCCATCAAATGAGCATCAGCTGCCTTATTTTTATAGATTTTTCCTTACTTCAGCACCGCACCCAGGTTTGCGCTGGTGACCATGCGGGCATAGCGGCTCAGCCAGCCGGTCTTGATGTTGGGCTCGGGCGCGACATACTTTGCCTTGCGCTCGGCCAGCACTTCATCGCTGACTTCCAGCGTGATCTTCGCGTTGGGGATATCGATGTTGATGATATCGCCCTCCTCGATCAGGCCGATGGGGCCGCCGGAAGCGGCTTCGGGGCTGACATGGCCGATGGCGGCACCGCGGCTTGCGCCGGAGAAGCGGCCGTCGGTGATGAGGGCCACGGTCTTGTCCAGCTTCATACCGGCCAGAGCGGAGGTGGGATTCAGCATCTCACGCATACCGGGGCCGCCCTTGGGGCCTTCGTAGCGGATGACCACCACATCGCCGGGGACGATCTGGCCTGCGTAGATGGCAGCAATGGCGGTCTCCTCGCTGTTGAACACCCGGGCCGGGCCGGAGTGCTGCTGCATCTCGGGGGCCACGGCGCTGCGCTTGACAACGCACCCGTCCGGAGCGATGTTGCCCCACAGGATCTGCAGGCCGCCGGTCTGGGAGTAAGGGTTGTCGATGGGGCGGATGGCCTTCTCGTTGAGGATGTGGGCACCCTTGATGTTCTCGCCCAGGGTCTTGCCGGTGACAGTGGGCACATCCAGATCCAGCAGACCCTTCTTGGCCAGCTCGGCCTGCACGGCGGGGATGCCGCCGGCGGCGTAGAGATCGGGCATATGGGTAGGACCGGCCGGTGCCAGATGGCACAGGTTGGGGGTCTTGGCGCTGATCTCGTTGAAGAGCTTCAGGTCGATGGGTACACCGGCCTCGTAGGCAATGGCCAGCAGGTGCAGGACGGTGTTGGTGGAGCAGCCCAGTGCCATATCGCAGGTCAGGGCGTTGCGGATGGAACGCTCGTTGATGATCTGGCGGGCGGTGATGCCCTTGTTGACCATCTCCATAATGGCCATACCGGCGTGCTTTGCCAGCTGCAGGCGCTTGGAGTAGACAGCCGGGATGGTGCCGTTGCCGGGCAGGGCGATGCCGATGGCCTCGCACAGGCAGTTCATGCTGTTGGCGGTGTACATGCCGGAGCAGCTGCCGCAGCTGGGACAGCAGTTGCAGGTGCAGTCCTCCAGCTGCTCGTCGGTGATCATCCCGGCCTTATAAGCGCCCACCGCCTCGAACATCTTGGAAAGGCTGACCTCCTCACCGCCGTAGGTACCGGCCAGCATGGGGCCGCCGGAGCAGACCACGGCGGGCACGTCCATCCGGACGGCGGCCATGACCATGCCGGGCACGATCTTGTCGCAGTTGGGCACCAGAACCAGACCATCCAGCTGGTGGGCCATCAGCATGGTCTCCACGCTGTCGCAGATCAGCTCACGGGAAGCCAGGGAGTACTTCATGCCCACATGGCCCATGGCGATGCCGTCGCAGACACCGATGGCGGGGATCAGGATGGGGGTGCCGCCGGCCATCTCCACACCGGCCTTGACGGCGTCGGCGATCTTGTCCAGATTCATGTGGCCGGGCACGATCTCGCTGTAGGCGCTGACCACGCCGATCAGGGGGCGGTCCAGCTCTTCGGGGGTGTAGCCCAGTGCGTAAAACAGGCTGCGGTTGGGTGCGCGCTCCGAGCCCTTGGTCACGTTGTCGCTTCTCATTTTTATCCTCTTTCTCTAAACAAAAGGCTCCCTCCCGGAGGAGGGAGCCTGTGAGATTGCAATGACTGTGGGGAGTCTTACTTCTTCAGCCAGCTCATCATGCCGCGCAGCTCTGCGCCCACCTTCTCGATGGGGTGCTCGGCCTCCATGCGGCGCTGAGCGAGGAAGTGGACCTTGCGGCCGCCGTTGGGGCTCATCTCGGTCAGGAACTCGGAAGCGAAGGTGCCGTCCTGGATCTCGGTCAGGACCTTCTTCATCTCCTTGCGGGTCTCCTCGGTGATCAGGCGCTTGCCGGTGCGGTAGTCGCCGTACTCAGCGGTGTTGGAGATGGAGTAACGCATCTTGGAGAAGCCGCCCTCGTTGATCAGGTCAACGATGAGCTTCATCTCGTGGCAGGTCTCGAAGTAGGCCATCTCGGGCTCGTAGCCAGCCTCGACCAGAGT
>CAKSZU010000120.1 GCA_934526125.1 uncultured Faecalibacterium sp. | reverse complement strand
GGAAAAGGCAGTGATGCTTGGCAGCAGCTCCGCTGGGACATTATCAATACAGAAAAAGCCGATGTCTTCCAGCGCATTCATCGCGACCGATTTTCCCGCGCCGGAAAGACCGCTGACGATCAACAGATCCATACCCATTCCCTCTTATGCCTTGACGACCCGGATCTCTTTTTCCAGGTCGTAACCTGTTTTTTCTTTCACGACAGCCCGCACCTCATCGCACAGGGCCAGCACATCGGCGCAGGTCGCGCCGCCAAGATTCACCACAAAGCCGCAGTGTTTTTCGCTGACGGCGGCCCCGCCGTGGCGGTGGCCCCGCAGGCCGCACTGATCGATGAGCGCCGCCGCGAAAGCACCCGCCGGGCGTTTGAAGGTGCTGCCGGCGCTGGGTTTGTCCAACGGCTGCTTGTCGATGCGCTTCTGCATCAGTTCGTCCATCCGGGCCTTGATGGCTGCCGGGTCGCCCTTCTGCAGCCGAAACACAGCGCTCAGGATGCAGCCGCCGTTTTCTTCAAAGATGCTGTGCCGGTAGGACAGATCCAGTTCCGCCGCCTCTGCGTTCACGACCTCGCCGGACCGGGTCCGGTAGGACACGCTCTGCAGCACGTCCTTCATCTCGCCGCCGTAGGCTCCGGCATTCATATAAACTGCACCGCCCACGGTGCCGGGGATGCCGTAAGCAAATTCCAACCCGGTATAGCCCTGCTTCAGGGCAAAACTGCAGAGCGTCGAGAGCTTCATGCCCGCCGGTGCAAGAAGGTCGTCCCCCTCGGCTCCCGGGCAGACGAGCGGTTCAGTGCCTTCTGCTTCGGCCGAAATATCAATGACTGCGCCCCGGTAGCCTGCATCTTCAAACAGGATGTTGCTGCCGTTGCCCAGCAGATAATATTTCACGCCGCATTCCTCGCACAGCGCGATGGCCCTGCAGAGGACATCGCTGTCCTGCGGCTGGATGAACACATCCGCCGGGCCGCCGATGCGGAAGGTGCAGTGCGCGGAAAGCGGCTCCTGTTCCCGGTATGCGATTCCCGCTTTACTCAGCTGTTGTTTCAGTTGCTCCATAAAGTCGTTTTTCCTCGTTCTGTTCTTATTCAATGGTGCCGTCCAGACCCAGACGGATCAGCAGCTCCTTGGCTGCGTTGTAGCCCATCTTCTTCTGGCGGTTATTGATGGCGGCCGTTTCCAGCACGACGGCCAGATTGCGTCCCGGGGAGACCGGGATGCTGGTGCTGGGAATGTTGACCCCCAGGATCTCATAGTATTCGCTTTCCAGACCGGTGCGCTGGTAGTTCTTGGTGGGGTCCCAGGCTTCCAACTGGACCACCAGGTCCAGACTCTCGCTGACCTTGACGGCACCCACACCGAACACCCGGGCCACGTTGACGATGCCGATGCCGCGCAGCTCGATGAAGTGGCGGATGTTTTCCGGTGCCGTGCCCATGATCTGGCGGTTGGATACCTTGCGCAGCTCCACGGCATCGTCGGCCACAAGGCGGTGGCCGCGCTTGACCAGCTCAATGGCCAGCTCGCTCTTGCCGATGCCGCTGTCGCCCAGAATCAGGATGCCCTCGCCGTACACTTCCACCAGCACACCGTGCCGGGTAATGCGGGGGGCAAGCTCCAGATTCAGGACGCTGATCAGACTGCCCATCAGGGTGCAGGTCGTCTCATTGGAGCGCAGCAGCGCCACGCCGTGCTTCTGGGCCAGCTCCTGCATTTCCGGAAACGGCTCCAGTTCCTCGCTGCGGCAGACGATCACAGCCGGGGGCTGCTGCCGGAACAGCTGATCCAGTGCTTCGTACCGCTTCTCCTTGGACAGGCCGGACAGAAAATTCATCTCCGCAAGGCCCATGATCTGCAGACGGAGCTTATCGAAATAATCATAATAACCCGCCAGGAACAGACCCGGACGGTTGACCTCTGCGATTTCAACGCAGATACTGTCCAGATCCCGGGGGGTGTAGACCACATCCATGCTGACCTTCTCGGTCAGCTTCTTCAGCGAAACATTGAAATTCGCCATCGTTCTTCCTCCTGCACAAATGCTTAGCCGTTCTGCGCCCGGCGCAGGGCACGGATCCTTTTCCTATTATAAACGAGATGGTTTCGGATTACAATGTTTCTTTCCCGAAAAATGTGTCTTGTCCGGGCGTGTGTACGGTTGCATCGGGGACCGATTCCTTTTATAATGGACCTGAAGCAGCATTTCGGTGCAAAAGCGTCTCACTTTACATGAGTTTTACATTCCTCCGGTTTCCGATTTTACATTCAGGCTCTATACTCAGAATCAGGAGAATTCCATGTCAAGCAAATGTGCTTCAAACAAAAAGTGAGGAACCTCAAATGACTGTTTTCAATGTCTTTTCCCTTCTCGGCGGTCTGGCTCTGTTCCTGTTCGGTATGGACATCATGGGCAAGGCCCTGGAGAAGCAGGCCGGCGGACAGCTGCAGAAGATCCTGAGCAAGCTGACCGACAACCCTCTCAAAGGCTTCTTTCTGGGTCTGTGCGTCACGGCCGTGATCCAGAGTTCCAGCGCCACCACCGTCATGGTGGTCGGTTTTGTCAACAGCGGCATCATGGAGCTGCATCAGGCCATCGGCGTCATCATGGGCAGCAACGTGGGCACCACGGTCACCAGCTGGATCCTGGGCCTGTCCGGCCTGCAGGGCGACAGCTTCTGGATCCAGCTGCTCAAGCCCACCTCCTTCAGCCCGGCGCTGGCGTTCATCGGCATCCTGCTCTATATGGGAAAGAGTGAAAAGCGGAAGGGCGTCGGCACCATCCTCGTCGGTTTTGCGATCCTGATGACCGGCATGACCACCATGTCCAACGCCGTCCTGCCTCTGCAGGATGAAGCATGGTTCACCAGTCTGTTCACCCGTTTCTCCAACCCCATTCTGGGCGTTCTGGTGGGTGCCGTCGTTACCGGCATCATCCAGAGTTCCAGCGCCAGCGTCGGCATCCTGCAGGCGCTGAGCGCCACCGGCGTCATCACCTACGGCAGCGCTATCCCCATCATCATGGGTCAGAATAT
>CAKSZU010000119.1 GCA_934526125.1 uncultured Faecalibacterium sp. | reverse complement strand
AGCCGCGACAGTGAATATCAGGCCATCATGCCCATCCGCGGCAAGATCCTGAACTGCCTCAAGGCCGACTATGCCCGCATCTTCAAGTCGGACGTCATCGTGGACCTCATCAAGGTCATGGGCTGCGGCGTGGAGCTGGGCGGCAAGCACAACAAGGAGCTTGCCACCTTCAACCTCGAGAATCTGCGGTACAACAAGATCGTCATCTGTACCGATGCCGACGTGGACGGCTATCAGATCCGCACGCTGGTGCTGACCATGCTCTACCGGCTGACCCCCACCCTGATCAATGAGGGCTACGTCTACATTGCAGAGTCGCCGCTGTACGAGATCACCACAAAGGATCACACCTACTTTGCCTATACCGAGCCGGAGAAGGCGGCCTTCCTGAAAGAGATCGGGGAGAAAAAGTACACCATCCAGCGCTCCAAAGGTCTGGGCGAGAACGACCCCGAGATGATGTGGCTGACCACCATGAACCCGGAGAGCCGCCGCCTGATCAAGGTGCTGCCCACCGATGTGGAGGAGACGGCCCGGGTGTTCGACCTGCTGCTGGGCGACAACCTTGCCGGGCGCAAGGAGCATATCGCCGAGCACGGCGCCGAGTATCTGGACGATCTGGATGTGTCTTGAAAGAGGATAAAACGAGAAAATGGCAAAACGAACATCGAAAAAAGCTTTGAAACCGGTCCGGCCGCAGCTGGGCGACGGGGTCGAGATCCTGAATGCCGGCAGTGTGCTGGAAGATCCCATCACCCGTACGCTGGAGACCAACTATATGCCCTACGCCATGAGCGTCATCGTCTCCCGCGCCCTGCCTGAGATCGACGGCTTCAAACCGGCGCACCGGAAGCTGCTGTACACCATGTACGGCATGGGCCTGCTGAAAGGGGCCCGCACCAAGTCGGCCAACATCGTGGGCAGCACCATGCACCTGAACCCCCACGGCGATGCCGCCATCTACGACACCATGGTGCGCATGGGCCGGGGCAACGAGAGCCTGCTGGTACCCTATGTGGACAGCAAGGGAAACTTCGGCAAGGCCTACAGCCGGGATATGTCCTGCGCTGCGGCCCGTTACACCGAGGCCAAGCTGGAGGGCGTCTGCGAGGAGCTGTTCCGGGACATCGACAAGGAGACCGTGGACTTTGTGCCCAACTATGACGGTACCACCACCGAGCCCACCCTGCTGCCCGTGACCTTCCCCACTATTCTGGCCAACAACACCCTGGGCATTGCCGTCGGCATGGCCTGCAACATCTGCTCGTTCAATCTGGCCGAGCTGTGCGCTACCACCATTGCCCTGATGAAGGACCCCAAGCACGACATCTCCACTACCATGCCCGCCCCGGATTTTGTGGGCGGCGGGCAGATCCTCTACGATGAAGCCCAGATGCGGGAAGTCTACGAGAACGGCCGGGGCAGCATCCGGGTGCGGGCCCGTTACAATCTGGTGCCCGGCGAGAACATGATCGAGATCACCCAGATCCCGCCCACCACCACGGTGGAGGCCATCATGGACAAGATCGCCGAGCTGGTCAAGGCAGGCAAGATCAAAGAGATCAGCGACATGCGCGACGAGACCGACCTGAACGGCCTCAAGCTCACCCTGGACCTGAAGCGGGGCGTGGATGCCGAAAAGCTGATGGCAAAGCTCTTCAAGACCACCCCGCTGGAGGACAGCTTCAGCTGCAACTTCAACGTTCTGGTTTCCGGTCAGCCCCGGGTCATGGGCGTCCGTGAGATCCTGCAGGAGTGGACGGCCTTCCGGATGGAGTGTGTCCGCCGCCGCACTTATTACGACCTCCACGGCAAGGAAAAGCGGCTCCACCTGCTCCAGGGTCTGGCCGCCATCCTGTTGGACATCGATAAGGCTATCCACATCATCCGCACCACCGAGGAGGAGACCGAAGTCGTTCCCAACCTGATGATCGGGTTCGGCATCGATGAGGTGCAGGCCGATTATGTGGCGGAGATCAAGCTGCGCCACCTGAACCGGGAGTATATCCTCAAGCGCACCAGCGAGATCGAACAGCTGGAAAAGGACATCGCCGACCTGAACGATATCCTGGCAAAGCCTGCCCGCATCCGCCGCATCATCATCAGCGAGCTGAACGATGCGGCAAAGAAGTATGCACAGCCCCGCCGCAGCGAGATCCTTTACGACCTGCCGGAGGAGACGGGTGCCGCCGAGGAGGAGACCGTCCCGGATTATCCGGTCACGGTGTTCTTCACCCGGGAGGGCTACCTGAAGAAGATCCAGCCCCAGAGCCTGCGCACCGCCGGTGCCCACAAGCTGAAAGAGGGGGATGAGATCATCCAGCAGGTGGAGACCCGCAACAATCTGGAAGCACTGTTCTTCACAGACAAGCAGCAGGTCTATAAGGTGCGCCTGAACGAGCTGGAAGACGGCAAGGTGGCCCAGATGGGCATTTTCCTGCCGGGCCGTCTGGGTATGGATGAGGACGAGAACATCCTCTCCATGATCATCACCGGGGATTACAGCGGCTATGTCTTGTTCTTCTTTGCAGGCGGAAAGTGCGCGAAGATCCCCCTGAGTTCCTATGCCACCAAACTGAACCGCCGCAAATTGCTGAAAGCCTACTGCGACAAGGAGCCGCTGGCCAGGATGATCTTCCTGCCGGAGGACACGGAGCTGGCCATCCGCACCAGCGCCAGCCGGATGCTGCTGGTCCATTCCAGTCAGATCGCGGCCAAGGCCACCCGCGACAGCCAGGGTGTCAGCGTGGTGACCCTGAAAAAGAACCAGACCATCGCCTCGGTCGTCCCGGCCGAAACGCTGGAGCTGGCGAACCCCCACCGCTACCGCGTCCGCAGCCTGCCCGCCACCGGTGCGCTCGTCCGCGCGGAGGATGAAGGGGAGCAGATGACGATGCTGTGATTTTTGCGCCTGCGGCGCAGGGGGAGAGCGCGGTTACGCGGGGCTAAGTTCTCTTTTGATGTCAAAAGAGAACCAGAAAACCACCAGCAATTTCGACGCGCTGGACCCACGAGAAAGGGGCTGCTCGCCCCTTTCAGACCCCGAAGGGGAAGTCGAAGTGGAAAAATGCTAGCCGCTTCGCTA
>CAKSZU010000118.1 GCA_934526125.1 uncultured Faecalibacterium sp. | reverse complement strand
TACTTGGGAGAGCCCTCCACGACCGCCTTGACACGACGGACATTCGGCTTCCAGGTACGGTTGGAACGGCGATGAGAATGGGAGACCTTGATACCGAAGGTAACACCCTTGCCGCAGCATTCACACTTAGCCATGGTACTTGCACCTCCTAAAGTGAAGTATGGAATCAAAATAATCAGCTTGACTATTTTACCAGAGACCGAACCAAAATGCAAGAGCAAATTTGATTTTTCTGCAACTTTTTTCGCACAGCGGCGGCCCCCTTGCCGGAACAGCGAAAAAATAGTACAATAGAAGCAAATCCATTTTCAGGAGAAACAAATGACCGTACAAGGAATGTATTATCTCATCCGGGCACTGGTGACGCTGGTGGCCATCCCGTTCCACGAGGCGGGCCACGCGCTGGCGGCCTGGCTGCTGGGAGACCCCACGGCCAAGCGGGAAGGGCGGCTGAGCCTGAACCCCTTCCGTCACTTTGACCTGCTGGGCACCCTGTGCATGATCTTTGCCGGGGTGGGCTGGGCAAAGCCCGTTTCCACCAATCCCCGCAATTTCAAAAATCCCAAATGGGGCATGGCCCTCACGGCATTGGCCGGGCCGGCGGCAAACCTGCTGCTGGCATATCTCGGCATGGTGGTGTGGAAGATCCTGTACTACTGGGCTCCGGTGACCGGCGCAACGGTCTTTGCAGCCCGCTTTCTGCAGTATCTGGTCATGATGGACGTCGGGCTTGCGGTGTTCAACCTGATCCCGGTGCCGCCGCTGGACGGCAGCCGCATCCTGCTGGTGGTGCTGCCCCAGAACCTCTATTTCCGGATCATGAAATATGAGCGGGTCCTCTTTGTCATCCTGCTGGCCGCGGTCTGGGCCGGTGCGCTGGACGGTGTGCTGGGCACCTTCAACAATGCGGTGTGGGACCTGCTGGACGCAGGCACGGGGTACATCGATCAGCTGGCCTATTCGGCCTACTATGCTTCCGTCGGGACGGTGATCTGAGTGGCCGAAGAACTGACCTTTCATCTGGAGGACTTCGAGGGCCCGCTGGAGCTTCTCCTGACGCTGGTGGCAAAGCACAAGATGGACCTGCACAACATTCCCATCCTGGAATTGATCGACCAGTATACCCATGCCGTGGAGACGGCCGAGGCCGCCGACCCCGAGATCTCCAGCGCCTTCATCGAGATGGCGGCGCATCTGGTGGAGATGAAGAGCTACCTGCTGCTGCCCCGCAGTGAGGAAGGCGAGCGGATGAAGCAGGAGCTGACCGGCCAGCTGATCGAGTACGACCAGTGCCGCCGGATGGCAGCCCGCCTGCGGGAACAGGGCGAGCAGAACCTCGTCTTTGTCCGCAGCCCGATGCAGATGGAGTGGGATCACACCTATGACCTGTTCCATTCGCCGCAGGTACTGGCCGACTGCTGGCAGGCGCTGGCCGGGCGTACGACCGTCCGCCGGATGCCCACGCAGGAGCAGTTCGAGCCGCTGGTCTCGGCACCGCAGGTGTCGGTGAGCAGCCGGGTGGTCTTTATCCTGCGCCGCCTGATCAGCGGGGGCGCGGAGAAGATGAACCAGCTGTTTTCCCGCTGCCAGAGCCGGGGTACCAATGTGGCTACCTTTCTGGCTCTGCTGGAACTGGTGCGCGGCGGGCGGGTGCGTCTCGGCCCGGAAGGGGAGCTGACCATGCGCAGAGGCCGTCTGGAACGGACAAAGGAGACAAAATGAACCAGAAACAGATCCGAGCCGCCGTGGAGGCGATGCTCTTTGCCTATGCCGAGCCCATCGGGGCCGACCGGCTGGCGCAGGCGCTGCAGCTGCCGCAGACCAGTGTGGAACCGGCACTGGAAGCTCTGCGGGAGCGCTACGCCCGGGAGGACAGCGGCCTGTGCCTGCTCCACCTGAACACCCACTGGCAGCTGGCCACCAAGACCGAGTTCGCCGAGTGCGTCCGCCGGGTAATGGATACCCGGCGCTCGGTGCCGCTGGGCCCGGCGGCCATGGAGACTCTGACCGTCATTGCCTACAACCAGCCGGTCTCCCGCGCCTTCATCGAGCAGGTGCGGGGCGTGGACTCCTCGTCCAGCGTGTCGGGCCTGCTGGAAAAGGGCCTGATCGAAGAGGCAGGCCGTCTGGACCTGCCGGGCCGCCCGGTGGCGTTCCGCACCACGGACGTCTTTCTGCGGTGCTTCGGCCTTTCCAGTCTGGAGGACCTGCCGCCGGTGCGCGGCGCGGAAAGTGAGGCGGGCCAATGAGCATTTTATGGAGCATCCTCTCCGTTCTCGGGGCAGTGCTTCTGTTCCTGCTGAAGGCGCTGGGCATCCTGCTTCTGGTGATCCTGGTGCTGGTCCTGATCGTCCTGTTCTGCCCGTTCTGCGCGGATGTGCAGTGGGAAGACGGGGCCCTGACCGTCCGCGCCGGAGTGCTGGGCATCACCTTCCCGGTCTTTCAGTACCCGCAGCCCGAGAAGCCGGAAAAGAAAAAGCGGAAGAAAACGGAGAAAAAGCCTGCGGAGCCTAAAAAAGAGGCTTCGCCCCGCAGGAAGGCAAAGCTGACCCTGAACACCCTCTGCACCATCCTGAAAGGGGCGGGGCAGCTGACCCGGGCCATCATCGGTTCTCTGAAATTCACCCGGATCGATGTCTGCCTCGGTGTCCGGGGCGATGACCCCGCCGAGGCGGCCCGCAGCTACGGCAGGCTGAACGCCTGGCTCTACCCGGTGCTGGGCTTCCTGGACCGGTTCATCTACCTTGACTTCAAGCAGCTGCGCCTTCTGCCGGACTTCGGCAGCCAGGAACCCACAGTGAAGGACCGGGTGTCCTTCCGGGTATCGGCCCGGGCCTACGCCGTGGTTTTTACGGCCCTGCGCGTTCTGTATGCGTTCTGGCGCGAAAAGGTACTGGACGTATTCCTGTAAATCCGGTATAATATTTCTGTATGGTGTGTCCGCTGGCCTGCCGCAGGGCAGGGGAGTGGTTCCGGGGGAGCGTGCTTCCCAGACTATAATAAGGAGGCCGATTTTATGGCTGAGCATCCCATTCAAGGTTTGATGAACATTACGATGGACAAGGTCCGTCAGATGGTGGATTCCAACACCATCGTGGGCAAGCCCATCACCACCGAGGACGGCACCACCATCCT
>CAKSZU010000117.1 GCA_934526125.1 uncultured Faecalibacterium sp. | reverse complement strand
TCATTGGATCTGCTCAGTTTGCCATGAATTGACGGACAGGCGGCGATAACCGCCACATACTTCTTCTCCTGCGGCACGAAATCCGCAAAGCGGGCAGAAAATCCCTGCTCACCGAGAAAGCATCTGGCTGTCACGGCCATTTATAGATTATACACCTTTTGCCTTCATTTTGCAAGTACTTTTTTCCGTATTTCCGATAAAAATTTCTCCTCGCCGCAAAACCGGTCTTTCCCGCCCCGCTTTTGCGCGTCTGCACCGGGAAGATGAAAACTTTTCACCAAAAGTTGTTGGAATTGCACAAAGAATGACTTCTCCCAACAAAAAAGACCTCCCCGAAGGGAGGTCCCGGCCAGCGCCTGATTATCTCAGGCTGAAGGTCTTGGGGTCAAAATCCGGATCATCCCAGAAACGGGTCATGATCTCGGTGTGGTCTTTCAGGATGGCGTTGGAGTGCTCGAAGTGAGCGGCCAGGCCGCCGTCCTTGGTCTTGACAGTCCAGCCGTCCTTGAGCTGCATGATCTTGCAGTCATGCTGGCAGATCATGGGCTCAATGGCGATGGTCATGCCGGGCACAAGGCGGGGGCCGCGGCCCTGGTGGCCGTAGTTGGGCACTTCGGGGTCCTCGTGCAGCTCCTTGCCGGTGCCGTGGCCCACAAACTCGCGGACGACAGAGAAACCTGCGTCCTCGCAGTAGCTCTGCACGGCGTAGCCGATATCGCCGATGCGGTTGCCGGCTTTGGCTGCCTCGATGCCCTTGTACAGAGCAGCTTTGGTGACATCCAGCAGGCGCTGTGCTTCCAGGTCGATCTTGCCCACCGCGTAGGTGCAGGCGTTGTCGCCGTTGAAGCCGTCGATCTTGGCACCGGTGTCGATGCTGACGATGTCGCCCGGGCGGATCACAATATCATGCGACGGGATGCCGTGGATGATGGTATCATTCAGGCTGATGCAGGCCGTTCCCGGGAAACCGTACAGTCCCTTGAAGTTGGGGGTGCCGCCATGCTTCACGATGAAATCATAGATCAGCTTATCCAGTTCCCAGGTGGTCATGCCAGCTTCGATGCACTGGCCGCCGTACTTCAGGGCAGCTGCGCTCAGGGCATTTGCCTTGCGCATTCCGTCCAGTTCTTTCGCATTCTTGATCTGAATCACAATTATGCCTCCAAAGCCTTCATGATCTCAGCCGTGGTCTCCTCGATGGAGGGGCAGAAGGGGATCTCTGCCAGCTTGCCGCGCTCACGGTAGAAGCCCACCAGCGGCTCAGTCTGCTCATGATATGCCTTCAGGCGGTCCAGAACGGTGGCGGGCTCATCGTCCTTGCGGATGACGGTCTTGCCGCCGCACAGGTCGCACACGCCCTCGACCTTCGTCTTTTTGTTCAGGATGTGGTAGCTTGCGCCGCACTTCTCGCAGACACGGCGGCCGCTCATGCGGTCAACGATGACGCTGTCCTCCACCTGCAGCTCCAGCACCTTGTCGATGCGGATGCCCATGGTCTCGATGGCCTCGGCCTGTGCGATGGTGCGGGGCACACCGTCCAGGATGAAACCGTTTGCACAGTCATCCTGTGCCAGCCGCTCCTTCAGGATGCCGATGATGACCTCATCGGGCACCAGAGCGCCTGCGTCCATGAAGCTCTTGGCCTTCAGGCCCATCTCGGTGCCCTCCTTGACAGCAGCGCGCAGGATGTTGCCGGTGCTGATGGAAGGAATGTTCAGCTTTGCGCAGATGATCTCGGCCTGAGTGCCTTTACCGGCGCCGGGAGCGCCCAACAGAATCAGATTCATAGGATCTCTCCTTTCCTTTTATAAAAGGACGATATTTTTGTTTGAGCTGACTAACGGCCCACCAAAGCAAAAAAGCACTGAAAAGTACGAGCATGCTCTCCTTTCCAGTGCTTTCTCACATCAGTGTTTCAATTTTGGATCAGCCAAGGAAACCCTTGTGGTTGCGCATCGTCATAAAGCTGTCGAGGCTACGGGTGGTATCCAGTGCCACACCGACAACGATCAGCAGGCTGGTACCGCCCAGCTGGATGCTCATACCGGTCAGGTTGCCGAGGATGATCGGCAGTACAGCCACCGCAGCCAGGAAGATCGCGCCGATGAGGGTGATCTTGTTCAGGGTGCGGGTCAGGAAATCGCTGGTCGGCTTGCCGGGACGGAAGCCGGGGATCGAGCCGTTGTTACGGCGCAGATTGTTGGCGATCTCCACAGGGTTGTACTGGATGGCCACATAGAAGTAGTTGAAGGCCAGGATCAGCAGCAGGTAGATCACGATGTAGAGCAGCGACGTGTAGTTGAAGGTATGGAAGAACGCATACCAGAACGGATGTGCTGCCTGATCGATCTGCAGGAAGCTGCCGATGGTGCCAGGGATCGAAACCAGGGCGGAAGCGAAGATGATGGGCATGACGCCGCTCATGTTCAGCTTCAGGGGCAGATAGCTGTTCTGCCCGCCCATCTGCTTGCGGCCCACCACGCGCTTTGCATACTGGATGGTGATGCGGCGTTCTGCATTCGTCATGATGACGATGAACACGATCACGACCAGTGCCAGCACGACCAGCAGGGGCAGCAGGATATAGAACTTGGTCTCGCCTGCGGCGGCGCGGGTCAGCAGACCCGTGACCGTGGTGTAGACGCCGGACCAGTTGGAAACGATCGAAGAGAAGATCAGAAGGGACAGGCCGTTGCCGATGCCCTTGTCATCGATCTGCTCGCCGCACCAGGTGATCAGCTGAGCACCTGCGGTGAAGGTGGCGATGATGACCACGGCGGTAAAGATACCGGCCGCGCCGCTCGTATACTTCAGTGCGCCCATATTGCGGACCACGAAATAGTAGCCAAGGCTCATCACCAGAGCGATGATGCCGCCGGCATACCGGGTGATCTGCTGCAGCTTGTTCTGGCCGTCGGGTTCCTTCGCGATGTTTTCAAGGGAAGGAATGGCGACCGTGAGCAGCTGCACAATGATGGAGGCGTTGATATAAGGCGTCACACCTAACGCGAAGAGTGTGCATCGGGAAAGAGCGCCGCCGCTCATCATATCGAGATACGAGAGCATATTGCCGTTGGAGAACATCTGGTTCAGTGCAGAACCGGTGATGAACGGAACGGGGATGGCGCAGCCCAGACGATACACCACGAGGATCGCCAGCGTGAACAGGAGACGATT
>CAKSZU010000116.1 GCA_934526125.1 uncultured Faecalibacterium sp. | reverse complement strand
CTGCACATGGTGGGCAAGGAGATCCTGCGCTTCCACACCATCCTGTGGCCTGCCATGCTGATGGCACTGGATCTGCCCCTGCCCAAGCGGGTGTTCGGCCACGGCTGGCTGCTGATGAACGGCGGCAAGATGTCCAAGTCCGTGGGCAACGTGGTGGACCCTGTGGTCCTCTGCGACCGCTACGGCGTGGACGCCATCCGCTACTTCCTGCTGCGTGAGATCCCCTTCGGCAACGACGGCATGTTCACCAACGAGGCCCTGATCAACCGCATCAACAGCGACCTGGCCAACGACCTGGGCAACCTGCTCAGCCGCACCGTCGCCATGTGCGAGAAGTACTTCGGCGGCACCGTTCACAATGTGGCCGGCACCGAAGCCATCGACACCGAGCTGGAGACCATGGTCAACGAGCTGCTGAGCAAGGTCACGGCTGATATGGACAACCTGACCATTCCCCAGGCCCTGATGGAGATCTTCGCAGTCATCCAGCGCGCCAACAAGTACATTGATGAGACCGCCCCCTGGGCACTGGCCAAGGACGAGGCCAACAAGGCCCGTCTGGAGAGCGTGCTGTACCACCTGTGCGAGGCTCTGCGCGTCTGCGGTATCCTGCTGAACGCCTACCTGCCCACCACCGCTCCCAAGATGATGGATCAGCTGGGCCTGACCGCCGCCGACATCGACCTGAACAAGGCCGCCTACGGCGCACAGGAGGTCTACACCGTCCACAAGGGCGATGCCCTGTTCCCCCGCATCGATGTGGCCAAGGAGATCGCCCACCTGAAGGAAGAGGACGAGAAACGCAAGGCTGCTGCCGAGGCTGCCAACAAGGCCAAGGCCGAAGCCGAGAAAAAGGCTGCCGCCCCTGCTGCCGAGGAGAGCGGCGTGGACTTCACCCACGAGGAAGAGATCGACTTCGACACCTTCTGCAAGGTGGAGCTGCGCGTGGCCGAGGTCCGTGCCTGCGAGAACCTGAAGGAGAGCAAGAAGCTGCTGCACCTGACCGTGTTCGACGGCGAGCGGGAGCGCTGCATCCTGTCCGGCATCGCCAAGTGGTTCAAGCCGGAGGATCTGATCGGCAAGAAGATCGGCATCGTCTGCAACCTGGCACCCCGCCCGATGATGAAGGGCAAGTACGTCAGCGAGGGCATGATCTTCGCTGCCGACACCGCCGACGGCGGCTGCTCCATCGCCTTCTACGGCGACGACACCCCGGTTGGCAGCCGCATCCACTGAGATCATGGAAAACATGAAGCTTTCCCGGTCGGAAACGCTGGATAAAATTTTCGGCACACCGGTCTTTGCCGTGCTGCTTGCCGTTTTCTGCAATGTGCTGTGGGGGTCGGCGTTCCCCTTCATCAAGCTGGGCTACCGGCTGTTCTCCATTGACTCCGGCAACACCGCCTCCATCTTCTGCTTTGCCGGGGTGCGGTTCATGCTGGGCAGCCTTCTGGTCCTGCCGGGCAGCGTACTGCTGCAGAACCGTCTGCCCCGATCCCCCCGCGGCAAAGTGGCCGCCGAGTGCTGTGCCCTGGGCCTGTGGCAGACCACGACCCAGTACGCCTTCTACTACATCGCCGTTGCCATGCTGACGGGTGCCTTCGGCGGCATCCTGAACAGCACCCAGAGCTTTCTGGGCGTCATCTTTGCCCACTTCCTCTACGGCAACGCCGACCGCATGACCCCCGCCAAGACGCTGGGCTGCGCCGTCGGCTTTGCGGGGGTACTCATCGGCACCATCGGCAACCACGGCAGCGGCAGCGGCTGGGGCGTGTTCTGCATGATGATGGCCACCGTCGTCTTTACTCTGTCCGGCCCGTGGAACAAATCCGTGACCAAAAAGGCCGACAGCTTTGCCGTCTGCTTCCTCAACCTGTTCGTGGGCGGTCTGGCCCTGTTCCTGCTGGGCATGGTCATGGGCGGGCGGCTCCATGTGCAGAGCGCGCTGGGCGTGGTGGTCATGCTGTATCTGGCCTTCATCTGCGGGGCAGGCTATGTGCTGTGGGCTCTGCTGATGAAAAACAACCCGGTCAGCCGCATTGCCATTTTCGGCTTTGTGAACCCGGTGGTCAATGTGCTGCTGAGCGCCGTACTCAATGGCGAACCCCTGCTGCGCTGGCAGTATCTGGCCGCGCTGGTGTTCGTCTGTGTGGGCATCTGGCTGGTGAACAAGGCCCCCGCCAAAAAGGAGAAGGTATGACCGGACCCATTTTCGATACCCACGCCCATTACAGCGCCCGCGCCTTCGACGCCGACCGCACCGCCCTGCTGGACAGCCTGCCCGGCAAGGGGGTCGTCGGGGTCTGCGAGCAGGCCACCCACTCCGGGGATGCGTCCCGGGTGCTGGAACTGGCCCACACATACCCCTGGGTCTGGGCCGCCATCGGCATCCACCCGGAAAGCCTGCTGGCTGCCGCCGACTGCGGGGAGGACGGCCCTGCCCCCACGGTGTCAGTCTACGGCGGCGACTGGGCTGCAGAGATGAAGGCCCTTGCCCCGTACTACGACGACCCCAGAGTAGTGGCCGTGGGCGAATGCGGGCTGGATTACCACTGGCCCGTGCCCAAGGACGCCCAGCTGGCCCTGTTTGAGGCCGAGATCCGGCTGGCGCTGGAGCTGGACAAGCCCATCATCGTCCACGACCGGAACGCCCACGCCGATGTCTACGCCCTGCTAAAACAATACCGCCCGAAAGGCATCGTCCACTGCTATTCCGGCAGCGCCGATGACGCCCTCTGGCTGGCGAAGCAGGGGCTGTACCTCGGTTTCGGCGGAGCCTGCACTTTCAAGGGGGCCAAGCGGGCCGCCAAGGCCATCGCCGCCCTGCCGCTGGAACGCATCGTCCTGGAGACCGACTGCCCCTATATGGCCCCGGAACCCGTTCGCGGGACCCGCTGCGACAGCAGCCTGATCCGCTATGTGGGCGAGTACATCGCCGCCGTGAAAGGCGTGGAGCCGGACGAAGTATTCCGCATCACCTGCGAGAATGCGAAAGCCGTTTACGGAATCTGAACGGTTTCGCTTCTGGATAAAACACTTCAAAATCAACAAACTGTCAATAAGGAGACCTATCTTATGAAAGCACGTATCCCCGAACACCGCGAGTTCATCATCAACTTCCCCGACAGCATCGACCAGAACAAGGCCAACGAGGGCTGGGCAAAGCTGCAGCAGATCGTGGAGGACTACAAGAAGGACCACAACGGTGCTTCCGTCT
>CAKSZU010000115.1 GCA_934526125.1 uncultured Faecalibacterium sp. | reverse complement strand
GAGCTGACGGTGGGAAAAACTTCCGGCAGATGGTGCTGAAGACAGAGCCGCAATAGGCTCCCCCTTTGGGGGAGCTGGCGAGCGTCAGCGAGACTGAGAGGGCATGCCGCTGCCGGGGAGCGAGACTGAGAGGGCATGCCTTGACGGAGAAGCCGCAAAAAGATTTTGCCCTGCCAATGCAATAATTTTACAAAAGCCCTTGCGTCCGGGCGGTAAAGATGCTATCATGATACCAACGCCCTGTCAAGACAGGACAGAGGGCCCGCAGCCCGCAGCACACGAAGCGGGGCGGCCGGGCAGCTTTTCCAGCGGCGGTGCCAAGGAACCGCTGCTGCAGGATACAAGAGAGGAAACTTTTCATGGAAGAAATCAAAGTAGTTCCGTATATTCCGGACGAAGATTATGATAACCCCGCCATGGTGGTGGATTTTTACGAGTTCACCATGGCCAACTGCCTGTTCCTGCACGGCTTCAAGGACACGACGCTGGTGTTTGATATGTTCTTCCGCAAGAATCCGGACGACATGGGCTATTCCATCAGCGCAGGCCAGCGCAAGCTGACCCGCTTTTTGCTGAACTACCACTTCAACGAGCAGGACATCTGCTGGCTGCGCACCAAGGGCATGAGCGAGGAGTTCTGCGAGTACCTGCGCACCTACCGCTGGAAGGGCGATATGTACGCCCTGCCCGAGGGCACGGTCTGCTACCCCCATGTCCAGATGGTGCGGATCGAGTGCGATCTGGTGGGTGCCATCCTCATCGAGACCTACCTGCTCCAGACCATGAACTTCCACAGCCTGATCACCACCAAGGCCACCCGCGTCACCGGCCTGAACACCCACACCCCCCGCAGTGTCATGGAGTTCGGCACCCGCCGCGCCCAGGGCGAGAGCGCAGGCAACGACGGCGCTTACGCCGCTGTCCTGGGCGGCTGCATCGGCACCGCCAACTGCCTGGCCGAGATGAAGTACGGCACCGAGGTCAGGGCCGTGGGCACCGTGGCCCACAGCTTCATCGAGTTTTTCCCCACCGAGTTCGACGCCTTCAAGGCCTTTGCGGACACCTACCCGGACTCCGTCAGCCTGCTGCTGGACACCTATAACATCATGGAGAGCGGCCTGCCCAACCTGATCAAACTGGACGACTACCTGATCGAGAAGTACCCCAACGACCCCAGCCGCCGCGTCAAGAGCGCCCGCATCGATTCCGGCGACCTGGCCCGCGGCTCCAAGCGGCTGCGCAAGGCGCTGGATGCCGCCGGAAAGCCCTACATCAAGCTGGTGGCTTCCAACGGACTGGACGAGAAGAAGATCGCCAACATGGAGCTGTACGAGCATGCGCACTTCGACTCCTACGGCGTGGGCGAGAACCTGATCACCTCCGCTTCCGACCCCGTGTTCGGCGGCGTGTACAAGCTTGTGGCCGTCAAGCAGCCGGACGGCAGCTACCAGCCCAAGATGAAGTGCTCCGACTCCGCCAGCAAGGCCATCATCCCCGGCAAGAAGATGCCCTGGCGTCTCTACGACGAGAACGGTCAGGCCCAGTGCGACCTGATCGCCATGGATGACGAGGTCATTGAGGCCGGCAAGCCGGTCAAGATGGTCAATCTGGACCCGGACGCCATCGAGCGCACGGTCACCATCACCCCCACCCGGGTCAAGAAGCTGCTGGTGCCCCACATCCTGCACGGCGAACTGGCCATCGACCTGCCCACCATTGCCGAGAAGAAGGCCTACATCGCCCGCCAGCTCACCGAGGAGACCTGGGAGACCGAGCTGCGCATCGAGATGCCCCATAAGCACTACGTCAACATGACCCCTGCCGTGGCAGAGTGCCGCTCCAGCATGTACGCAGAGCTGCACGGCGGCAAGGTCTGAGCTTGACAAAGCAGGGTTTCTATTGTATCATATTATCTGCCGCCTGCCAAAAACGCGGGCGGCAGATCTTTGTGCCGCTGTGGTGAAATTGGCAGACACGAGGGACTTAAAATCCCTTTCTGGAGACAGAGTACGGGTTCGACCCCCGTCGGCGGCATCGGAAAGACGCTGGTTCGTTGGAACCGGCGTCTTTTTTGTGTGACTCAGGGGATGCCTGCCGCCCCATCCTTCTTGCGGGTCAGGGGGCGGCGGTGGGCGGCATCGGACAGGAAGTTTCCGGCCTTGGCGGCTTCCTCCGGCGGACGGCTGTTCAGGAAAGCCCTGCCGCGGGGCGGGGCGGCGGCCGGCTGCGCCTTGTCCCGGGCAATCCAGCAGGAGGCCGCGGCCTGCCAGCTTTTCATCGGGTTGCGGCCCACAAGCCAGCCGTTGGACTCGTAATAATCCCGGAAGCGCTGGGCCTGCTCGGCCGTGCCGCCTTTCCCGGCAAAATAAGCCTGTACCGCTTCCAGCTCCGGCGGAACAAAACGGGCGGGCCCCGTGGGAGGGCGGGACGCGGCAGCGGCCTCTGCCTCTTCTGCAGAACCAGAACCGGAATCAGTATCAGAACCAGAACCAGTATCAGAACCAGAACCAGAAACAGCGACGTTTGCGATCTCTTCATCGCAAGGATCGCATTTGCGATTTTTGCCATTTGCGTTATCGCCGTGCCATCGCTTCTCGTTTCCGCGCTTGCCGGCTTCGGCCCGGCGCGCCCGCACCTCGTCCCACTTGCGGGCGTTCTCTTCCAGACCGCCCTGCATGAAGTTCCAGGCCATGGCCAGCATCGGGTCCTCAAAATCCGGCCGGATGCCCTCCGGAAAGTCGAGGAGGGCGTCCAGGATGCGGCCCTTCTGCTCCAGATCCAGCGCCCGGAGCGGCCGCTTCCACTCGGTGAAAAGGATCACGCTGTTGTGTTTTTTCAACGCTCAGCTCCTTTCGGCGGCCGGGGCAGGCCGCCCACCAGAATGCTCTGGCGGCTGGAGACTACCGGCTCGCCGTTCTGGGTGGATAAGATGATGTCGTTCATAAACGTTCCTCCTTGCATCGGAAAAATGGTGTTTCCCCGCAGAGAGCGTCTCTGCGCGGGATCTTCTGATACAAGGGTAACACAGTTTTGACTGCGGCGGAAGCGCGTCCTTTTTTTCGGCGTCGACGGCGCAGTTTTTCGGCGCATCGCGCCCGAAAACCCGCATGAATGCTGGAGATGGTTTGATGAGACTAACGAAAAAGGGAGAAAAAATGCGCATTTTGGCGAGAAATCCAAGGTGCGCATTTCGCTTATTTTTTGAGGGTAGGGACGGAGTGCTTTGCGGCAGCGGCATGCCCTCTCAGTCTCGCTCCCCGGCAGCGGCATGCCCTCTCAGTTTCGCTCCCCGGCAGCGGCATGCCCTCTCAGTCACGGCGAAGCCGTGACAGCTCTCCCGAAGGGAGAGCCAACGCATCTGCGGGGGCAGCGG
>CAKSZU010000114.1 GCA_934526125.1 uncultured Faecalibacterium sp. | reverse complement strand
TTGATCTGGATGGCGGCATAGTCGGCCAGATCGTGGTAGTTGCAGCCCCGGGCGGCGCACTCGGCCAGAATGAGCTGTGCGCCCGCCGAGACCATCAGATACTGCTGGTAGATCCGCAGGCGGCGGCCGGCCTCATCGGAATCGTCCGGGTAGAGGAACAGGGTCAGGTTCTTGTCGATGGCAGTTTTGTCGAAGGCAATGCCGTCGTGGACAATGCTCTCATCGATGGTGTCGAGGTCGAACAGGTTCAGGGTATTGGTGCGGCCCTCGTAACCGGTGACGGCCAGCTTGTACAGGCGGGCGGTGTATTCCTTGCCTGCCAGCTCTACCGGGTAGGTGACATCGGTCTTTTCGGCCCAGCTGTGGGCGGTAAGCCACGGGTCGGGCTTCTCATTCTGTACACCGTTCTCAAAGGACTGGCGGAACAGGCCGAAGTGATACCGCAGCCCCACACCGTCGCCGGGCAGACTCAGTGTAGCCAGCGAGTCAAGGAAGCAGGCGGCCAGACGGCCCAGACCGCCGTTGCCCAGAGAAGGCTCCGGCTCCACCTCTTCAATTTCAGCGAGGTTCTTCCCGGCAGCAGCCAACGCATCGCGGGCTTCGTCGTACAAACCCAGATTGATGAGGTTGTTGGACAGCAGCTTGCCGATGAGAAATTCAGCACTGATATAATATAGCTTGCGGCCCTTGACCGGCTGCACACGGTCAGCACTCTTGCGCCGGACAAGTTCCAGCAGGGCAAGATACAGTTCCTGATTCGTGCAGGCAGAAAGAGGTTTGCCGGTAAAGGTCTGCAAGGTTTCAGTAAAGTTCATAAATGGACCCTCCTTTGATACGAAAAGCAGGTTTGACATCTCTGCCACAAGATATACCACACAAAACACGCAAAATCTTGCCTAAATGGCGCAGATTGTGGTACAATCCTATCATCAGGAGGTGAGACGATGCAAAATTGGGCTTCTTTGCAGGAAACCAAGCAGCACGGTGCCGTGCGGTTCCCATTCAATCTGTATCCCTGCACCATCCCGGGGGATTTCCAGCAGGTGGCGCTCCACTGGCAGGAGAGCATGGAGCTGGTCTTTGTCAAGCGCGGTGCGGGGCTGGTGCAGGTGGGCGCTGTGTCTTATTTGGCCCGCATGGGGGACATCTTCGTTTTTACGCCCGGCACTCTCCACGCCCTGCGGCAGGCAGAAGGGCAGTCCATGGAATACGAGAATCTCATCTTTGAGCTGGAGCTTCTGGGCGGCGCAGAGGACCTTTGCGCCGAGAAATACCTGCTTCCGCTCCAGAGCGGGCGGCTGTCGCTGCCTGTCCGTCTGACCCCAAACGATTTGTGCTATCTTCAGGCTGCCGCCTGTCTGCGGGAGGTGGAAGAGGCCAGCCGCTCGAAGCTCCCCGGCTATGAGCTGCTGGTCAAGGGGGCGCTGCTGCGCTTTCTGGCCCTGCTCATTGCACAGGGAAAACAGCAGCCCCCCGCAGAGACTGCCGACACCCAGCGGCTGAAAACCGTTCTGCAATGGCTCTCGGCCCATTATGCCGAGGCGCTTCGGGTCGCCGATGCTGCCGGGGTCTGCTCCTTCAGCGCCAGCCACTTCATGCGGTGGTTCCGGCAGATGACGGGGCAGAGCTTCATCGCTTTTCTGAACGAATACCGCCTGAACGCCGCCGCCGAAGCGCTGCAAACCACGGATGAGACCATCCTGACCATCGCCTCCCGGTGCGGGTTTGAAAATCTCTCCTATTTCAATCGGGCCTTCAAGGCACACTTCGGTATGACACCACGGGAATATCGGAAAAAATAAAAAATCGGAGAGAGCAGGCCAGCTGAAAAAAATCATCCGCGATAAGATCTCACGAGGTCCAAACCGTTCATGAGAAACGATCGCGGATGATTTTTTGCTATAAGATCAGACCTCCGGCGGTGGGCAGCAGCTTTCCCGTACGATGAGCTGATGCGGCACGATGATCTTGGTGGCCAGCAGGTTGGGGTTTTCGATGTGGTTGATGGTCTGGCTTGCCGCTTCGATGCCAAGCTGATAGGGATTGACGTCCACGGTTGTCAGCGGCGGGTTGGTGATGCGGGAGAACAGCGAGTTGTTGAAGGATACGATGGACAGATCTTTCGGGATGCGCAGGCCCAGCTTGCTGCAGAACTGTTCCAGTACCACCGCAAGAATGTCATCGCTGACCAGAACCGCTGTAGGGCGGTCAGGAGCGGTAAACAGTGCTTTCAGGGCAGGTTCATAGGAATCATTCAGGGTATCGATCTCCACACAGTCCCCTTCGCGCGGGGTGATGCCGTGCTTGAGCAGAGACATCTGATAGCCGCGTTTCCGCTCGGCAGAAAACAGCATGGCATTGCTGACCCCAAAATAGGCGATGCGGCGGTGTCCCATCTCGTAGAGATAGTCGGTGGCTTCCTCGCCCGCCAGTGCATTGTCGTTGTCGATATAGATGGTCTGGTTGGCCGACTGCGCTGCCTTGCCCACGATAACGTGAAGCAGACCCTCGCTGCGCAGATAGGCAGCCACCGGACAATCTTTTTTGGAGTAGAGCAGGATGAATCCATCGGCCTGTGTGTTGGCTACCATGCTCTGGATGGCATCCAATACTTCGGCATCGTCCTCGCCGGTGATGACGGTGTTTACATAACGGCGCTGGTTGCAGAACTGCCCGATGCCCCGGATGATCTCCAGATGAAAGGCATTTTCATATACGTCCCGCTGGGAAGAAGGCAGGATGATGCCGATGGTCTTGGAAAATGCTTCTGACGGTTCGGCCTCAAAATTTGGTTCATAGCCCATCTGCGCCATGATGCGGCGGATGCGTTCTTTTGTGTCCCGGCTGATGGATGGGCTGTCCTTGCAGGTGCGGGAGACCGTGGACGGCGAAACGCCCGCAGCGGCCGCAATATCTTTGATCGTAACTGCCATGCTCTGAATCCCCTTTCTGATAGCTCTATTGTAAAGGGCTTTGCACACAAAGTCAACGTTTGCGTACTCGTTTGCGTAAATCGCGCAACGGTGTTGCTGCAAAGGTTTGACATTTTCAACAAAAATCGCTTCAAACAATGTACAAGATGCAGAAAGGCGTTCTGCGTCTCAAAAAACTCTTGTAAAATTTGCGAAAATGAGTTATTCTTATTGCGCAATTTAACGCAAGCGTAACGCAACGCTTGCGTAATCAAATGCAAAAGAACAAGGAGGAACATCATGGCAACCACACAGACAGCTCCCAAGAAGAAAGGGCTCATCAATTTCGACTTTTTGCAAAAACTGGGCAAGGTTCTGATGACCGTCATCGCTGTCATGCCGGCGGCGGGTCTGATGATCAGTCTGGGCAAGCTGGTGCAGATGAGCGGTGGCGATATTGCCGCCGTCATGACCATCGGCACTACGATGGAGAACATCGGCTGGGCCGTCATCAACAACCTGCACATCCTGTTCGCGGTCGCCATCGGCGGCAGCTGGGCAAAAGAACGCGCAGGCGGTGCCTTTGCGGCTGTGCTGGCCTTTGCGCTCATCAACGTCATCACCGGCAACATCTTCGGCGTTACCAGCGCCATGCTGGCAGACCCCAACGCCGTGACCCACACCCTGTTCGGGCAGGAGATCGCCGTCAA
>CAKSZU010000113.1 GCA_934526125.1 uncultured Faecalibacterium sp. | reverse complement strand
ATATCGCCGTAGGGCACCAGACCCAGCTTGATGAGGGCCTGGAAGCCGTTGCAGATGCCCAGCATCAGGCCGTCGCGGTGCTGCAGCAGGTCGCGGACAGCCTCGGTGACGGCAGGGCTGCGGAAGAAGGAAGCGATGAACTTGGCGCTGCCGTCCGGCTCGTCGCCGCCGGAGAAGCCGCCGGGCAGCATGACGATCTGGCTGCTGCGGATGGCCTGGACCAGAGCCTCGCAGCTGGCGGTGACGTCCGCCGGGGTCAGGTTCCGGATGACCAGGATCTCGGGGTCGGCACCGGCGCGGGCAAAGGCGCGGGCGGTGTCATACTCGCAGTTGGTGCCGGGGAACACGGGGATGATGACTTTGGGCTTTGCCACGCCGATCTTGGGGGCGGCGGGGGCGGTCAGGCTGCCGTTGATCTTCTCCACGGTGGGGCCTGCCTTGCGGTAGGGATACACCGGCTCCAGCTTGCTTTCCCAGATCTCCTGCAGCTCGGCCATATCCAGCTTCTCGCCGCAGCACTCGAAGGTGTACTCCTTGGTGGTCTCGCCCAGGATTTCGCCGGCCGGGGAGTCGGAGACCATTTCCAGGATGATGGAGCCGTACATGGGCTCGAACATCCGGTGGGTGGACATATCAGCCCGCATCTTGAAGCCGATCCGGTTGCCCAGACCCATCTTGAACAGGGCCTCGGCAATGCCGCCGTAGCCCACGGAGCTGGCTGCGGCCACCATGCCCTCTTCGATCATCTGCTCCACGATCTTATAGTTCGCCTTCAGGGACGAGAAGTTGGGACAGCCGGTCCTGGGGTCCAGGATCGGGCGGATCAGGACCACAGTACTCTCCGGCTTCTTGAACTCGGTGGAGACCACGCGGCCTGCCTTGCCGATGGCGGTGGCAAAGGACACCAGCGTGGGGGGCACATCCAGCTGCTCGAAGGAGCCGGACATGCTGTCCTTGCCGCCGATGGAGGCGATGCCGAGGCCCATCTGGGCATCCAGTGCGCCCAGCAGGGCGGCCAGCGGCTTGCCCCAGCGCTCAGGCTTGGAGCCCAGACGCTCGAAGTACTCCTGGAAGGTCAGGTAAGCGTCCTCATAACGGAAGCCGGAAGCCACCAGCTTGGTCACGCTCTCAATGACGGCCATCCGGGCACCCACATACTGGTTGGCGCTCATCAGGTAGGGGTTGAAGCCCCAGGCCATGCCGGAGCAGGTGGTGGTCTCGCCGTCCACCGGCAGCTTTGCCACCATGGCGTTCTGCGGGGTCAGCTGGTATGCGCCGCCGAAGGGCATCAGGACGGTGGCCGCACCGATGGTGCTGTCGAACCGTTCGGACAGGCCCTTCTTGCTGCAGACGTTCAGGTCGCCCACCATATTCTTCATCTTCTGGCTGAAGGTGATGCCGGACCACTGGGGCTGCCAGACGGTGCCCTGCTCCACATGGACGTTCTGGTGCTTCTCGGCACCGTTGGAGTTGAGGAACTCGCGGCTGATGTTGACGATGGACACGCCGTTCCAGACCATGTTCAGGCGCTTTTCCTCAGTGACCTTGGCCACAGGGGTGGCCTCCAGGTTCTCCTCGGTGGCGATGGCGATGAACTTGTCCACATCCTCCGGGGCAAGGGCCACAGCCATGCGCTCCTGGCTCTCGCTGATGGCCAGCTCGGTGCCGTCCAGACCGTCATACTTCTTGGTGACCTTGTTCAGGTCGATATACAGACCGTCGGCCAGCTCGCCGATGGCCACGGAAACGCCGCCCGCACCGAAGTCGTTGCAGCGCTTGATCATCTTGCAGGCGTCCTCCCGGCGGAACAGACGCTGGAGCTTGCGCTCGATGGGGGCATTGCCCTTCTGCACCTCGGCACCGCAGTGGTCGAGGCTGCCCAGGTTGTGGGCCTTGGAAGAACCGGTGGCACCGCCGATGCCGTCACGGCCGGTGCGGCCGCCCAGCAGCACGATGACATCGCCGGGGGCGGGGCACTCGCGGCGGACATGGGAAGCGGGGGTAGCGCCCACCACGGCACCGATCTCCATCCGCTTGGCCACATAGCCGGGGTGATAGAGCTCGTCCACCTGACCGGTGGCAAGGCCGATCTGGTTGCCGTAGGAAGAGTAACCGGCGGCAGCGGTGGTCACCAGCTTGCGCTGGGGCAGCTTGCCGGGCAGGGTCTCGCTGACGGGCACCAGCGGGTCGCCCGCACCGGTGACGCGCATGGCCTGATAGACATAGCTGCGGCCGGACAGCGGGTCGCGGATGGCACCGCCGATGCAGGTGGCCGCGCCGCCGAAGGGCTCGATCTCGGTGGGGTGGTTGTGGGTCTCGTTCTTGAACAGGAACAGCCAGTCCTCATCCTTGCCGTTGACATCGCACTTGATCTTGACGGTGCAGGCATTGATCTCGTCGGACTCGTCCAGATTCTTCAGGATGCCCTGCTTCTTCAGCTCCTTGGCACCGATGGTGGCAAGGTCCATCATGCAGCGGGGCTTGTTCTCCCGGCCCAGGTCGGTGCGCATGGCCATGTAGCGGTCAAAGGCCTCCTGCACCACGGCATCGTCGATCTGCACATCGTCCAGGATGGTGCCGAAGGTGGTGTGGCGGCAGTGATCCGACCAGTAGGTGTCGATCATCCGGATCTCGGTGATGGTGGGGTCCCGCTTCTCGGAGCGGAAATACTCCTGGCAGAACTGGATATCGCCCAGATCCATGGCCAGGCCCTTCTCATCGATGAACTTCTTCAGGCCCTCTTCATCCAGCTCGTTGAAGCCCTCCAGCACAGCCACGGCCGTGGGGACGGGATACTCCATCTTCAGGGTCTCCTTGGTTTCCAGAGATGCCTCCCGGGCTTCCACCGGGTTGATGACATACTTCTTGATCTCCGCCACCTGCTCGTCGGTCAGGGCACCCTGCAGCAGATAGACCTTGGCAGAGCGCACCAGCGGGCGCTCGCCCTGGCTGATGAGCTGGATGCACTCGGCAGCCGAGTCGGCCCGCTGGTCAAACTGACCGGGCAGGTACTCCACGGCAAAGGAAACGCCCTCTGCCTCGGGCAGGCTGTCGTAGGTGTTGTCCACCGGCGGCTCGCTGAACACGGTGCTGACGCACTGGTCGAACAGGGCCTGATCGATGCCCTCCACATCGTAGCGGTTCAGCAGGCGCAGCCCCGTCAGGGACTGGATGCCCAGCAGGCTCACGAGTTCTTTTTTCAGACCCTCGGCTTCCACATCGAAGCCGGGCTTTTTTTCAACATAGATACGATAGACCATGGGTAAATCCCCCTCTTTTCAATCTTCTGCCAGTGCCTTGAGCGCCCGCAGGCCGATATCCGTCCGCTTGTGGAGCTTTTCAAAGCTGATCTTCTCCGAAGCCTCATAGGCCAGCGCGATGGCGCGGGTCAGGCGGGGCGCTGTGGCAGTGACGCCCAGCACACGGCCGCCGTTGGTGACAAGGGTGCCGTCCTCTTTCAGGGCCGTGCCGGAGTGATAGACCGTGATGCCGTCCGCCCCGGCCAGCTGACCGTTCGTCAGGCCGGAGATGGGCTTGCCCTTTTCGTAGGACACCGGGTAGCCGCCGGAGGCCAGGATGACGCAGCAGGCGGCTCCGTCGGAGAACTTCACCTCGGTGTCGGCCAGAGTACCCTCGGTGCAGGCGGTCATGATCTTCAGCAGGTCACTCTCCAGCAGGGGCAGCACCACCTGGGTCTCCGGGTCGCCGAAGCGGCAGTTATACTCAATGACCTTGGGGCCGTCCGGGGTGAGCATCAGGCCGAAGTACAGGCAGCCCTTGAAGGGGCAGCCCTCGGC
>CAKSZU010000112.1 GCA_934526125.1 uncultured Faecalibacterium sp. | reverse complement strand
CACTGCTTGCCGGTGTAGCCCTTGATGAGCTTTTCGTAGATGTCGGTGCCCACCAGACTGATGGCCTGCTCTTCCAGATTCTTGGGGTCGGTGATGCCTGCAGCGGCCTTCTGCTCCTCGATTTTGGCCTTGGCCTCGGCGGGGGTCACCACACCCCACATCTTATTGAAGGTGTTCATGTTGAAGGGCAGGTTGTAGATCTCGCCGTGGTAGTTGGCCACCGGGCTGTTGGTGTAGCGGTTGAACTCGGCGAACTGGTTCACATACTGCCACACGGCCTTGTTGCTGGTGTGGAAGATGTGGGCACCGTAGCGGTGGACGTTGATGCCCTCTACGCTCTCGGTGTAGATATTGCCTGCGATGTGGCTGCGCTTGTCGATGACAAGGCAGGTCTTGCCGGCTTTCTTTGCTTCGTGGGCGAACACGGCACCGTACAGGCCCGCGCCCACGATGAGATAATCATACTGTTTCATCGTTGCTGATCCTTCTTCTTCGGTTCGGGTTGGTTGTCGGAGAGGGGCTTTTTCTGGCTCTCCCGGTACTGGTCGATGGCGGTCTGGATGCGTGCCCGGACCGCCTCGGGGTCGATATGCTTGAGCTGGGCCGCCGCCATGGTCTGGTGACCGCCGCCGCCCAGGGACTCCATGATGACCTGCACGTTGACGGCGCCCAGGCTGCGGGCCGAGATGTTGACCCCCTGCCCTGCCTGCACCGCCACGAAGCTGGCTTCCACGCCCTGGATGCGCAGCAGGTCGTTGGCGGCCTGCGCCACGGCCACCCGGGCCTCCGGGGGCACCCCGCCGCTGATGGAGATGGCGCAGCCCTTGTACATCTGGGCGGCTTCCACCAGGTCGGCCTTGGCGTTGTACTCCACCATGCTCACGTCAAAGAGCTGGCGCACCCGCTCGGTTTCGGCACCGTAGCGGCGGAGGGCCGCCGCGGCCTCGAAGGTGCGGACGCCGGTGTGGAGGGTGAAATCCTGGGTGTCCAGCATGATGCCGGAGAGCAGGCCCTCAGCCTCCACCCGGTTGGGCTTGTTCTCCCGGCTGCCCACGTACTGCAGCAGCTCGGTGACCAGCTCGCTGGCGGAGGAGGAATAGGGCTCGTGGCAGACGAGGTCTGCCTTCTCGATGAAGCCCACGCCCTTGCGGTGGTGGTCGATGACGGCCACCTTGCCGCACTTTTCCAGGATCTCCCGGCTCTCCACAAGGCCCAGCTGGTATGTATCCACCACCACGCAGAGGGTGCGGCGGGAGACGATGGGCAAAGCGTCCTTCGGGTCGATGAAGTCATCCTTCTGCCCTGCCTCGCACAGGGCGTTGATGAGGGTGGAGGCAAGGGTGGCGTCCCGCTTCACGGCGATGACCGCCGGGACGTCGCAGATCTTGCAGATGCGCAGCACCCCCTCGGCCGCGCCGATGGCGTCCAGATCGCTCATCCGATGGCCCATGATGACCACATGGTCGGCCTCCCGGATCAGTTTGACCAGCTGGTCGGCCACGATGCGGCTGCGCACCTTGCTGCGCTTCTCCACGCCGTGGCTGACGCCGCCGTAGAAGGTGAAGCCGTCGGGGGTCATCTCGGCGGCCTGATCGCCGCCCCGGCCCTGAGCCATATCCAGCGCCTGCACAGCCATGTCCTGGGCCTCCCGCAGGGTCTTGGCCCCCCGGCCGATGCCGATGGAAATGGACAGGTTCACGCTGGGGTCCAGCGCCCGGATCTTGTCCAGCACGTCGTATCCGCGCTTGGCATACTGCTCCAGATGGCGCTCTTCCACCACGGCAATGTACCGGCCCGAGGCCACCCGGCGCAGGAAGCCGGTGCCCCGGCCGATCATATCCTCCAGCACCCGGTTGATGCCCTCCAGCAGGCGGGCCCGCTCACTGTCCAGCATATCGCTGAAGATGTCGTCGTAGCCGTCCACCAGAAAGACCATGTAGCCCGGGCGGCTGGCCTTGTACTCGGCCTCCACCCGGCGCAGGGCGGTCTCCTCGGTAAAGACCAGCAGCGTCATGCTCTCGGTCTGGCCCGGCACGGTGGAGCTGTGGATGTTCCAGATGCCGTCCCCCAAGTTGAGCTGCTGGCCCTCCTCGGCGCGGGTCTGCTGCAGGTCCAGCCCGGGCAGGAGCTTCTGGGCCCGGGTCATCAGCCGGTCCTCGCCGCCCAGGATGCGGGCGCGGAACCGGGCGTTGTACCACAACACCGTCTCCCCGGACAGCAGCGCCGCCGGCTGGGAGAGGCTTTCGAGGCTGTATTGGGTCTTTGAATTCTCAAAGCTGCCGCCGGCCACCCAACGGGCGGTCCAGCGCCGCAGCTGATACCGGAAAACGCAGATGCCGATGCCCCACAGCACTGCCAGCACCGCCAGCACGGGCCAGCCCGCGGGGCGCTGCACCAGCAGCACCAGCGTCAGCAGGCCGCACAGGACGGCCAGCGCCGCGGTCAGCATCTCAAACGTCCATCTCGGTTTCTGTTTCATCAACTTTCCTGCCTCCTGCTCTGCTGGTCTCCGGGGCGCGGCATCCGGCTCATACCTCCATCAGAATGGGGAGGATCATGGGGCTGCGCTTGGTGCGGCGGTAGATATAGCTGCTCAGCGCCTCCCGCACCCGGGTCTTGACGCTGTTCCAGTCGCGGACGTGTTCCTCCACGCAGCGGTCGAGGGCGTTCTCCACGATGCTCTGGGCACCGTCCATCAGGCTCTCGTTCTCCCGCACATAGACGAAGCCGCGGCTCACGAGGTCGGGCCCGGCCAGCACCTTGCCGGTCTTGCTGTCCACGGTGGCCACGATGATGACCAGACCGTCCTCCGACAGGTGCTTGCGGTCCCGCAGGACCACGTTGCCCACGTCGCCCACGCCCAGGCCGTCCACCATGACGGCACCGGCGGTCACCGGCTCGCCCAGCTTGATCTCATTCTGCGAGAGGATGACGTTGGAGCCGTTCTCGGCGATGAGGATGTTGCTGGTGGGGATGCCCAGGCTGGCGGCGGTGAGGGCGTGCTTCTTGAGCTGCTTGTACTCGCCGTGGACGGGCAGGAAATACTTGGGTCTGGTCAGGGTGAGCATCAGTTTCTGCTCCTCCTGGCAGGCGTGGCCGGAGACGTGGACATCGTACATGCTCTCGTAGATGACCTCAGCGCCCAGCAGCAGCAGGCCGTTGACGATCTTGGTCACGCTCTTCTCGTTGCCGGGGATGGGGTTGGCGGAGATGATGATGAAGTCGCCGGGGCCCACCCGCACCTGACGGTGGCTGCAGGAGGCCATGCGGCTCAGCGCACTCAGGGGCTCGCCCTGGCTGCCGGTGGTGATGAGGACCACCTGCTCCGGCGGGTACTGGTTCAGCTCGTCCACGCTGATGAGGGTGCCCTCCGGGATGTGCATATAGCCCAGCTCCTGGGCCATGGCGGTGTTGTTGACCATGCTGCGGCCGCTGAAGGCCACCTTGCGCCCATCCTCCACGGCCAGATCGATGATCTGCTGGACGCGGTAAATGTTGGACGCGAAGGTCGCGATGATGATGCGCTTGTTGCGGGCCCGGGCAAACAGGTTGCGGACACCGGCGGCCACCTTCTGTTCGGTGGCGGTAAAGCCCGGGCGCTCGGCGTTGGTGGAGTCGCTCAGCAGAGCCAGCACACCCTTCTGGCCGTACTCGGACAGGGTGGTCAGGTCGGTGACGCCGCAGGCCAGCGGGGTGTAATCGATCTTGAAGTCGCCGGTCTGGATGATCGTTCCGGCGGGGCTGTCAATGGCAAAGGCCACGGAATCGGGGATGGAGTGGTTGACATGGATGGGCTCCACGGTGAAGCAGCCCAGCTTGATCTTCTGTTTGGGAACGATCTCCACGAACCTGGTGCGGCCTGCCAGACCGAACTCCTCCAGCTTGTTCCGAATCAGGCCGCAGGTCAGCCGGGTGCCGTAGATGGGCAGGTCGATCTTCTGCAGCAGGTAGGGGATACTGCCGATGTGGTCCTCGTGGCCGTGGGTGATGAGCAGACCCTTGATCTTGTCCTTGTTCTGCAGCACGAAGGTGAAGTCGGGGATGACCATGTCCACGCCGTACATGTCGCTGTCCGGGAACACCAGACCGCAGTCCACGATGATCATATCGCCGTTGCACTCGTAGACGGTCATGTTCTTGCC
>CAKSZU010000111.1 GCA_934526125.1 uncultured Faecalibacterium sp. | reverse complement strand
AACAGCTTCACCACCCACCCCTACCAGATCATCCCGCCCATCGTGGTCATGAGCCTGCTGATGCTCAGCTTCAACCTGGTGGCCGACGGTCTGCGCGAGGCACTGGACCCCAAGATGAAGAGTATGTAAGGAGGAACACCCCATGCCTGAAAAGAACAAAGAACAGGTCTTGTCGGTGCGGGACCTTGATGTCACCTTCAAGACCACTGCAGGCCCGGTCCACGCCATCCGCGGCGTGAACATCGACCTGTACAAGGGCGAGACCGTGGCGCTGGTGGGCGAGTCCGGATCCGGCAAATCGGTCACCATGAAGGCGGCCATGGGCATCCTGGCCCGGAACGCCACCGTGAACAGCGGTTCCATCCAGTTCAGCTACCATCACGCCGACGGCAGCCCCGAGACCGTGGACCTGCTGCAGAAGGATAAGAAGTGGATCCGCCGCCACATCAACGGCAAGCGGATCGCCATGGTCTTTCAGGACCCCATGACCAGTCTGGACCCCACCATGACCATCGGCAAGCAGATCATGGAGGGGATGCTCTGGCACTTCAAGATGCCCAAGGCCGAGGCCTACCAGAAGGCACTGAAGCTGCTGGAGGAAGTCGGCATCACCGATGCCGAAAAGCGGATGAAGAACTACCCTCATCAGCTGTCCGGCGGTATGCGGCAGCGCGTGGTCATCGCCATTGCACTGTCCTGCGACCCGGATCTGCTCATCTGCGACGAGCCCACCACCGCACTGGACGTGACCATCCAGGCCAAGATCCTGGAGCTGATCCGCACCATCCAGAAGGAGCGCGGCATCTCGGTCATCTACATCACCCACGATCTGGGCGTCGTGGCCAAGGTGGCGGACTACGTGGATGTCATGTATGCGGGCAAGATCGTGGAGACCGGCACCATCGATGAGATCTTCTACGATCCCAAGCATCCCTATACCTGGGGCCTGCTGTCGGCCATGCCCGATCTGGATACGGCGGACGACCGCCTGTACACCATCCCGGGCTCGCCGCCCAACCTGCTGCATGAGAAGCCGGGCGATGCCTTTGCACCCCGCAACCGCTTTGCCCTGAACATCGACGACGAAGTGGACCCGCCCATGTTCAAGATCACCGATACCCACTATGCCGCTACCTGGCTGCTGGACCCCCGTGCCCCGAAGGTGGAGATGCCGCCGGAGCTGGCCCAGCGCATTGCCCGGATGAAGGCGGATGCAAAAAAGATCGAGGAGGCGGAATAAATGGCTGCACAGAGCGCAACACCTCTTCTGAAGGTCGAAGGGCTGAAGCAGTACTTCAAGGTGAACAAGAATTTTACCGTCAAGGCTGTGGACGATGTGAGCTTTGAGATCTACCCCGGCGAGACCTACGGTCTGGTGGGTGAGTCGGGTTCCGGCAAATCCACCATCGGTCGGAGCATCATCCGGCTGTATGACCCCACCGCCGGAAAGATCACCTTTGACGGGCAGGACATCAGCGGCAGGCTGACCCACGCCCAGAACAATACCCTGCGCACCCAGATGCAGATGATCTTCCAGGACCCCATGGCCTCCCTGAACCCCCGCAAGAAGGTGGAGGACATCATCGGCGAGGGTCTGGACATCCATCACATGTACAAGACCCCGGCGGAGCGCCGCGAAAAGGTGGAGAAGATCCTGGCCAAGGTGGGCCTTGCCCCGGAACATGCCGAGCGCTACCCCCACCAGTTCTCCGGCGGCCAGCGCCAGCGTGTGGGCATTGCCCGCGCCCTCATCATGAACCCCAAGCTCATCATTGCCGATGAGTGCATCTCGGCACTGGATGTGTCCATCCAGGCCCAGGTGGTCAACCTGATGAAGGATATCCAGCAGGAAACCGGCACTGCCTACCTGTTCATTGCCCATGATCTTTCGATGGTCAAGTACATCTCGGACCGCATCGGTGTACTCCATCTGGGCCACCTGCTGGAGACCGGCACCACCGAGGAGATCTTCGAACACCCCATCCACCCCTATACCCGGAGCCTGCTGTCGGCGATCCCGCTGCCCAACCCCATCGTGGAGAAGCGCCGCGTGGCCGAGACCTACGACTATGCGACCTCCGGCATCGATTACTCCAAGGGCACGAACCACCATGTAGAAGGCAGTCACTACGTCAAATGCACGGACGAAGAGTTTGCCCAGTGGTGCAAGTGATAGATTCTCCCAGAAAATGCAGCAGAGCCCCTGTTTACCGGAAACCCGGCAGGCAGGGGCTCTGCGTTTATATTTGTGTAAAACTGCGGTCAGAAAGTCAGCCGCATCTGGTACCACACCACGCCGCCGTGGGTGGAACCGGAAACGCCTTCGCTGACGAAACCGAACCCGGCGTAATAGTGTACGAGCCGGTCCTTGCAGGTCAGCACAAGACCCTTGCGGCCTTGCGCCCGGGCATCGGCGATGGCCCGCCGGAGCAGCTGCCCGGCCAGGCCCTGCTTCCGATATTCGGGCAGGGTGTTCACCCCAAAGATCATCTGCCACGCCCCCTGCGCATCGTGCAAGGAAGCATCGGCGTACATCTCGTCGGTCAGGTCCGGGGCGTCCGTGACGAAGCCGTCCACAAAGGAGACGAGCTTCTCGTCCTCAAACAGCAGCCAGAAGTGGTCGGCGTAATGGGCCAGCCGCCCGGCGAATTCTTCTTTTGTGGCCGCCTCCGCAGCCGGGAAGCAGGCCGCCTCCACGGCGGCAATGGCATCCAGATCTTCAAAGGTAGCGGTACGAATCTTTTGCATGGTCATTCTCCAGAGTTTGATTTGTTGAGCTGAGTATACCACACCATCCCGCAAAGCGCCAGCAAAACCAAAAGAACCACCGACCGAAGCCGAAGCCTGTATTTGTGCCATACTATTTGCTGTTGCGCGAAACCATGGTCGTTTACATGTTTATAAGAACGCTGATGCAGAGTTCCAGCGCTTTCCGCAGGGAGCCCTTTCCCCAATCTCTCTCATCATGCGCATAAACATTCGCAAGGGAATCGGCAGTGTAGAGGATCTGGCCAAAGACTGCACCACGCTTCCGGGCACAGGCGGCCAATGCAGCACACTCCATTTCAACGGTGGAACAGCCCTCGGATTTGCGATATTCTACCATATCCCGCGTTTCTCGGAAAAAACCATCCGTTGTCCATGTGATACATTTTTGAAACGGAATCTCCAACGCACAAAACGTCTGCTCGATGGCTTTTACTGCGGAAGGCTCCAGATCAACAAACCGAGCGGCTGGAAGATAATGATACGAAGTGCCTTCATCGCGCATCGCCCTGATTGGGATCAGGAATTCGTTTTCGTCCAAGTCGGTCAGCACTCCGCAGGAACCGGCTGAAATGATTTTTTTACATCCGCAGGAGATCAAAAAATCCAGAAGCTGTGCTGCCGCAGATGCACCCAGCGGGGCCTGACACAGGCAAAATTTCAGCCCATTTTGCCGGACGATATAAACAGGATAGCTTTTTGTGATCGTTTCAAAGTGTTCGGCAATGACTGCATCCATTTCAAATGCGTAATCATCAATAACATCACCCAGAAAACCGAACACACATTTTTCTGGAAGGACCAGCTGCTCTGCGCCATGATTGGGCCTGATGACCTCAATGGAATCAGAATCGTATTCAAGAATGGGAAGATCATGTTTTTGTATCATGGATAGTTTCCTTTTCCAGCAAATGACCGCATAAAACAAAAAAATACCCGAACCTTTTTTCATAAAGAATCGGGTTCGAGTACAAACTGTTTGGTGGACGGTACAGGACTCGAACCTGTGACCTCCTGCACGTCAAGCAGATGCTCTACCAGCTGAGCTAACCGTCCATATTCTGTTGTGCCGCAATCGGCTTGATTATATTATCATACCGGCGGGCAAATTGCAAGCACTTTTTTGAAATTTCTGCAAACTTTTTTGCGCGGCGGGCCCCGGGACGGAAAAATCGGCCGTTGTGCGCGCATTTTGTAAACCCCGCGGGGCGGCGTCCGTTGCCCTTGCGGGATTCTTGTGGTATAATACATTGATTATAATAGGAAAGGTATCGCAGAATGAGAGTTTTGGGCATCGACCCGGGCTATGCCATCGTGGGCTGGGGCGTTTTGGACTATGCGGGCAACCGGTTCACACCGGTGGATTTCGGGGCGGTGTGTACCGATGCCGGGGTGCCGTTTGAGAAACGGCTGGACGAGGTCTACACCGGCATCCGGAAGGTCATCCAGCGGACACAGCCGGAGGTGCTGGCCATCGAAAAGCTGTTCTACCAGCACAACCAGACCACCGTCATCGGCGTGGCCGAGGC
>CAKSZU010000110.1 GCA_934526125.1 uncultured Faecalibacterium sp. | reverse complement strand
GAATTGGTCTGCGGAACAACAGAAATTTCACTGTATCCCGAATATTTTTCGGCACCGTTTCTCTGCGCTGCCAAAAGACGCGCGGGCGGAAGCTGGCTCCCCGTCAAGGCCTTTTTCCTGTCGGCGGGGATCCTGCTCGGGCGGGCACTGCTTTTCGGGTCAGATGCCGGGATAGAAGGCATGGAACTGCTCCGGACGGGAACGCTGGGCAGCATTTCCCGGTTTGATTCCGTGGTGCTGCTGGTCTGGCTGGCGGCGGCCCTGTTCCGGGTCTGTTTTCTGGTGCAGGCAGAACGGCAGCTGCTGCGGCAGATCTGCCGGCAGGAACCGATGGGGGAATTCGAATGAAACAACGTGCATTCCGATGGCTGGCGGCAGCGGCATTATTGCTCTGGTGCGGTGTCTTTCTGCGAGCGGAAAATACCGAAAAAAGCATGGTGCGGGCGCTTCTGATCCAGCCGCCGCAAGCGGAGGAAGCGGAGTGGACCGTGGGGCTGCTCTACCAGTTCCCGGAAGCAGAGGCGGACAGCTCGGAAGCCCGTGCCGCGGTCCGGTTTTGCTCCGGGCAGGGCAAGACGCCGGAAGAAGCCCGGCAGAATGCGGAGAGCGGACTGCCCCGGCAGGCCAGCTACCGCATCTGTGAATATCTCGCATTCAGCACAGACTGTTCCCTGCAAGCGATCCGGCAGCTGGCCGTGTCCCTGCAGAAAGACCCGGTGCAGGGGGTTTCCAAACGGATCCTGCTGTACCGCCTGCCGGAAGAATTCTCTTCGCTGGAAGAAGAGACCGGGGAACTTCCGGAACAGCTGCTGCAGGCGCTCAAGAACGCATCCTCACAGATGCCGCGCCTATATGAAAGTGCCCGGGCAATGCTGCTGCCGGTGATGGAATTTCCGGAGGGCGGGGCGGCCTTTGCCGGGGAGGGGGCATTGCTGACCGAGACCGGCACCACCTGCCTGCCGGAGGACGAGACCCGGATGGCACGGCTTCTGCTGGGCAGAGGCACGGGGATCGCGTTCCCGCTGGAAGAGGGGATTGTGACCTTCCGGCGCTGTGTGGTTTCGGTGGAAGCGGAAGGCGGCGGGTTTCGGGTGACACTGTCCGGGCAGAGTCCGGCCGGGGCAGCGCCGGTGACGCCGGAGCAGCGCCGTCAACTGGAAGAACTCTGTGTCCGGACACTCCGGCACAGCTGGGAAAACGGGGCCGATCTGCTCTCCCTGGGGGCCGTCCGGGCCCTGCGGCAGGGCGGGAAAGAAGCGCTGACAACAAAAAACGCCTGCCCACAGCTGCGGGCAGACGTGAAATTCTGAAACTTTAATGCGCCGTCTCGAAAATGATGGTAATGGTGGTGCCGACATCCACCTGACTCTCCAGCTTGATCCGGGCGTTGTGGATGCGCGCGATGTGCTTGACGATGGCCAGTCCCAGTCCGGTGCCGCCGGTCGCCTTGCTCCGGCTCTTGTCGACCCGGTAGAAGCGCTCGAACACGCTGGACTGTGCTTCCGGCGGGATGCCGATGCCGTTGTCCTTGACGGTCAGGGTGCAGTGGCCGTCCCGGGTGCAGGCCGTGATGATCTGGACCTTTCCGCCGGGGCGGTTGTAGCGGATGGCGTTGTCGCACAGGTTCTGGCACAGCTCATCCAGCTGGCCCCGGTTGCCCTGCACCAATGCGCTCTCGCCGAGGTAGGCCAGGGAGATGAAGGAGCGCTGGGCGTTCAGCTTCTGCCGTTCCACACAGTCTTTGGCGACTTCCAGCAGGTCCACCGTCTCGGCAGAACTCTGGCCGCCCACTTCGCTGACGCTGTCCAGATGGGACAGCTGCAGGATATCGTTGACCAGCTGGATCATCCGGCTGGCCTCTACATGGATCTTCCGGCCGAACTCCGGCACATCAGCGGGTTTGGCGATACCGGTCTCAATGAGCTCTGCATAACCCGAAATACTGGTCAGCGGGGTCTTGAGTTCGTGGCTGACATTGGCCGTGAAGTCCTGCCGCATCTTTTCGTTGTTCTCCCGCAGCAGGCGGTCCGAGTGGATGCTTTCGGCAAAGGGGATCAGCTCGCGGTAGGGGACATTCTCCTGGATATGTTCCAGATCGTCCGTCATCTTCAGGATCGGCTGCACCAGACTCCTCGTCAGCAGTCCGGCCATCAGGGCGGCGGCACCCATCATCAGGATGCAGCTCAGGATGATGGCGGGGATCGCAGCGTCGTAGATCGACCAGATGGTCTCGGAGTCCTGCGCCACCCGGAGGATGTTGCCGTTGGAAAGCAGCATGGCGTAGTAATAGGTCTCGTAGCCGAGGGTCTGGGAATCCCGGCGGTCCCGGCCCACACCGGTCTGCATGGCCTGCTGGATCTCGGGGCGGGTCAGGTGGTTCTCCATCTGCTGATCGGTGGCAGATTCAAAAATGACGCTGCCGTCCGAGGCGATCAGGGTGATGCGGAGATTGCCGTTGACAAAATCCGAAAGCTGATCGGGGGAGGACATCTGCCCGTATCCGGCTGCCACCAGACTGGCCTGATTCTCCAGCGATGCCCAGGCCTGTTCCCGGAAGGCTTTGTGGAACACGAACAGACAGAGCACGGCAGTGCAGATCAGGCCGACAAAGCCCATCAGAAACAGCCGGTAACTGATTTTCTCTTCCATGCTCTGTGCTTTCATTCTTCTTCGTCCTCCTCGCTGTCGGCAAGCTTATAGCCCACCTTGCGCACGGTGCAGATGTAGCGTCCGGCATCCCCCAGCTTTTTGCGCAGGGTGCGGATGTGCATATCCACGGTGCGGCTCTCCACCGAAATATCTGTACCCCAGACCACTTGCAGGATGGTTTCCCGGGTGACCACGAGGTTGGTGTTTTCCAGCAGAAGCCGCAGCAGGCTGTATTCCTTGTAAGTCAGGTCCACGTGGCTGCCGTTCACGGTCACGCTGTGGCGGGCATTGTCCAGCAGGATCTCGTGGAAGGCATAGATGTTCTGCTTTTCTTCCGGAGCCGAGCGGCGCAGGGCAGCCCGCACCCGGCTCAGGAACTCCATGATGCCGAAAGGCTTGGTGATGTAATCATCCGCGCCGCAGTCCAGCCCGCGGACAGTATCCAGCTCGCTGGATTTTGCAGTGACCATAATGATGGGCAGCCGCCGCAGGGAGGGGGTGTTGCGCAGCTTTTTCAGGATGGAGAAGCCGTCCTCGCCGGGCAGCATCACATCCAGGATCACCAGTTCGGGCTCGACGGACCGCATGGCCAGCCAGAAGGGCTCCGAACTTTCAAAGCTCTGGACCTCATAACCGCTGGACTGCAGGGCGTACTGCTCCAGCTCACGGATGGCTGCATCGTCCTCGACAATGTAGATCATTGATCGTTGTCCTCCTTTTTGTCTTCCGCAGCAGGCTCGCTGTCCGGGAAGAGATAGCGCTCACGGTAGCGGTCAAGGCGGCGCTGGAACTGCTCGCTCTCCTTGGTCTCGTTGCCATAACGCAGGTCGTTCAGGTAGGCATGGGTGTCAAAGCTGTCCTGCGCCACCTCGATCTGTGCCACCGCTACATTGCTGCAGTGGTCGCAGACGCGCTCGTAGTTGGTCAGCAGGTCCTCCAGCACAAAGCCGTACTCGATGGAGCAGCTGCCGGCCTGCAGACGGGCCACATGCCGGGCCTTGATCGCCCGCACCAGCTCATCCACCACGGTCTCCATGGGTTCGACCTTTCCGGCCAGATGCAAATCGCTCTTGCGGAAAGCGTCGGTGGTGCGGCTCAGGACATCCTGCACGGCACCTTCCAGCACCTGCAGTTCTTCCCGTGCGTCCTTGGAAAATTCGATGTTCTTGTCGTGGATCTCCTGCGCGGATTTCAGCAGGTTCACAGAGTGGTCGCTGATCCGCTCGAAATCACTGATGGTATGCAGCAGCGTATTCACGCTCTGGCTGTCTGGGTGGCTCAGCTCCCGGCTGGAAAGCTTGACGAGGTAGGTCCCGAGAGCGTCCTCATACCGGTCCACCTTGCATTCCTCATCCCGGACCTTCTCGGCCAGGGCGTCGTCCCACTGGTGGGTCAGGCTCATGGCCTGCACCACGCCCACGCGGGCCAGCTCGGCCATGTCGGCCGTGGCGACGCGGGCGCGCTCCACAGCAACGGCGGGGGTGTTCAGCAGACGCTCATCCAGCAGAGCGAAGCTCTCCTTTTCGGCGTCGTCGGGGATGGTCAGGATGGCCAGCTTTTCCAGACCGTTTGCAAAGGGCAGCAGAACGGCGGTGGCCGACAGGTTGAAGATGGAGTGGACCACAGCGATGCCCCATGCGGTGACCGTCTCGTTGACGAAGCTGAAGTCCAGCACCAGATTCAGACCATAGAACATGGTCAGGAAGAGTACCACGCCGATGATGTTGAAATACAGATGCACCATGGCAGCCCGGCGGGCGTTCTTATTGGCACCCACCGAGGAGAGCAGGGCGGTGACACAGGTACCGATGTTCTGACCCATGATGATGGGGATCGCGCTTCCGTAGGTGATGACGCCGGTGGCGCTCAGCGCCTGCAGGATGC
>CAKSZU010000109.1 GCA_934526125.1 uncultured Faecalibacterium sp. | reverse complement strand
CCGGGCTTGGTCTCTTCCTCGAACAGCTGCTCGTAGGAGGGGTTGTACACGATCTCAGTCGTGCCGGTAATGCCATATTTGGTAAGATCCAACTTTGCCATGATACTTATACCTCTTCTTTCGTTCAGATCATTCCCTGATCGCACGTCGCGCACACCCTCAGCCAAAAGGGAGCGCGGGCGATGAAGAAATACAGATGCGTATTCTCCTGCATACCATTATACATAAAATCGTCCCAAAATCAACCAGAAGGGGACAAACCTTCGGTTGAAAGCAACAAATTTCATTAAGAATCTGAGTCGTATGCAGGAATTTCATGAAAAAAACAGGGTAGTTGAGGCGAACAAAATAAAGAAAAATCTCCAAAAATAAAATAATGATAAAACTTTAACGAGCCGGGATGCAAGGGCTGTGCAGGATACCCGTGTGGGGGAAGAAAGCCCCGTGCAATAAAACGCCCCGGCCGGACGTATCCCGGGTGAAAGGAAAACTTTCACCGGCTTCCGTGATTTTTCACTGGCAAAGAAATTAAACCTATGGTATACTATCGTAAGGCCGGAAATCAGCACAACTGGAACAGCATATCTGCGATATGCAAACCAACGATGTTGCTGTTGCATTAAAAAGTTGGTTTGCGATGAGAAAACGACATAAAAAGAGAGCCGCCGGCCGGCGGATGGAGAACCCTGCCTTATGAAGACCCTTTACATTTTTCTGACCCGCTCGGGCACACTGGTGTCCAACCTGGTGTATGCATTGACCGGGGCGGAGTATACCCATATCTCCCTGGCGTTCGACGAGGATCTGAGCGCCCTGTACAGCTCCACCCGGAAGAACGGCTACACCATGTTTCCGGCAGGCCCCAGCCGGGAGTACCTGAACAAGGGCGTGTTCCGCCTGCGGGAGAACATTCCCTGCGCCCTGTTCGCGCTGGAAGTGACGGATGAGGCCTATACCCGCGCAAAGCGCCGCGCCGAGCATATGATGGCCCATAATGAGCTTTACCGGTTCAACTCGGTGGGGCTGATCCTCTGTGCGCTCCACATCCGGTGGAACCGCCGCCGCCACTATTTCTGCTCCCAGTTCGTCAGCGAGGTGCTCCAGAAGAGCAGTGCGCTGGACCTGCCCCGGCACAGCACCCTCATGCGCCCCAACGACTACGCCGCCCTGCCCCAGCTCAAGTGCCTTTACCGGGGGCAGCTGTCCGGTCTGCCGCAGCGGCAGAAGATGGAGATGGGCGAGGCGGAAGACGTCATCGCCCTGTATCTGGATGTCTTTCTGGGGGCCGTGAAGAGCAGCGCACGGAGATTCTTCTGATTTTTTGAAAAAACTTGAAATTTCCTGTTGACAAAGTACGACTGCTATGCTAAAATAATCGAGTCGGGAGCGAAAGCCCGATGCAAAATGGACGTATGGCCCGTTGGTCAAGCGGTTAAGACAGAGGCCTCTCACGCCTTTAACATCGGTTCGATTCCGGTACGGGTCACCATTTTATAGTAGTAAAACGGCCACGCGCCGTTTTATATAGATGCCTCTTTAGCTCAGTCGGTTAGAGCACCTGACTGTTAATCAGGGTGTCGCCTGTTCGAGTCAGGCAAGAGGCGCCAGCAAAGCGATGGAAATGTTCCATCGCTTTTTCTTTTGTTTGCGCGCTTTTGTTGACAGAAAATTGCACAGGGGATATACTGAGAGGTATGAAAATCAAGAATGCGACATCCTTGCGGTGAGCAGCCTGAAAAAGGAGAAATCACAATGAAACAGATTATTCTGACCGGCGACCGTCCTACCGGCCGTCTGCATGTGGGCCACTATGTCGGCTCTCTGAAGGAGCGCGTCCGCCTGCAGAACTCCGGTAAATTCGATGAGATCTATATCATGATCGCCGATGCACAGGCCCTGACGGACAACGCCGACAACCCGGAGAAGGTCCGCCAGAATATCCTTCAGGTGGCGCTGGATTACCTGTCCGTGGGCATCGACCCGGCCAAGAGCCACATCTTTATCCAGTCCATGGTGCCCGAGCTGACGGAGCTGAGCTTCTATTATATGAATCTGGTCACCGTGTCCCGTCTGCAGCGCAACCCCACCGTCAAGGCGGAGATCCAGCAGAAGAACTTCGAGACCAGCATCCCCGTGGGCTTCTTCACCTACCCCATCAGCCAGGCGGCCGATATCACGGCTTTCCGCGCCACCACGGTCCCGGCCGGTGAGGATCAGATGCCCATGCTGGAGCAGTGCCGCGAGATCGTGCACAAGTTCAATTCGGTCTACGGCGAGACCCTGACCATGCCCGAGATCCTTCTGCCCCAGAACGCCGCCTGCCTGCGCCTGCCCGGCATTGATGGCAAGGCCAAGATGAGCAAGTCCCTGGGCAACTGCATCTATCTGTCGGATGAGCCTGAGGACATCAAGAAGAAGATCATGTCCATGTACACCGACCCCAACCATCTGCGGGTGCAGGACCCCGGCAAGGTGGAGGGCAACCCCGTGTTCACCTATCTGGATGCGTTCAGCCGTCCGGAGCATTTTGCGGAGTTCCTGCCCGAGTACCAGAACCTCGACGAGCTGAAGGCACACTATCAGCGCGGCGGTCTGGGCGACGTGAAGATCAAGAAGTTCCTGAACGCCGTCATGCAGGCCGAGCTGGAGCCCATCCGCAACCGCCGCAAGGAGTGGGAGCAGCGCCTGCCCGAGGTGGTGGAGATCCTGAAGGAGGGCAGCGCCGTGGCCGAAAAGACCGCCGCCGCCACCCTCGCCGATGTCCGCAAGTCCATGAAGATCGATTACTTCGCGGATGATAATCTGCTGAAATAACATCGAGATGATAAAATTCGGTGGCACGGAAAATGATTGACAGCTGGCAATTTTTTTGATATACTGCATATACAGAAGCAGATGAGCTTCATCTGTTTGGGCTGGTCGTAAGACCCTGGTCCACCGAGCGGCGGGGAATTTCCCCGCCTTTTTTATTGTATAAAAAGACAGGATGTTGCGGAGATGGCAGAAAAAATTCTAAGCGTCTTTATTGACGAGTCGGGTGATTTTGGCAGCAGTGTTCGGTGCACTGTATACGCATGTGGAACACCGCAAGGTGAGCCCGGTCGACTATAAACTGTTTCAGGTCGCAGACCTGATCTGCACGGTGGAACTGTTGTCCGAAAAAGCAGAGACACACATATTTTCCCGTTCAGAGCTGGAATTTTTTGATAATATCCGGGATTTCAAAAAGAATTATCTGAAGAACATCCGGAAAAAGCATCTGTAACGACAAATGCAAACAGCGCCGCCTTCCCATTTTCGGGAAAGCGGCGCTGTGCGTTTGCTCAGAAAAGCTTATGCGTTGTATGCGCGGGTCTTGATCTCCTCGGTGACCTTTGCGATGAACTCGTCCACTTCCATCGTGGTGGTCTCGCCCTTGCGGTCACGGACGGAGACGTTGCCGGCCTCGGCTTCCTTGGCGCCCAGGACCAGCATATAAGGCACGCGGTCCACCTGCTGGGCAGCGCGGATCTTGTAGCCGATCTTCTGGTTGTCGTCGTCCAGAGCCACACGGATACCGGCCTCCACCAGCTTCTCGGTGATGGCCTCGGAATACTCGAGGGTCTTCTCGGAGACGGGCAGCACCTTGACCTGAACAGGAGCCAGCCAGGTGGGGAACTTGCCCTTGGTCTCCTCGATGAGGTAGGCCATGAAGCGGTCCAGAGAGCCCAGGATGGCGCGGTGCAGCACCACGGGGGTCTTCTCGGTGCCGTCCTTGTCCACATAGGTCAGGTGGAACTTTGCGGGCAGGCAGAAGTCCAGCTGGCAGGTGGACAGGGTGTACTCAGCGCCGACAGCGGGCTTGACGTTGACGTCCAGCTTCGGGCCGTAGAAAGCAGCCTCGCCGATCTCCTCGGTGAAGTGGATGCCCAGCTCGGTCAGGACCTCGCGCAGAGCGTTCTCGGCGTGATTCCACATCGCGTCGTCGTCGTGATACTTCTTCTTGTCGGCGGGGTCACGCAGGGACAGAACGCAGCGGTAGTCGGTGATGTTGAAATCCTTGTAGGTCTCGAAGATGAGGTTGCAGACATCAGCGACTTCGCTCTTGATCTGCTCCGGAGTGCAGAACAGGTGAGCGTCGTTCTGGCAGAAGTGACGGCCGCGCTCGATGCCCTTCAGGGTGCCGGAGGACTCATAGCGGAAGTCGTGTGCGATCTCGCCGATGCGCATGGGCAGGTCGCGGTAGGAGTGGGGACGGTTTGCGTAGATCATCATGTGATGGGGGCAGTTCATCGGGCGCAGGACGTAGCTCTCGCCCTCCATCTCCATAGCGGGGAACATATTCTCGCGGTAGTGGTCCCAGTGGCCGGAAGTCTTGTACAGATTCACGGTGCCGATGCAGGGAGTCATGACGTGCAGATAGCCGCGGGCGCGCTCCTTCTCCTTGATATAGTTCTCCAGCTCCTGCCAGACAGTGTAGCCTGCGGGCAGGAACATGGGCAGACCGCGGCCAACCAGGTCATCGGTCATGAACAGGCCCATCTCCTTGCCGATCTTGCGGTGGTCGCGCTCACGGGCCTCCTGCTGCTCCTTCTCCCA
>CAKSZU010000108.1 GCA_934526125.1 uncultured Faecalibacterium sp. | reverse complement strand
CTGACGCCCCTTTCTTCCAGCATGGTGGAGACCCTGACCAATCTGCAGAAGATCAGCGGCCCCGATGCCGACAAGTACAAGGGCATCCCTACCGGGTTCCGCCTGCTGGACACGGTGCTGACGGGTCTGGGCCGCGGCGACCTGATCATCCTGGCCGCCCGCCCCGGCATGGGCAAGACCAGCTTCGCGCTGAACATCGCCACCCGCGTGGCCATGCAGCAGAAAGTGCCGGTGGCCATCTTCAGCCTGGAAATGACCAAGGAGCAGCTGACCAACCGCATCCTCTCGGCCGAAGCCGGCATCGACAGCCAGGCCTTCCGCACCGGTGCCCTGCGCAGCGAGGACTGGGAGTATCTGGCCCTTGCTACTGAAAAACTCCACGATGCACCGATCTATATGGACGACACCTCCGGCATCACCATCACCGAGATGAAGGCCAAGATCCGCCGGGTCAATCAGGACCCCACCCGCCCCAACGTGGGCCTGATCGTCATCGACTATCTGCAGCTGATGACCACCGGCCAGCGCAGCGAGAACCGTGTGCAGGAGATCAGCTCCATCACCCGGAACCTCAAGATCATGGCCAAGGAAATGAACGTGCCCATCATCGCTCTGAGCCAGCTGTCCCGTGCGGTGGAAAAGCAGGGCAATAACTCGTCCCACCGGCCCCAGCTGTCCGACCTGCGTGACTCCGGCTCCATTGAGCAGGACGCCGACTGCGTGCTGTTCCTCTACCGCGACTCCTACTACGCCAGCCAGAACCCCGACGCCGCCGAGGTGGACGCGGATACCGCCGAGTGCATCGTGGCCAAAAACCGCCACGGCGAGACCAGCACCGTGCCCCTGGGCTGGGACGGTGCCCACACCCGCTTCATGGATGTGGACTTCAAACGCTGAGGCAGGGCTGCATGAAACAGGAAAACGAACATCAGAACGAACGTTTGGAACAGGTGGTGCGCTTTGCCCGGCAGGAGGGGCTGTTCGAGCCTGTCACGCCGGGGCAGCCTTTGCGCCTGTGCGCGGCCGTCTCCGGCGGGGCCGACAGCATGGCCCTGCTGCGGGTGCTGCTGGCGCTGCAGCCGGGGTTCGGCTACACCCTCACGGCCTGCCATGTCAACCATGGCCTGCGGGGAGAAGCCGCCGACCGGGACGAAGCCTTTGTCCGGGCAGAGTGCGCCCGGCTGAGAGTGCCCCTGAAAGTTTTTCACCCGGAGGATGCCGGACTTGCACCACCGCCCCATCCGGGGGAGGACTGGGCCCGCCGTCTCCGCTATGCCTGCTTTGCACAGCTTCTGGGTGGGATAGACCGCATCGCCACGGCCCATACTGCTACCGATCAGGCCGAGACCCTGCTGTTCCGGCTGGCCCGGGGCACGGGGCTCCACGGGGCCGGGGGCATCCGCCCCGCCCGCCCCGGCTTCTGCCGACCGCTGCTCTGTCTGACCCGGGCCCAAACCGAAGCCCTCTGCCGGAGCTTTGAGCAGGACTACGTCACCGACGAGACCAACGCCGGGGACGCCTACGCCCGCAACCGGCTGCGCCACGGGGCATTGCCCGCCCTGCGCAGCGTCAACGACGCCGCCGAGGAGAATCTGGCCCGCTTCTGCGAGAAGGCTGCCCGGGCCGATGCGTACTTTGCCCGGCAGGCGGAATACCTGCTGGAAGATGCCGCCGTCCTGCTGCCCCAAACGCTGCCCTCCGCTGCCTGCGCCGCCCTGCAGAAGGGCCGTCTGGTGCTGGGGCTGGAACCTCTGCAGGAGGCTGACCCCCTCATCCGGGAGGCCGCCCTCCACCGTCTGGCGGCCCCGGTGCGGGACGCTGAGGAAAAATACATCCGTCTGCTGGATGCTATGATCGGGCAGGGGAGCGGGGCCGTCCAGCTCACCGGTCGGGTCCGGTTCCGGGCCGGGGGCGGGGTACTCTGGCGGGAGGACTGCCTGCCGCCGGAAGAGCCTTTTTCGGTCCCCTTTTGCCCGCAGGACGGGGCCGTGATCCCGCTGCCGGGGGGGCGCAGGCTCCGGATCGTCTTGATTCCCGGAGGTTTTCCAGAAAAAATACAGGGTGTTCATAAAAAAGACTTAAAAAATCGGGCGGATTATGCTAGAATAACTACGTTATATCCTGTCCTCACTCTGCGCACCCGTCAGCCGGGCGACCGGTTCCGGCCGACGGGCCGGGGGCTGTCGAAGCCTCTGCGCAAGTGGATGAACGAGGCCGGGGTCCCCGCCGCAGAGCGGGAGAGCCTGCCGCTGCTGGCGGCGGGCAGCGAGATCCTGTGGGTCTGCGGAGAAGGCTTTGCCGAGGGGCTGGCCCCGGACGCGGACACGCAGCGGGTATTGGAACTGGAATTGGAAAATGGAGGAACTCAGTCATGAGCATGCACGATGATATTGAGAAAGTTCTGGTCAGCGAGGAAGAGCTGAAAGCCAAGGTGGCCGAGCTGGGTGCCGAGATCAGCCGGGATTACGCGGGCAAGAACCTTGTCCTGGTGTCCATCCTGAAGGGGTCGGTGGTCTTTATGGCCGACCTGATGCGGGCGGTGAGCATCCCCTGCAGCATCGACTTCATGGTGGTCTCCAGCTACGGCGGCAGCAACACCACCTCCAGCGGTCTGGTCAAGATCATCAAGGATCTGGACGGCGATCTGTCCGGCAAGGACGTGCTGATCGTGGAGGACATCCTGGACACCGGCATCACCCTGTCCAACCTGGTGCCCATGCTGAAGATGCGGAACCCCAGTTCCGTGAAGATCTGCACCATCCTCGACAAGCCCAGCCGCCGCAAGGCCGACATCCAGCCCGACTACGAGGGCTTCCGGGTGCCGGACGAGTTCGTGGTGGGCTACGGTCTGGACTATGATGAAAAATACCGCAATCTGCCCTACGTTGGCGTGCTGAAGCCCAGCGTTTACGAGAAATAAAAAGAACTGGAGTTGATCCCTTTTGCAACCGAAACGACCTAGATTCAATCCCCTGATCCTGGCGCTGGCTCTGGCAGCCGTGCTGATGATCTGGTCTGTGCTGGGCACCAGCGACAGCAGCACCGGCGGCTCCACCATGAGCTATTCCACGGTGGTCCATTACTTTGAGAACAATCAGGTCACAGCCTTCACGCTGGACCGCAACACCAGCATCATCACCCTGACCCTGAAGCAGGGGCCCATGGAGCTGCCGGAGACCACCTCCGCCTCCAGCGCATCCCAGGCTTCCGGCGGGCTGCTCAGCGGCATGTTCTCCTCCTCGTCCTCTTCGGTGGGCGCGGTGAAGAACGATGACGGCACCGTCACCGTCCGCTACAAGCTGCCTTATGCCTACGTCTTTATCGAGAATATCCAGCAGTATATCGACTCCTACGACGCCGCCAACCCCGACGCCCCCATGGAGTACGACTACACCACCCTGAAGGAGTCCATCCCCTGGATGGAGATCCTGTTCTATCTGGGCATGCTGGGCTGTACCGGTTTCCTGCTGTTCTCCATGATGCGGGGCGGTGCCGGCGGCGGTGGCATCATGAATGTCGGCAAGGCCAAGGTCAAGGACGAGCATGAGAACAAAAAGACGGCCACCTTTGCCGATGTGGCCGGTGAGGACGAGGAAAAGGAAGAGCTGAAGGAAGTCGTGGAGTTCCTCAAGAGCCCCGACAAGTTCAACTCCCTCGGCGCCCGCATCCCCCACGGTGTCCTGCTGGTGGGTCCTCCGGGTACCGGTAAGACCCTGCTGGCCCGCGCCTGTGCCGGTGAGGCGGGTGTGCCCTTCTACTCCATCTCCGGCTCCGACTTCGTCGAGATGTACGTCGGCGTTGGCGCTTCCCGTGTCCGCGACCTGTTCGACAAGGCCAAAAAGACCATGCCCTGTATCATCTTCATCGATGAGATCGATGCCGTGGGCCGTCAGCGCGGTGCCGGTCTGGGCGGCGGCCACGACGAGCGCGAGCAGACCCTGAACCAGCTGCTGGTCGAGATGGACGGCTTTGAGGCCAACGATGGCGTCATCGTCATGGCCGCCACCAACCGTGCCGACATTCTGGATAAGGCCCTGCTCCGTCCGGGCCGTTTTGACCGTCAGGTCTATGTGGGCCTGCCCGATGTCAAGGGCCGTGAGGAGATCCTGAAGGTCCACACCCGGAAGAAGCCTCTGGCCCCGGATGTCAGCCTGAAAGTCATCGCCCAGCGCACCGCCGGTTTCGCCGGTGCCGATCTGGAAAATCTGGTCAACGAGGCCGCTCTGCTGGCGGCCCGCCGCAGCCGCAAGGCCATCACCATGGAGGACATTGAGGAAGCCTCCATGAAGGTCATGGCAGGCCCCGAGAAGAAGAGCCGTGTCGTGACCCCCGAGGAAAAGAAACTCACCGCCTACCACGAGGCAGGCCATGCGGTGGCGGGCTTCTACTGCAAGCACCACCCCCGTGTGCATGAGATCACCATCATCCCCCGCGGTCAGGCCGGCGGCTACACCATGTATCTGCCTGAAAAGGACCGCAGCTATGTGACCAAGGGCGAGATGTTCGAGGACATCGTGTCCAGTCTGGGCGGCCGCGTGGCCGAGCAGCTGATTTTGGAGGACATCTCCACCGGTGCCTCCAACGACCTGCAGCAGGCCACCAACATCGCCCGCCAGATGATCACCAAATACGGCTTCTCCGAGCGTCTGGGTCCCGTGGTCTACGGCACCTCCCAGGAGGAGACCTTCCTGGGCCGCGATCTGGGCCAGGGCAAGGGCTACAGC
>CAKSZU010000107.1 GCA_934526125.1 uncultured Faecalibacterium sp. | reverse complement strand
GACGATGTGTTCGCCAAGGCGAAGAAAGGGTAAACCATGACGACCTTTCATCTGACGGTGGTCACGCCGGACGGCTGTGCCTTTGACGGCCAGGCGGAGCGGGTGGTCTGCCGCGCCATCGACGGGGATCTTGCCATCCTTGCCAAGCACGGCGATTACTGCACCGCGCTGGGCATGGGCGAGGCTCACATCGTGGACGCCGACGGCCAGCGCCGCCGCGCTGCCTGTATGGGCGGGATGCTCACCGTGCTGAACGGGGACGTCCATCTGGTCGCCACCACCTGGGAGTGGGCGGAGCAGATCGACCAGGCCCGCGCCGAAGCTTCCAAGAAGCGCGCTGAAGAAATTCTCGCGCAGAAGAACCTCGACAAGCGGGATTACGAGCTGGCGCAGGCCCGCCTCAAGCGCGCTCTCGTCCGGACGTCGATCCACTGAATGAAAAGTTCTTCCTTGACAGGGCGGAACAAAATGCGGTAAAATATTACCGGAAGAATAAAATCGGAAAAGGCTCCTTCGGAGTGCTGCAAACAGGGACCCCCCTGAAACTGGGGCTGCCTGTCTGCGGGCATTCTGAAGGAGCCTTTTGTCGTAAAAGGAGGAATGATCGTGAAAAAGAATCTGGATATGACCGAAGGAAAGCCTCTCTCGCTGCTGTGGGCCTTCACCTTCCCGACCCTGATGGGAAATCTGCTGCATCAGGCTTACTCCATCACGGACAGCATCGTGGTGGGGCGGTATCTGGGGCAGACGGCCCTTGCAGCGGTGGGCAGCACCACGCCGGTGGTTCTGCTGCTGGCGGCATTGATGATCGGCGTCAACGTGGGGGTCGGCATCATCATCAGCCGCTATTTCGGCCAGAAGAATGAAGAGATGATGCGCAGGGCCTTTGTGAACAGCCTGTATCTGGGCGGGATCATTTCCATCGTCATGATGGCAATGGGACTGACCCTTTCGGGTCCGATCCTGCACTGGATGGGGACCCCGGAGGGGCCGCTGAAGGATGCAACCGCCTATCTGGAGATCACGTTTGCCACAACGGTCTGCCCGCTGATGTATTATCTGTTTTCCAGCGCGTTCCGGGGAATGGGCGACAGCCAGACGGCGCTGTACTGCCTGATCGTTTCGGTCCTGAGCAATATCAGCCTAGATCTTCTGTTTGTGGCAGTATTTCACTGGGGCGTGGCCGGTTCGGCCTGGGCAACGGCGCTGGCGCAGGCGCTGTCTGCTGTGTTTGCGGCAGTGCTGCTGTTCAAAAAGTATCCCGTGATGCGGATGAGCCGGGAAGATTTGCGCCCGCACCGGGAACTGCTGGGTCAGATCACGGTGCTGGCAGTGCCCATCGCTTTGCAGTCGGCCTTCAATAATCTGGGCAATCTGGTGGCGCAGAGCGCAGTCAACCTGTTTGGAGAAGCCACCATGGCGGCCTACACGGCAGCCAGCCGTCTTGGGACACTGGCTATGATGCCGGTGGAAACCATCGGTTCGTCTCTGAGCGTTTACGCATCCCAGAATCTTGGGGCAAAAAAGCCGGAACGGATCCGGCAGGGCGTCCGGGCTTCGCTGCTGCTGTCCCTGATCGTCAGCACGGTGCTGGGTGCAGTCCTGCTGTTCGGCGGGCAGGTTCTGGCAGGGCTGTTTCTGACAGAGCCTTCGGAGGAGATTCAGGAAATCGTCCGGCAGTTTCTTCTCATTACCGCCGTCCCCGGTATCCTGGCCGCCGTGATGCAGGTCTATCAGCAGGTGCTCCGCGGAGTCGATAAGGCCAATGAAGCACTGGCAGGTGGAATCATGCAGCTGCTGACCAAAATTGCCGTGGCAGCCGTTGGCGCATGGGGACTGCATGATCTGAACGTGGTCTGGCTCGGCTGGCCTGCTTCTTTTGCGGCGGGCACGATCGTGCCGTATTTCTGTTACCGGAAGTTCATCCGAGCCGCAGACTGTCCAGAACGGAATTGACAACGTCCAGTCCCACCTGACCGGGGGCGCTGGCGGTGCCGGGGTTGGCGAAGGTCATGGCGGAACCGAAGGCTTCGCCGCACAGGCGGCTCACGGCACCCAGTGCCCCCATGCTCATGGTGATGACGGGGGTCTCCGGGTGATGATCGGCCATCTCGGCGGTGGCGGCCAGAAGCTCCAGCACATCGGCGCGACAGGCGGGCATCACAGCCAGCTTGGGCAGGTCGGCCCCAGCCTGCTGCATGGCAGCCATCCGGGCGACCAGTTCTGCCCGGGGCGGGGTCTTCTGGAAGTCGTGGCTGGAACAGACGACTTTCACCCCGGCCGTGTGCGCCTGCGTGACCAGAGAAGGCAGATCGTCCCCGGCGGTGAAGAATTCAATGTCGATCAGATCGGCGCAGTCCGTGTCAAGGACGGTCCGGAGGTAACGGAGGTAGGCGGTGTGATCCAGTTCGGCGTTGCCGCCTTCCGGTTGGGTGCGCAGCGTCACGAGCAGCAGCTTATCCTTCAGAGCGACCCGCAGCCGGGCCAGACAGTGGGCAACGGCACGAAGATCGCCCGCACCCTCAAACAGATCCACGCGCCATTCCACACAATCGGCCTGCAGAGTGGAAAACTCCTCCGCCTTTTTCAGGACATCGCTTTCGTGCGGCTCCACGATGGGCAGGATGACTTTGGGGCGGCCTTCCCCGATGCGGCAGCCCCGGACGTTGACACAGGACATAAGATCTCCTCACTTTCCGGTTTGTATGCCCCCATGATACGGTGCGGACAAGGCCCTTGTCAAGCAGAACCGGCGGAAAAAAGCTTCTTTTTGTCTAAATTGGCTCTTGTGCAGGGCAGAAAAATCCGCTACAATAACAGTTGCAAAAGGCAGTGTGGCCCGGACAGGGTCGGCACTGCCTTTTTTGTTTGCAGATTTTGTGTATCCTTATATAGAAGAAGGACGGAAAGAACAATGAGCAATGGAGCAAAAGAGACCGGGCAGAAGCCCGGCATGAAAACGACCGCGCAGGTGCTGGTAGATTGTCTGGAAGCCGAGGGCGTGGATGTGATGTTCGGCATCCCCGGCGAGGAGACTCTGGACCTGATGTTTGCCATCCGTGACAGCAAGATCCGGTTCATCCCGGTGCGCCATGAGCAGGGCGCGGCCTTTATGGCGGATGTCTACGGCCGCCTGACCGGCCGGGCCGGTGTCTGCCTGTCCACCCTGGGCCCCGGTGCCACCAACCTTGTCACCGGCGTGGCGGATGCCTATCTGGACGGCGCACCGCTGGTGGCGATCACGGGACAGGTGGGCACCGACCGGATGCAGCTGACCAGCCATCAGTATCTGGACCTGACGGCGATGTTCGAGCCCATCACAAAGCGCTCCAAGCAGATCATCCGCCCCGACACGGTGGGCGAGATCGTGCGGCTGGCCTTCAAGCACGCGGAAAAGGGCAAGCCCGGTGCGACTCATATCGACCTGCCCCAGAACATCGCTAAGATGCCCGCCGATGCAGTTCCCCTGAAGCGGCAGCAGCTCCATGATCTCTATGCGGACCCGATCCATATCGCGGCGGCCGGGAAGATCATCAGCGAGGCGAAGAACCCGGTGATCCTTGCCGGTGCCGGGGCGGTGCGGGGACACGCCGCAGCTGCCGTCACCGAAATGGCGGACCGCCTGCATATCCCGGCGGTCAACACCATGATGGCCAAGGGCATCATCCCCATGGATGACAAGTACAGCCTGTGGACCATCGGCATCCCCCAGAAGGATTATGTCAATCAGGTGTTCGACCGCGCGGATGCGGTCATTGCCATCGGCTACGATATCGTCGAGTGTGCCCCTGCCAAGTGGGGTGCCCGCCCGGACATGACCATTGTCCACATTGATAACGCCCCGGCGGATGTCAACAAGCGCTACCAGCCGGCAGTGGAAGTCGTGGGCGATATCTCGGAGAGCCTGTATGAGATCCTGCGCTGTGCCCACCGCACCCAGGAGCCGGAGTTTGCCCTGCAGCTCCGCCAGACCATGGTGGAGGAACACGCCCGGATGGCCGATGACGACCACTGCCCCATGAAGCCTGCCCGCATCCTGTCGGATGTGCGGAAGGTCATGGGCCGGGAGGACATCCTGGTCAGCGATGTAGGTGCCCATAAAATGTGGATCGCCCGCCACTACGACTGCTACGAGCCCAACACCTGCCTGATCTCCAACGGCTTCGCCAGCATGGGCTTTTCCATCCCGGGTGCCTTTGCCGCAAAACTGCTTTACCCGGAAAAGAAGGTTCTGGCCGTCTGCGGAGACGGCGGCTTCATGATGAACAGTCAGGAGCTGGAAACGGCTGTCCGGGAAAAGGTGCCCTTCGTGACCCTGATCTGGGAGGACGCCAGCTATGGCCTGATCAAATGGAAGGAACAGGAACAGTTCGGCGGGGAACACTGCTATGTGGACTTCACCAATCCGGACTTCAAGATGCTGGCCGAGGCCATGCACTGTAAAGGATATCGGGTGGAGCATGCCGAGGATCTGATCCCTACTCTGGAAGAAGCCTTCCGTCAGACCGTGCCCAGTGTCATTGTGGTGCCGGTGGATTACAGCGAGAATATGAAGCTGTCGGAACACCTGAAGAAGGTGTATCAGCAGAAGGACTGAAAATAAATTAAGCTGGACATTCCAATCGTAGAATGTCCAGCTTAATTTGTATAAAGTTATGTATAAATCAAAGGAATCATAAAACCGGAGCAAAAAACTGTCAAAAAAGCCGAAGAGCGAAAAAAGGACAAAAAAGATGAAAAAAGGGGTTGCCAAACGGGACGGGATGTGGTATTATACTTGAGCGCCAAGGGCCGCCGGAAAGAATGACTTCTGAAAGGCGGCGGAAGCGAAAGGGAAGAACCA
>CAKSZU010000106.1 GCA_934526125.1 uncultured Faecalibacterium sp. | reverse complement strand
CTCTGCACCTCGCTGCGGCCGAAGTCGAACACCATGGTGCCCCACTCCTTATGTTCGCCGCGCTTGGGGTTGGGGTCCTCGTAGCAGGGCTCGCCGTCAAAGTTGTACAGGCCGAAGGCATCCTTGGGGAAATGGGCGGGCACCCAGTCCATGATGACACCGATCCCGGCCTCGTGGAGCTTGTCCACGAACATCATCAGATCCTTGGGGGTGCCGTAGCGGCTGGTGGGGGCGAAATAGCCCGTGACCTGATAGCCCCAGCTGCCGTCGAAGGGATACTCCATCACCGGCAGCAGCTCCACATGGGTGTAGCCCATCTCGCGGATGTAGGGGATCAGCTGATCGGCCAGCTCCGAATAGTTGTAGGGAAGCTTGTCATCCTTCAGCTTCCAGCTGCCCACATGCATCTCGTAGATGTTCATCGGGCCGTTGATCACGTCCGCTTTCTTCTGGGCAGCCTGCCAGGCCTCATCGTGCCACTCAAAGCCGCCGATCTCGTAGACCTTGCTGCCGTTGGACGGCCGGGTCTCGGCGTGGAAGGCGTAGGGGTCAGCCTTGTAGACCAGATCGCCCGCCCGGGTGGTCACGCAGTACTTGTAGACATCGTATTCCTTCACACCGGGGATAAACAGCTCCCAGACCGAATCGCCATCCACTTTGTGCATCGGATGGCTGCCCGGCTTCCAGCTGTTGAAATCACCCACCACGCTGATGGCCGTGGCGTGCGGAGCCCACACGCGGAACACCACGCCGGACTCTCCGGCCCGGGTCTCAATGTGAGCGCCGAAGTAGCGGTAAGCTTCGCAGTTGTTGCCCTGCTTGAACAGATAAATCGGCAAATCCGATGGATCTTTCTGGATCTTTTCTTCCGTCGGTTTCATAAACAGCTCCTCCCCGTACAGGCCGCAGTGAGCCCATACCTTTTTACTCTCTTATATTAAAGAATTTTTTCTGATTTTTCAAGGGCTTTTCCGTAAATTCCACCACTTTTATTTAGAACTATTCCTTGAGTTTATGGCACATTTCCTAATTTTCCGCAAGTTTTCTATGCAAAGCGACAGATTCGTACAAAATCGAAGCGTTTCTCTGTGCAAAACGCCATAAAAAGAAACACCCGCTCCACTTCCTGCGCAAAATGCGAAGGAAGCAAAGCGGGTGTAAATTCCGTGTGCTGTCCGGTTTAACCTACAACGTAAACGTTGACCTTGATGGCTCCGTTGATGACCGACTCTGCGTAGGTCTCATAGAACAGGTCCACCAGGATCTCGCCGTTCTGCACCGCAATGCCGGTGTCCGTGGCGATGGCATAGCCGTAAACAAAGCTGCCGTCCGTGGAAGTGATGTACAGCAGCGTACCGTAGGGGATGACGCTGGGGTCCACGGCAACGGTGCCGTAGCCCAGGCCCAGACCCGACGAGCCCTTGCCCGTGCGGGAGTAGTAACCGGTCGCCTTGCCGGTCAGCACCTTCCGGTAGGAGGAAGGCGCATTGGTGGTGCCGTCCGGCCCGGTCAGGGGCGAGACGGGCGCACCTGCGCCGTAGGTCTTGATCACATGGCTGGTGGGCTCCACGGTCGTGGTCACATCCACCACCACGCTGTTCTCCAGTTCGCCGTCCACATACTTCTCGCGGGTGGTGACGGTCTGCTGGCCTTCCGCACCGTGCTGCAGGGTAGTGGCCCGGCTGGTGTTGCGGAAGTAAAGGCTGGTGTAAACATACTGGGTATCATAGGGGATGCTCTGGGTCTCCACCCGATCCTGATAATCGACCCGGTGGACCTCGATGCTGCTGCCTGCGGTGACCGCAGTGTCCAGCGAAGGCTCGGTGTAATCCTCGCCCTCCAGGGTGATGCCGGCGCGCTCCAGCGCATCGGCAACGGTGCCATAGACCATCTTCACCGGGTACTCCTGGCCGTCGGCCTGGATGGTCACGGTGAAGGCCCGCTCAATGTTCAGGGCGGCAAGGCTGCCGCTGAACGCAGTGTAGTAGACCTGGTCTCCCTCCCCGGCCTCAATGCCGGAAAGGCTCATCACGCGGGCGGGGTCGGTTTCGGAACTGACCACCAGCTGGCGCGCACCATGGGAGTCGGTGACGTAGGTCAGCCGCAGATTCGCGGCGGTCACGGCGAGGGTGAACACAAGGCTCACTGCCATGACGCAGAACGCCAGCACACGGGGTGTGGCCGCACGGACGCGGCCAGACAATGCTTTTTGAAATTTGACGGAAGCGATACGAGACAACTCCTCTCTTTTCATCATTCGGGATCTGTGCGGACTCTTCCATTGCCCGCTTTTCTGCACAGCAAATAACCTGTGCCTCAGGGCCGCAATTGCGGCTTTTCACATCGTGAAAATGAAATTTATACGCTGCAACGTGTGTTGAGCGGGCACCATTTTAGCAGATGATCCCCCGTTTGTCAAATCCGCGCTCCTTCGCTTGATATTTTTTTGGCATTGTTTTTTGTGCAATCTGCACATAGTTTTTTCCTGAAGAACCTTATTTCGGGCGTTTCTTTCCGATTTTTCCTCAAAAAATTGGTCGATTGCGTTCATACTTTTTTAACATTTCGGGCGCGTTTTCCGGCCGGAAATCCGCCCTATTTTTTTCACATTCCGGCGCATCAAACCCAGCTCCGGCGACATTTTCCGGCAGAAATTCTGCCCGGGTTTTCCACGTCAAACGCCCCCGAATTACTTCGGAATTTCCCCCGAAAATCCTGCTTGAGCAAAATGCCGAAACGCCAAAAACTCCATAAAAAAAGACCGCGCTTCCACATTGCCGCAGCAGGCGGTACAATCAGATAAAAAGCAGAAAGGAAGGTATTTCATGCAGATCAAGATCACCCCTCACAGCCTGGGCGGGACCGAATTCACCGCCCAGCCGGACCGCCTGCATCTGGGCGCGCAGAACGCCGAAGGCGTGGACCGGCTGTACTTCGTCCTGCCCGCAGCGTGGAGCCGCTGCTGCGTCACCCTGCACATCCTCCACGAGGATGGCACCCTGGCCGAGCCGCAGGTGCTGGAAGCCGACGGCACCGTGACCGTCGGGCGGAGCTTCACCGGCTGGGCGGCAGGGCAGTGGATGCTGGCCGCCTCGGACGGCAGCGGCTACACCGCCTATACCCGCCCGGGCCGCTACGACGTCTACGACATCCTGCCCACCGACGGCGCCGGCGAAGAACCCAGCCCCTCGGTCTACGAGCAGTTCGTGGCGCAGGTCGCGGACAGTGCCCGGGATGCCGCGCAGGCCGCACAGAGCAGCACTTCCAGCGAGGCGGAAGCACTCCGGCAGGCGCAGGCTGCCGCCGGGTCCGCAGGGCAGGCGGCCCTCAGCAATGCCCGTGCAGGGTCTGCCGCCGCCCGGGCCGAGAGCGCCGCCCTCCGGGCCGAATCCATTGCCCCGGCAGACGGAACTGTCCTCAGCGTCAACGGGAAGGGCGGCGCGGTGGAGCTGACAGCCCGGGACGTCTCTGCCACTCCGGCCCCGCTGGCACCCCGGGCCGGCGGGCTGCTGCGGGTCCTGTCCGTCCGGGCGGACGGCGGGCTGGTGGTGGACACCGTCACCCCGGCAGCCCTCAAAGCCCTTCTGGAGGCAGCCGAATGACGCCCCGCACCGTGCTGGATGTCTCCCGTTGGCAGGGACGCATAGACTGGGACAAAGTCCACGCCAGCGGACAGATCGACGGGGTCATGCTCCGGGCTCTGGGCACCCGGAACGGTCGGCCCTATCTCGACCCCTTTTTCGAGACCAACTACGCCGCCTGCACCCGGCTGGGGATCCCGGCGGGGGCTTACGCTTACACTACGGCCCGGACGAGCGCCGCGCAGGACGAAGAGCTTTCGCTGCTGCACCAGGCGCTCCGGGGGAAACAGTTCCGGATGCCGGTGGCGCTGGACGTGGAGGACCCCGGCCTGCGCAATCTGTCCCCCGACGCCCTCACCACCCTTGCCGCACGGGGTGCTGCAGAGCTGGAGCGCTGGGGCCTGTACGCCATGATCTATACGTACACCAGCTTTGCCGACACCGCCCTGAAGATGGAGGACCTCGCCTCCTATGACCTCTGGCTGGCCGATTACCGGGGCCGCCGTCCGGCCCGCCGCCACGGGATGTGGCAGTACACCAGCCGGGGGCAGCTTCCCGGCATCGACGGCCCGGTGGACCTGAGCCGCGCCTACAAGGATTACCCCGCCCTGCTCCGCCGGGCAGGGCTCGACCGCACGACTTCCTGACCCGCAACCGACACGACCGAAAACTGAAAGGAGAAGCCCATGAAACATTGCAAGATCCCGCCGTCCACCCTGGCCCGCACTGCGGCGCTGGCTCTGGCCCTGACCAATCAGATCCTCAGCGCCACCGGCCACCGTGTGCTGCCCATCGAATCCGACCAGCTGGAGCAGCTGGTGTCCACCGGCCTCACCGTGACCGCCGCCCTCATCAACTGGTGGAAGAACAATTCCTTCACCCCGGAAGCCATTGAAGCCGATGACTTCCTCTGCGAGCTGAAAAAGCAGAAGTAAGCTCCCCTGTATACAGAAAAGGCCCGGAGTTTCAACAGCTCCGGGCCTTTTCTGTGCGCAGTCGTGCCCCCCGGTCCAGCAGGGAAAGCAGTGCATAACAAAAACGGCCCTGCCGAAGCAGAGCCGTTGAAAGTACAATCTTTCGGAAAAATCAGCGCTTGCTGAACTGAGGTGCACGACGTGCAGCCTTCAGACCGTACTTCTTACGTTCCTTCATACGAGGATCGCGGGTCAGGAAGCCTGCCTTCTTCAGCACAGGACGGTTCTCGTCGCTCTGCTGCAGCAGGGCGCGGCTCAGGCCGTGGCGGATAGCGCCAGCCTGACCGGAAACACCGCCGCCGGAAACGCGGACGACGACGTCATACTTGCCCTC
>CAKSZU010000105.1 GCA_934526125.1 uncultured Faecalibacterium sp. | reverse complement strand
GGCATTGAGCGTGTCTTCCCCATCAACAGCCCCTTCGTTGAGAAGGTCACCGTTGTCCGCAAGGGCAAGGTCCGCCGCGCCAAGCTGTTCTATCTGCGTGGCCGCACCGGCAAGGCTGCCAAGGTTAAGAGCGATATTTGATGATCCCCGCGTAAAACCGGGAAAAAAGGGACAACTTGTTGTCCCTTTTTTCTTTATTTTCCGGGCGGATCAGGATCGAGAGGTGCATCAGGATATGGAAAAGCATTCTTCCGCACAGCAGGCCGTCCGCGGCCAGAATGTGTTCGAGTGGTACGAGGCGCTGATCTCGGCCGCATTGGTGCTGGTACTGATATTTTCCTTCTTTTTCCGGATCATTCAGGTGGACGGCGAATCCATGGTGCCCACCCTGCAGAACGGCGACAAGCTGGTCGTCTGGGGGGCAGGATATGAACCCCAGCGGGGCGACGTGGTGATCGTGGACAGCTACACGGCCTACGGCAAGCCGCTGGTCAAGCGTGTCATCGCCAAGGGCGGCGACACCGTCAGCATCGATTATGAGACGGGCACGGTGATGGTCAACGGGGAAGTGCTGCAGGAGGACTACATTGCAGAGCCCACCTATCTGGGCTACGATGTGGAGTTCCCCTACACGGTGCCGGAGGGCACGGTCTTTGTGATGGGCGACAACCGCAACGCTTCGCTGGACAGCCGCTCCACCTATGTGGGCTGCATTGATGAACGTGACATTCTGGGCAAGGTACTGGTCTGCTTTTTGCCCTTTTCGGATTTTGGAGTGGTAAAATGAACAATCAGGACACCCGGTTTGCAAACCAATATAACATCCAATGGTTCCCCGGTCACATGACCAAGACCCTGCGGATGATGGAACAGGAGATCCAGCATGTGGACGCCAGTCTGGTGCTGCTGGATGCCCGGATCCCGCTTTCCAGCCTGAACCCGGAGATCGAGCGGATCACGGCCCGCAAACCCAAGCTCTATGTGCTGAACAAGGCAGATCTGGCCGATCCTGCCGTTACCGAGGAGTGGATCCGGTATTTCCGGGCCGCCGATGCCGGCTGTGTGGCCATCAGCGCCAAGCAGAAAGGCGGCACCAAGGCGGTGCAGACCGCCATTGAAAAGGAACTGGCCGGGCTGCTGGCCCGCCGCCAGAACCGCGGCATGGGCGGTGCCAAGACCCAGGTGATGCTCTGCGGCATCCCCAACGTGGGCAAATCCACCTTTATCAACACCTTTGCGGGTTCGGCCCGCGCCAAGGCGGCAGACCGTCCCGGCGTCACCAAGGGCAAGCAGTGGGTCAGCACCGAAAAATTCGACCTGCTGGATATGCCCGGTGTGCTCTGGAAAAAGTTCGATTCCAAGACCATCGCGTCCAATCTGGCCTTCATCGGCTCCATCAAGGATGATATCCTCGATGTGGAGGAGCTGGCCATGAATCTGCTGGACGAGGTGCGCCGCAACTACCCCGACCTGGTGGCCCAGCGCTACAAGCTGGATGCCGACACGCTGGCCCTGCCGCCCTATGAGCTGATGGAAGCCATCGGCCGGAAGCGCGGCCTGCTGGTGCGCGGCGGCGAGGTGAACACTGAGCGCTGCGCCATCATGCTGGTGGATGAGTTCCGGGCCTGCAAATGGGGCCGGATCTCGCTGGAGCGCCCGCCGCAGCGGGATGATCTGGCCGACTTTGCCGGGGAGGATGACGAATGAAGCGCCGTTCGGATGAGGAGATCTCGGCCCCGCTCTACGCCTACGATGCCGACATCCGGGCGCAGTACGGCTGCTTTGCCGGTGTGGACGAAGCCGGGCGCGGTCCGCTGTGCGGGCCGGTCTGCGTGGCGGCCTGCATCCTGGACCCGGAAAACCCGGTCTACGGCATCAACGATTCCAAGAAGCTGACCGAGAAAAAGCGTGAAGCCCTGTTTGACGAGATCCGGGAAAAGGCTCTTGCTTACCGGGTCGTCTTTGTCGGGCCGGAGATCATCGACCGGGATAATATCCTGAACGCCACCATGGGCGGCATGAAGCAGGCCGTGGAGGAGCTGGACATTGTACCCAATCTGGTCCTGGTCGATGGCAACCGCACACCGGCGAGCCTTGTCCTCCCGGCACAGCCGGTGGTCAAGGGCGATGCCACCAGCGCCAGCATCGGGGCGGCTTCCATTCTGGCCAAGGTCAGCCGGGACCGGTATATGCTGGAACTGGACCGGCAGTATCCCCAGTACCAGCTGGCAAAGCACAAAGGCTACCCCACAAAGCTTCACTATGAACTCATCGCGCAGTACGGCATCCAGCCTTTCTACCGCCGCAGCTTCCTGAAAAAGCAGGGTTACTGGCCGGAGGGCAAGTGATGGACCGGGCCGAGACCGGCCACATCGGCGAGGCCGTGGCAGCGCGGTATTACCAGAAGCAGGGCTGCAAGCTGGTGACCCACAACTATCATACCCGGATGGGGGAGATCGACCTGATCCTCCGGGAGCCGGACGGGACGCTGGTGTTCTGTGAGGTCAAGACCCGCAGGCCCGACCCGATGATGTCCCCGGCGGAGGCCGTGACCCGGTCCAAGCAGCGCAAGCTGATCCGCGCAACGGAGTATTACCTTCAGCAGACCCGGCAGAGCGATGAGCCGGTCCGTTTTGACGTTGCCGAGGTGACCCCTCTTGACAGCGGACGCTGGATGGTACATATTATAAAGGGTGCATTTACGGCATAAAGCGGGATGCACCGGTGGGAAAAAGGCAGAAAACGGCTTTTGCCGCTGCCGCAAACATGGGGCCGTTCTGTGGGCCCCTCTGGAAAAAGGAGCGACGACAATGCAGTTTTTCAGCACGAGAGACCGTAACCGTGTGGTAAGTGCTTCGCAGGCCATTGCACAGGGCCTGTCGGACGAGGGTGGTCTGTTTGTTCCGCAGAGCTTTCCGCAGGTGGATGTCAAAGAGATCTGTGCACTGGATTACCCCGGGATGGCCGCAGCCATCGTGGGGCAGTATCTGACCGATTATTCGCAGGAGTTCCTCAAGGCTGCCACCAGAGAGACTTATGGGGATGCTTTTGGCGGCAAGGCAGGCTATCTGGCACCGGTGGAAGGGGAGACCTATGCCCTGGAGCTGTGGCACGGCCCGACCTGTGCCTTCAAGGATTATGCCCTGCAGCTGATGCCCAAACTTCTGGTGGAAGCAAAGAAGAATCTGGGCCGGACTGAAAAGACCCTGATCCTGGTGGCAACCAGCGGCGATACCGGCAAGGCCGCACTGGACGGCTATCGTGACATCCCGGGCGTGGAGATCGCGGTGTTCTTCCCCACGGGCGGCACCAGTGAGATCCAGCGGCTGCAGATGGCCACCCAGGAGGGTGCCAATGTGGCGGTCTATGCCGTGCGGGGCAATTTCGACGATGCCCAGACCGGCGTGAAGCGGGTCTTCGGCGACCCGGCCATTACCGCACAGCTGGCAGAGCGGAACATCCGTCTTTCCAGTGCCAACTCCATCAACTGGGGACGCCTTGTGCCGCAGATCGTCTATTATTTCGCTGCCTACGGCCAGCTGCTGAAGGCCGGGAAGATCGCTTTCGGCGACCCGGTGGATTTCTGCGTACCGACGGGCAATTTCGGCGATATTCTGGCGGGCTATTATGCAAAGCAGATGGGCCTGCCCGTGGGTCGGCTGGTCTGCGCTTCCAATGAGAACAATGTCCTGACGGATTTCCTGACCACCGGTACCTACACCGCAAAGCGGGAGTTCTTCAAGACGACTTCGCCCAGCATGGACATTCTGGTGTCCTCCAATCTGGAGCGCCTGTTGTACCATGTGACCGGCAGCGACACCGAGGTGGCCGGGCTGATGAAGAGCCTGTCCGAGACCGGAAGCTATACCGTCCGGCCCGAGACCATCAGGACGATCCAGAAGAGTTTCGCCTGCGGCTGGAGCAGCGAGGACGAAGTGGCAGGGGAGATCCGTGCCCGCTACGAGAAGGACGGCTATCTCTGCGATACCCACACCGCGGTGGCGTTCCATGTGGCTGCACAGCACAGGCGGCAGGGTGTGCCGATGGTGGTGCTTTCCACGGCATCTCCCTACAAGTTTCCCCGCAGTGTGCTGGAGGCACTGGGCCATACTGCCCCGCAGAACGACTTTGAAGCCATGCAGCAGCTGGAAGCTGCCACGGGCCGCAAGGCACCGGCCAGCCTCGCTGCCCTGCGGCAGAAGGCGGAGCGGTTTGATACCGTGATCGACCCGGAGCAGATCGCCCAGGTAGCCCTGAGCTATCAGGAATAAGTTTCTGCAGGACGCTATGGCAAACCAGCTTTTTCATGCAACAGCAGCAACGTGGGTTTGCATATCGCAGACCTGCTGTTATGGTTACGCTAATTTCTAGTCTTGCGATAGAACAGGAGAACAGGAATGGCACTTTATGTGCTTGGAGACACCCATCTCTCGCTGGGGGCATCCAAACCTATGGACATCTTCCCCGGCTGGGATGGCTATCTGGAGCGGCTGGAGCGCAACTGGCGCAGGCTGATCAAACCCGAGGACACTATCGTGCTGGCGGGGGATATCAGCTGGGCCATGCGCCTGACCGATACCCGCAGGGACTTTGCGTTCCTGCAGCAGCTTCCGGGCCAGAAGCTGATCATGAAAGGCAACCACGATTACTGGTGGACCACGGCCAACAAGATGAACGCCTACCTCAAGGCAGAGGGGTTCGATACCCTGCACATCCTGCACAACAACTCCTATTCGGTGGAGGGTTATGCGCTGTGCGGTACCCGGGGGTGGCTGTTCGATGTGGGGGAGCCCCACGATGAAAAAGTCATGAACCGGGAGATCGGGCGGCTGAAGATGAGTCTGGACGCCGCCGAGCCCGGGCTGGAAAAGCTGGTGTTCCTGCATTATCCGCCGGTGTACACCGGCACCAGCGCCCCGGAGATCGTGGCAACGCTGAA
>CAKSZU010000104.1 GCA_934526125.1 uncultured Faecalibacterium sp. | reverse complement strand
GAGATCACCTTTGACGAGATGCTGGAGCTGGCATCTCTGGGCGCACAGGTGCTGAACAACCGCAGCGTGGAGCTGGCAAAGAAGTATAACGTGGAGCTGGAAGTTCTGTCCAGCCTGAATCCCGTCCCCGGTACAGTGGTCAAGGAGGTTACAAAGGATATGGAAGGTATGCTGATCAAGGGTGTTGCAAAGGACACCGACGTTGCTGTTATCACGATTCTGAACGTGCCCGATGAGCCCGGCACGAGCTTCAAGATCTTCGGCCTGCTGGCCCAGAAGAACATCAATGTGGACATCATCCTGCAGTCCACCGGCCGCGACGGCAAGAAGGATATCAGTTTTACCTGCGCTGAGGGCGAGGCTGACACCGCCCTGCGTGTGCTGAAGGAGAACGGCAAGTTCCCGGACATCACCTGTGACGAGACCTGCGCCAAGGTGTCCATCGTGGGCGCCGGTATGCAGAGCCACAGCGGCGTGGCCTCCAAGATGTTCGAGGCCCTGTCCAACAACAACATCAACATCAAGATGATCTCCACCAGTGAGATCAAGATCTCCTGCATCATCAACCGTGAGGACGCTGACAAGGCGGTCAGCGCCATCCACGACATGCTGTTTGACTAAATAAGATGGGGGCTGTTGATCTCTCCGTCATTGCTGACGCAATGCCACCTCTCCCGAAGGGAGAGGCAATTGCTCTCCAAGATTCAGCTTCTGCTGGCCTTGGAGATGCGTTGGCTCCCCCTTTGGGGGAGCTGGCGAGCGAAGCGAGACTGAGAGGGCACAGCCCCTTTTTGCAAATTGCAACGTAAGAGAGGGGAAAAGGAAAATGTTGGAATCGATCAAGTGCAGCCCCACGGGTGCCTATTACCTGCGGGGAGAGTGGATCCCGGCGGACGGCAATGCGGCAGCGGTGCTGGCCGCGAAGGGCGTGTCTGCCGACCAGATGGCAAAGGCGGAGCAGGGGACCATGGCCTATGGCATCCTGACGGCCCACAACACCAGCGGCAATGACAAAAACCTGAAGATCAAATTCGATGCCATGGCCAGCCACGACATCACCTTTGTGGGCATCATCCAGACGGCCCGGGCTTCGGGTCTGGAAAAGTTCCCGATCCCTTATGTGCTGACCAATTGCCACAACAGCCTGTGCGCAGTGGGCGGAACCATCAACGAGGATGACCACCGCTTCGGTCTTTCGGCGGCAAAGAAGTACGGCGGCATTTTTGTGCCGCCCCACATGGCCGTCATCCACCAGTACATGCGGGAGCGCTTTGCGGGCTGCGGCAAGATGATCCTGGGCTCCGACTCCCACACCCGCTACGGTGCCCTGGGCACCATGGCCATCGGCGAGGGCGGCGGTGAGCTGGCCAAGCAGCTGCTGGGCCGCACCTACGATGTGGCCCGCCCCGGCGTGGTGGCCATTTCCCTGACCGGCAGCCTGCCTGCAGGCTGCGGCCCCCACGATGTGGCCATTGCCCTGGTGGGAGAGCTGTTCAAAAGCGGTTACGTCAAGAACAAGGTCATGGAGTTCGTGGGCCCCGGCATCGCTTCCCTGCGGCAGGACACCCGCAACGCCATCGATGCCATGACCACCGAGACCACCTGCCTGTCCTCCATCTGGGAGACCGACGAGACCACCCGGAAGTTCCTGACCGTACACGGCCGGGCAGGGGACTACAAGCCCCTGCACCCGGCAGAGCTGGCCTATTACGACGGCGTGGTGGAGGTGGACCTGTCGAAGATCCGCCCCATGATCGCCCTGCCCATGCACCCCTCCAACGCCTTCACCATCGAGGAGCTGAACGCCAACCTGACCGACATCCTGCACGACTGCGAGGAGAATGTCCAGAAGCTGGTGGGCCGCACCGATGTGAAGCTGGACCTGTGCAGCAAGATCGAGAACGGAAAGCTCCGGGTGGATCAGGGCGTCATTGCAGGCTGCGCAGGCGGTCTGTATGACAGCATCTACGAGGCTGCTGCCATTCTCAAGGGCCACACCGGCGGCTGCGGCGACTATGCCCTCAGCGTCTACCCCGGCAGCCAGCCCATCATGATGGAGCTGAGCCGCACCGGCATCCTGACCGACCTGATGGCGGCCGGTGCCACCATCCGCACCGCCTTCTGCGGCCCCTGCTTCGGCGCAGGCGATGTACCCTCCAATGGGGCACTGTCCATCCGCCACACCACCCGCAACTTCCCCAGCCGCGAGGGCTCCAAGCCCGGCAGCGGCCAGCTGGCCGGGGTGGCCCTGATGGATGCCCGCAGCATTGCGGCCACCACCGCCAACGGCGGCATCCTGACCCCCGCCACCGACATCGACTATGACCCCACCGTGCCGGAGTATCACTACGATTCCTCCAGCTACGACACCCGGGTCTATCAGGGCTTCGGCCGCGGCGATTACGACGCCCTGCTGAAGCTGGGCCCCAACATCAAGGACTGGCCCGAGATCGCCCCGCTGGGGGACAATCTGCTGCTGAAGGTGGCCTCCTACATCACCGACCCGGTGACCACCACCGATGAGCTGATCCCCTCCGGCGAGACCTCGTCCTACCGCTCCAACCCGCTGGGTCTGGCCGAGTTCACCCTCAGCCGGAAGGACCCGGCCTATGTGGGCCGTGCCAAGGCCGTGCAGGCCGAGGAGAACGCCCGCCGTGCCGGGGCCGCCGATGCCGCCCTGCTGGAAAAGATCCATGCCGTGCCCGGCTGCGAGGCCCTGCAGTGGGAGGACGTCCAGATCGCGTCCACCATCTTTGCGGTCAAGCCCGGCGACGGCTCGGCCCGCGAGCAGGCGGCGTCCTGCCAGCGTGTGCTGGGGGCCGGTGCCAATATCGTCAATGAGTACGCCACCAAGCGCTACCGCTCCAACCTGATCAATTGGGGCATGCTGCCCCTGCAGCTGAACGGCGCTGCCCCCTTCGGGCTGGGGGACTACATCCTCATCCCGGACGTGCGCAAAGCCCTGCAGGGCGACCTGCAGGACATCCCGGCCTATGTGCTGGGAAAAGATACTGCAAAGCCCTTCACCCTCTATATGGCCCCTCTGACGCCGGATGAGCGTCAGATCCTGGCGGACGGCTGCCTGATCAATTTCTATAAGAGGTAAAACCATGCCCGGCGATCTTCACAATCATTCGACTTATTCGGACGGCTCGGTCCCCGTTGCCCGGCTGCCGCTGATGGCGGCCCGGGTGGGGCTGGACACTATGGCCGTCTCCGACCACGACACCCTGCGCAGTGTGCAGTATGCCTATGACCACCCGGTGCAGGATGGGGTAAAGCTCATCCCGGCCACCGAGCTTACCGGCTACGACTACGAGCGCAGCCACCGGGTGCATCTGCTGGCCTTCTGGCCCGACCCGGAGAGCGAGGCTCTCCGCCGCCACTGCGACATCATGCGGCAGCGCCGGAACGAGTGCTGCCTGCAGAGCGCCCGGGAGCTGGAAGCCATCTACCCCCAGTTCCGCACCGAACAGGCGCTGGAATACGCCCGGGACAGCGGCGTCCTCTACAAGAGCGGCATCATGCAGGCGCTGTGCGAGCTGGGCCTTGCGCAGGGCATCTACGGCGAGACCTACTCGAAGCTCTTCGGATGGAACCCCCGGGGCATCGTGCTCCACTCGCCGGAATACATCCCGGTGCGGGAGGTGCTGGAAACGGCCCGCGCGGCGGGTGCCGTGGTGGTGTTTGCCCACCCCACGGTCTACAAGAGCATGCCGCTGCTGCGGGAGCTGGTCAAGGAGGGTGCTGTGGACGGCATCGAGATCGACCACCCCAGCAACAGCCCCGAGGACCGGGCCGAGTGCGTCGCCCTCTGCGAGCAGTATGGGCTGATCCACACCGGCGGCACCGATTTCCACGGCTCCAACCACAAGAAGGTCTACCCCGTGGGTACCTGCACCACGCCGGATGACCAGATCGCCCGCATTGAAGAGCTGGCCCGGAAGCGGAAGCGCTGAACCCCGAAAAACCAATAACAGAGAAACACCCCGCCTGTCAGGCCCTTTGCGGACCCTGACAGGCGGGGTGTTGTGCGTTTATGTTTACAGGGAAGTCCCGGTCACGGCGCTCAGACGTGCATCATGTTGCGCTGCTGTGCGGCACGGAACTTGAGGGCCGCTGCGATGAAGCCCTTGAACAGGGGATGTGCGCGGTTGGGACGGCTCTTGAACTCGGGGTGGAACTGGGCACCCAGATGGAAGTCGCGGCCGGGCAGCTCCACGGTCTCCACCAGACGGCCGTCCGGGCTGGTGCCGGAAATGACCAGACCGGCATCCTCCATCTCCTGACGGAAGTCGTTGTTGAACTCGTAGCGGTGGCGGTGGCGCTCCCAGATCTCGGCCTCGCCGTAGCACTCGGCCATCTTGGTGCCGGGCTTGACGGCGCAGGGATACTTGCCCAGACGCATGGTGCCGCCCTTGGGGATATTGCCCTGCTGGTCGGCCATCAGGGCGATGACGTTGTGCTTGCCGTCCGGCGTGAACTCGCTGGAGTTGGCGTCGGCATAGCCCAGCACACCCCGGGCAAACTCCATGACCATGATCTGCATGCCCAGGCAGATGCCGAAGTAGGGGATCTGGTTCTCGCGGGCGTAGCGGGCAGCCTGGATCATGCCCTCGATGCCGCGGTCGCCGAAGCCGCCGGGCACGATGATGCCGTCCACATCCGAGAAGATCTGGCGGCAGGCTTCCTGATCGGTCAGGTCCTCGCTCTCCACCCACTTGATCTCGACCTGGCTGTCGTTCTCAAAGCCGGCGTGGTACAGGCTCTCCATGACCGAGAGGTAGGCGTCGTGGAGCTTGACGTACTTGCCCACCAGGGCGATGGTGCAGGTCTTGCTGCGGGTGGCGATGCGGGAGACCACCTGCTTCCACTCGGTCAGGTCGGCGGGGGGAACGTCCAGCTTCAGCTTGTTCACCACCACGTCGTCCAGACCGTTGGTGTGCAGCATCAGCGGGCACTGGTACAGGCTGGGCATGGTCAGGTTCTCGATGACGCACTCCGGCTGCACGTTGCAGAAGGTGCTGATCTTGCGGCGGATGTC
>CAKSZU010000103.1 GCA_934526125.1 uncultured Faecalibacterium sp. | reverse complement strand
CAAAAAAGCACTGTACTTCGTTGGAAGTACGGTGCTTTTCCTTTTCTATATACAAAAATAGCGGGCAACCGTTTTGTGGCTGCCCGCATGGAATGTAATGTTCTTTTGTTTTCAGAATCAGAGCGATTCGCCCAGTTTAACAACAGCTTCCAGATTGGGAGCCGTTGTCATGCCGCCCTTGCGAGGGCTGCCGTCCAGCTCTGTTTTTGGGTTTTCGCTTGGTTCATTGTAATCCCTCCCACCGTTTTAAGGCTTTTCCGGTACGCTGCCCTTGCCAGCCGGGTAGCGGATCAGATCATAAATTTTGCCGTACTCGCCAAGGTCCCTTGTCAGGACAAGCTCCATGCCAAGGTGAACGTATTTGTCGCATTTGGAAACGGCATCGGTTTCAAGAATCACCGGAACGCCCAGACGGTCGCCCTCGGCAAACGCAAGTTCCAGCAGCCTGCGCATATACCCCTGCCCCTGATACGGCTCCAGCACACAGACCATGCCCACAAAAATGCATTGCTCCTTTGCCTTTTTGAACTGATCTTCAGTCCCCGGCCCGGCCGTCTGCATCAGCCGGACAAAGCGCAGCATCTGGGAAAGATTCATGGACTGGCACACGGCTTTCAGCAACGGCCATACCGCCCGCAGGCTGGCTCTTTCGCCGGGACATTTATAGGCAATGAATGCTTCTTTGCCTTCTCCGACCGTGTGTAGCAGGCCGCTTTGCAATGCGGCACACACATAGCCGCAGATGTAGGCGGCCACGTCATCCCGGCCAGAAAACAGCGAGACAAGGCCGGTTTCGATTCCGTAGTCGTAATAGCCAAATGCGTGTCCAATCTGGCCGATCACGCTTTCATCCAGTGTTTTTACACGCATGATTCGATTCCTCTCTGGTGATAGCTCTCCGCTATGGTTTTGCTTCTCATACTCCGGGTGACAGGCTTTGCCGGTGTGCCGCCTGCACTTCCAATACAAACTGCTTCGGGTGTTCGCCCGCCAGCGTACCGTGGCCCATGTTGGGGAACACCTTGTAGGTAAAGACATAGCCCTTTGCTTTCCACTCGTTGATGTGCTTTGCCAGCTTCTTTTCTGTGGAGCTGGCGATGCCGTGCCAGACGTACATATCTGTCCGCTTGAACAGGTCAAAGTTCCGGTGGCGGCCGATCATGCACTTGTCCTGATTGACCCGGCTGCGCCATGTGGCGTCTTTGTATACAATGCGGTCAAAGGACTCCGGAGTGCGGTCCATCATCCTGCAGACGATCTTTCCGCCATAGTGTTCCACGATGTAGTCGCCCAGCCCCAGGCCTTGCGATAGATGATATCCATGCAAAAATGGAAGGATAATTGACCTGCACCGCACCCACAGCGGCGCACCTGAAAAAATATTCTTCATAACAAAAAAGATCCCCCTTCCGGGCCAGAGCGGTCCGGGAGGGGGATCTTTGTGCTGTCAGGGGAAATCAGGCCTTTGCGGACTGGCGGTCAAAGAGCTGCGGAGCCACACGGCACAGCAGGACGGCGGCCACCATGGTCAGCAGGGTCTCGGGGAGCATATAGCTGCCGTTGTACACCAGGCTGTAGGTCCAGGCGGGCAGGCCCTCGTTCAGGTTGCCCCAGACCAGGACGCCGGACAGGAAGCTGCACAGGAACCGCAGGAAACCGGCCATGAAGGTGCCCACAGCGACGCCTGCCACCCGGTTCTTGAAGGGGCGGGCGAAGAACTGAGCCAGACCCAGAGCCATGAAGGCGAAAATGTAGTCCAGCAGCACCTCGCCCAGATAGGCCAGGAAGGTGGGCGTCGGGGGTGCCCAGAGGCCGCCGCCGAGCAGGATCTGCAGGATGCCGTTGACAAAGCCGGTGAACAGGCCCCACTTGATGCCGTGGCGGAAGGACACCAGCACGAAGGGCAGCATACTCAGCAGGGTGATGCTGCCGCCGTTGGGCAGGGTGAAGAACTTGATATTGCTCAGCACGGTGCCGACGGCGATCATCAGAGCGCATTCCACAAGGACGCGGGTCTTGGAGTAGGATTGTGACATGGAGATTCCTCTTCTCGTACAAATAGTACACAAAAACAAAATGCGTCTGCCGGAAAGGCAGGCGCACGGGGTTCGTTTGTGAAAAAAGGCGGACCTTTCGCAAACTACCTACGCCGGCATTGCCCGGATCAGGTTCAAGGGTACTCCGCAGGATGCGGATCTCAGCCATTCGGCGCCCCTGTTTTTATGTCCAGCTCCCAGTATAGCGGCAAGCGGTCAAAAGTCAAGCCCCGGCGGGCATATTGCCGGGCGCGGCCTCATATTTTTTAGGGAAAACCAATTCGGAATGCGGCGGCAGCAGGGGGAGGCATGGGCAGATGAAACTGGAACCGGAGCAGCGGGCCGCGCTGCTGGGAGAATACATTGCGCAGCACAGCGCCACGGTGCGGGCGGCGGCCCGGGTATTCGGGTGCAGCAAGTCCACGGTGCACAAGGACGTTTCCACCCGGCTGCGCACCGTGGACCCGGCCCTGTTCGCCCGGGTGCAGGCGGTGCTGGCCCGCAACAAGGCCGAGCGGCATCTGCGGGGCGGCGCAGCCACCCGGCGCAAATACCGCCGCAGATAGCAAAAAGGGGCTGCCGCAGCCCCTTTTTTGCGTTACTTATGGGTGCGGAACTGTTCCAGCGCGGCCTTTTCCAGCCGGGAGACCTGGGCCTGGCTGATGCCGATCTCCCGGGCGACTTCCATCTGGGTCTGGCCTTTGAGGTAGCGCAGCTCCATGATCCGCTTCTCCCGCGGGGTCAGGCCGGCCACCGTCTGCCGGAACTCCAGCCCGCTGATCCAGCTGTCCTCGCCGTCGGGGTCGCGCACCTGATCGATGACGTACAGCGCATCCCCGCCGTCGGTGTAGAGCGGTTCCTCCAGGCTCAGGGGCTCCACCACCGATTCCAGCGCCGCGCTCACTTCGCCGCGGGTCAGCCCGGCCTGACGGGCGATCTCGTCCACGGTGGGCTCGCGGCAGAGCTGTTTTTCCAGCGTTTCCCGGGCCTGCATGGCCTTGTAGGCGGTGTCGCGCAGGCTGCGGCTGACCCGCAGGGTGTTGTTGTCGCGCAGAAAGCGCCGGATCTCGCCGATGATCATGGGCACACCGTAGGTGGAAAACCGCACCGGCTGGGCCGGGTCGAAGTTGTCGATGGCCTTGATGAGCCCGATGCACCCTACCTGAAACAGATCGTCCAGGTTCTCGCCCCGCTGGGCGAACCGCTGCACCACGCTGAGGACAAGCCGCAGGTTGCCCTCGATCATGGCCTGACGGGCGGCGGCATCCCCGGCCCGGGCCCGGGTGAGCAGCTGCCGCTTTTCGGCCTCGGACAGCACCGGCAGCCGGGCCGTGTCCACCCCGCACAGTTCCACTTTGTTGTACATCCCCCGAACCTCCGGTTTCGTCTGAACTTACCGGGAGTGTGGGCAGGGAAGCGAAGAAACATACATGGGAGATGTTGGAGGTAAGCGGCATGCCCTCTCAGGCAGAAGCGGCTCCCCGGGAGCGGCATGCCCTCTCAGTCAGAAGCGGCTCCCCGGGAACGGCATGCCCTCTCAGTCAGAAGCGGCTCCCCGAGAGCGGCATGCCCTCTCAGTCACGGCGAAGCCGTGACAGCTCTCCCGAAGGGAGAGCCAACGCATCTACGGGGATAACTGAAGCTGACGGTTGAGCTTTTGGATTCAGCTGGTGTTGGAGGCCGGGCCGCAATAGGCTCCCCCTTTGGGGGAGCTGGCGAGCGTCAGCGAGACTGAGAGGGCATCTCACTCCCTCTCCAGCACCTCTTTCAGCTGGCGGATGATGCGCTTTTCGAGGCGGGAGATGTAGCTCTGGCTGATGCCGAGGGCGTCGGCGGCTTCTTTCTGGGTGCGCTCGATGCCGTCGGTCAGGCCGAAGCGCAGTTCCATGATCTGCCGCTCCCGCGGGGGGAGCTGGGCCACAGACCGGCGCAGGGTGTCCCGCTCGGCGGCCTGTTCCAGCCGGAGCCCCACCTGATTCTCGTCGCTGCCCAGCACGTCCGAGAGCAGCAGCTCGTTGCCGTCGCCGTCCACGTTCAGGGGCTCGTCGATGCTGGCCTCCTGCCGACGGTTGGAACTTTTGCGCAGGTACATCAGGATCTCGTTGCCGATGCAGCGGCTGGCGTAGGTGGCCAGCTTGATGTTGCGGTCCGGGGTGAAGGTGTTCACTGCCTTGATGAGCCCGATGGTGCCGATGGAGATCATGTCCTCCTGCGCCACGCCGCTGGCTTCGTACTTTTTGGCGAGGTAGACCACCAGCCGCAGGTTGTGGGTGATGAGTTCATCCCGGGCGGCGGCATCGCCCGCCATCATCCGGGTCAGCAGGCACTTTTCCTCCTCCGGTGTCAGCGGCGGGGGCATGCTGGGCCCGCCGCCGATGTAGTGGGCGGCCCCGGGGCAGAGGAGAAACAGGCGCAGGCGGCAAAAAAGTTCGATCAGACGATGCAAGAGAAGGATCCTCCTTTCTTGATGGGACGGTCAGCGGCATGCCCTCTCAGTCAGAAGCGGCTCCCCGAGGGCGGCATGCCCTCTCAGTCAGAAGCGGCTCCCCGAGGGCGGCATGCCCTCTCAGTCACGGCTACGCCGTGACAGCTCTCCCGAAGGGAGAGCCGACGCATATTCAAGGGAAGCAGGAGCTGACGGTTGAGCTGGTGGCATCTGAAAGGATAGCTGAAACTTACGGTTAAGCTGCTGGCGGCTTTGGATTCAGCTGAAGCTGAAGATAGAGCCGCAATTGCCTCTCCCTTTGGGAGAGGTGTCAGCGCTTTGCGCTGACGGAGAGGGCATGCCGTTGACGTGGAACGAACCTGAGAGGGCCACCAGCACCTCCCAGCCCTCGGGGGGAGGGGGGAGGTCGGCGAAGGCGGCGTAGAGGGGGGCGGAAGAGGGCGGCAGGCGGGCCGGGACGGCGGGGAGAAGGCAGTGCCCGGCCACGGTGGTGCAGGGCACGAAGCGCACCCCCAGCGCCGGGTCCGGCAGGGGGGACGCCCCGGCAAAGTAGCCGGTGAGGTAAGTACGCAGGGCATCGG
>CAKSZU010000102.1 GCA_934526125.1 uncultured Faecalibacterium sp. | reverse complement strand
CAGAACATGATCGTGGCCTACACCAAGGCGGACGTCATCGAGTACATGGGCGTCATCACCGAGCATGTGGACATGGATCACCCTGTGCTGCTGGATAAGTACATTCTGGGCACCGAGTGCGAAGTGGATGCCATCTGCGACGGCGAGAACTTCCTGATCCCCGGCATCATGGAGCAGGTGGAGCGCACCGGTGTCCACTCCGGCGACTCTATCTGTGTCTACCCGGCCCAGCATCTGACCCAGGCCGAGATCGACACCATGGTGGATTATACCGGCCGCTTTGCCCGCGAACTCCACGTCACCGGTCTGGTGAACGTGCAGTATGCGGTCTCCAACGGCAAGGTCTACGTCATCGAGGTCAACCCCCGCTCTTCCCGTACCGTGCCCTACATCTCCAAGGTCACCGGTGTGCCCATGGTGGATCTGGCCGTCCGCTGCTGTCTGGGCGAGAAGCTGACCGATATGGGCTACGGCACCGGTCTGCACCCCAATGCCCCCTATGTGGCCGTCAAGGTGCCCGTGTTCAGCTTTGAAAAGCTGCACGGCGTGGATACCCAGTTCGGCCCCGAGATGAAGTCCACCGGCGAGGTGCTGGGCATTGCCCCCAACTTCCACGACGCCCTGCTCAAGGGCCTGATCGGTGCGGGCTACACCTTCAAGACCCCCGGCCCGGCTTCCTGCTGCATCTTCACCGTGAAGGACAGCGACAAGCCCGAGTTTGTGGACATCGCCTGGAAGCTCAAGAGCATGGGCTATAAGCTCTACGGCACCTCCGGCACCTGTGCATGGCTCAACAAGCACATGGTCCCCTGCAACGAGGTCCGCAACATCTCCGGCGAGTCGCCCAACATCGTGGATCTGCTCCAGAGCGGTCTGGTGGACTATGTGTTCTCTACCAGCGCCAAGGGCCGCGACCCCAGACGGGACTCTGTCCGCCTGCGCCGCAAGGCCGTGGAGCTGAGCATCCCCTGCATCACCGCCGTGGATACGGCCAATGCGCTGGTGGACTGCCTGCGCAGCGAACACGAGCTCAAGAATATCCCTCTGGTGGATATTGCAACGCTGTATCATAAAAAATAAAATGCCAGAAGTTGCTTCGTGCGCAAATGAATGCGTTTCGTGCGCAATCCCTCGTAATGAGGGGCCGCATTTGTTATACTCAACAACGCAAAATTTGCCAAAAGACGTTACTTTTGGACGTTCCAGGAGGATATCGATAGCATGACTCGTTCCCAGATGATTGAGACCGTGGCACGTAAGACCGGCTTTACCGAAGCACAGGTCGAGACCACGATGGACGCTTTGTTTGATCAGATCGCCGATTGCCTGCGTGCAGACGAGAAGGTGACCATTGCCGGTTTTGGCCGCTTTGAGATGCGTCCCCGCAAGCCGAAGGCCTACACCAACCCCAAGACCAAGGTCTCCAGCCGCTTGGAGTCCACCTCCATCCCCGGCTTCAAGGCCAGCGGCCGTTTCAAGCAGAAGCTTGAGGTCGGCCGTGCTGCTGCCAAGAACGCCGAAGAGACGGCCTGAGCGCATACATAGAACCTGACCGAAGAGCCGTGCCCCGCAAGGGGTGCGGCTCTTTTTGTATGCGGATCTATGGCAAACCGACCTTTCCATGCAGCAGCAATAACTGCGCTGATTTCTGGCCCTGCGATACTGACAAGTGCCGTGTTTCATGGTATACTGAGGAAAACAGTGTTGAAAGGAACGGAGAAATCAGAACGATGCTTTACAGTGAATTGCAGTGCAGCGAAGCCATCCACAAGGCCGTGGAGCGGATGGGCTTTGCGGAGATGACCGAGATCCAGGAAAAGACCATCCCCGTGATGCTGGCGGGCCGGGACGTGATCGCCAAGGCCCCCACCGGCACCGGTAAGACCTGTGCCTTCGGCATCCCCGTGGCGGAACACATCGACCCGGCGAAGAAGCTGCCGCAGGCGGTCATCCTGGCCCCGACCCGTGAGCTGGCCCAGCAGATCGCCGAGGAACTGACCGAACTGACCTTCTTCATGCCGGAGGTGCAGGTGGCCTGCGTGTACGGCGGAGCCAATATGGAAAAGCAGGCAAAGCGCCTGGCCGAGGGCTGCCAGATCGTGGTGGCGACTCCGGGCCGCCTGATGGACCATTACAAGCACCACAGCATCGATCTGTCTCAGGTGGAGCAGATCGTGCTGGACGAAGCGGACGAGATGCTCAATATGGGCTTCTATAAAGATGTGCGGCACATCATCGAGCTGATGAAGAACCGCAAGGCCCTGTCCATGTTCTCGGCCACCATCAGCCGGGAAGTGATGGACATCGGCTGGCTGTACCAACACAACGCCGAGGAGATCACGGTGCAGCCCAAAGAGGAGAGCCAGCCCAAGATCACCCAGTATATGCTGGAGACCTCCGGCCGCAACAAGCTGTCCGACCTGGCCCAGATCATCATCGGGGAAGGGTATAAGCGGGTCATGGTGTTCTGTGATACCAAGTTCAACACCGCTACGCTGGCAAATCAGCTGGCCCGGCTGGGCTTCTCGGTGGACTGCCTCCATGGCGACCTCTCCCAGAAGGAGCGCAATCAGATCATGCAGAATTTCCGGGACGGCAAGCTGGCGATCCTGGTCGCCACGGATGTGGCCGCCCGCGGCATCGATGTTTCGGACGTGGATGCGGTCATCAACTATGATGTACCCGGGGACAACGAACATTACACCCACCGGATCGGCCGCACCGGCCGCGCCAAAAAGGAGGGCGTCAGCTATCTGTTCTATGTCCCGGAGGAGAAAAAGCGGGTGCAAGAGCTTCTCCGCCTGACCCGCAACACCGATCTGTGTACACCGGTACACTTCGATTTCAACCATGAGCATATTGTGGTGGAGAAAAAGCAGGACAGCGCCGACCGGTTCCAGATCAAGTGCTATTTCTAAGATAAAATACTCCCTCAGTCTCGCATCCGAAAGGCCCCCTCCCCAAAGGGACTGTCTGCGAAGCAGACTGGGGGATTTTTTGCAAAAAACACTTGACCTTCCCCTTTCTGGAAGGTGTAAGATGTGCGTGTAAGGAGGAGACCGGAGCCATGAAGATCAACGAAGTGGAAGCTGCTGTGGGCGTGACCAAGAAGAATATCCGCTTTTACGAGGAGGAAGGGCTCATCCGCCCCTGCCGGGAGCCGGGCAACGGCTACCGCAGCTACTCGCAGGCGGATGTGGAGCGCCTGCGCCGGATCAAGCTGCTGCGCAAACTGGATGTGCCGCTGGCGGAGATCCGGGAGATGCTGGATGGGCAGCGGACTCTGGCGGAGGGAATGTCCCTCCAGCTGGAACGTCTGAACACCCGCCGCAAGGATCTGGAGGAAGCCATCGGTTTCTGCGAACTGCTCCGTGGAGAATCCGGCAGCCTCAATGAACTGAATGTGGAACAGACGCTGGCGCGCCTGACCGCAAAAGAGGAACAGGGGGTGACCTTTGTGAACATTGAGCGGACCGACCGGAAGGCAGAGCGGATCCGCGGTGCCTGCATCGGTGCGGCGATCTTTGTGGCGCTGATGGTCTTTGCCATTGCGACCATGGCGTGGGCGTTTTATACCGACCCGCAGGATACCCCGCCGCTGCCGCTGCTCATCGTACTGTTCGGCATCCCGGCGGGGTGCATCGTCGGCACGGTGAAAGTACTCATTGACCGGATCGAAGAGATCGGAAAGGGAGAAGAAGATGCTTATCGTAACTATTAACGAAGTCCCGGGCAAAAAACTGGAAGCGCTGGGTGTCGTGCGCGGCAGCACGGTGCAGAGCCGAAACTTCGGCCATGATCTGATGGCGGGCTTCCGCACCCTGGTGGGCGGCGAGGTGACCGACTATGCCGATATGCTCACCGAGGCCCGGCAGATCGCGACCGGCCGCATGGTCAAGGATGCCGAAGCACTGGGTGCGGATGCGGTCGTCGGGATGCGGTACGCCTCGGCCAGTGTCATGCAGGGCGCAGCGGAAGTGATCGCTTATGGAACGGCGGTGAAGTTTGTATGAGTACAAAAGAAAAGCAGGGCTTTTCCCTTTATTTCCTGATTGCTTTTGGTCTGGCGTGGCTGTGTCAGGTGGGCGGCTGCATGGCTCTGCTCCAGCAGAAGAATGCTGTGCTGTATCAGCTGGCGCTGATCGGCACCATGTTTTGCCCGCTGCTGGCTGTGCTGCTGGTGCAAAAAGTGTTTCTGCGCCAGCCTGTTGGCATCGGCTGGAAGCACCGCCTGAAAGGCAACGGCAAGTATCTGCTGGCGGCATGGTTCGGCCCGGCGGTGTTCACCCTGCTGGGTGCGGTGCTGTATTTTGCAGTGTTCCCGTCCCGGCTGGATCTCTCCGGCAGCTGGCTGGTAGCCGCCTACGGCGGTGAGATGGACGCCCGGACGCTGCGCAGCGAGCTGGGGGTCTCCACCTTCAGCTATCTGCTGCAAAACGGGCTGATGGCAGTCACGCTGGCACCGCTCATCAATGCGGTCCCTGCCATGGGTGAGGAAGCCGGCTGGCGCGGCTATATGATGCCCCGCCTGAAGGAGCGGTTCGGTCTGCTGAATGGCCGTCTGCTGGGCGGTATTGTGTGGGGTGTCTGGCATTGGCCGCTGATGCTGCTGGTGGGTTACGAGTATGGCACAAACTATCTGGGCGCACCGGTGCTGGGTCTTGTAGTGTGGTGCGTGGTCTGTTTTGCCCTGAACACCCTGCTGGATATCCTCTACGAGAAAACAGGCTGTATCTGGGTGCCTGCCATTGCACATGGTGCATTCAACGCCATTGCGGCACTGCCGCAGGTTCTGGTCACCCCGGCAGATGCATATTATAATGTGCTGGGCCCCATGCCCATCGGCTTGATCTCTGTGCTGCCCATGCTTGCACTGGCGGTCGGACTGACGCTGCACCAGATGAAACAGGAAGATAAGAATTGATCGATGCCCCGGGAGCAAAAGGCCTTCCGGGGCATTCCTATATATAATAAGGAAAGGAACTGTCGAAAAGGGGTCGGAATGAGGAGAAAAACTGGCGAAAATGTTCAAGCGGCAAAAAGAAGAGAAAAATCTGCAGAAAAGTGTTGACAAGGGCGCAGGAGTATGGTATTATACTTGAGCGCCAAGGGCCGCCGGAAAGAATGACTTCTGAAAGGCGGCGGAAGCGAAAGGGAAGAACCAATGTGAGAACGCTGAAAAGCGAGATCACAAGTTCGCAAAAACCGAAAAGCTTCT
>CAKSZU010000101.1 GCA_934526125.1 uncultured Faecalibacterium sp. | reverse complement strand
TACAACTATGTGCCCTATATGATCCTGCCGCTCTACACCAGCATGACCAAGATCGACCAGAGCATCGTGGAGGCGGCCCAGGACCTGGGCGCTTCCACCACCCAGACCCTGCTGCGGGTGCTGATCCCCATGAGCGTGCCCGGCATCAGCACCGGCATCACCATGGTGTTCGTCCCGGCGGTGTCCACCTTCGTCATCAGCCGGATGCTGGGCGGCGGCTCCAACCTGCTGATCGGCGACCTGATCGAGATGCAGTTCCTGGGCAACAGCTACAACCTGAACGTTGGCTCCGCCATGAGTCTGGTGCTGATGATCATTGTCCTGCTCTGCATGAGCTTCACGTCCAGCTTTGATGAAGATGAGATGGAGGGTGTGTCCTGATGAAAACGAAACATCTGCGCCTGATGCAGCGGGCATACATCATCCTGTTTTTCTGCTTCATGTATCTGCCCATCGCCTATATGATCGTGTTCAGCTTCAACCAGAGCAAGGGCTACTCGCTGTTCACGGGCTTTACTCTCAAGTGGTATGCCAGCCTGTTCCACAACTCCTCCATCCTGCGGGCTCTGGCGGTCTCGCTGGAAGTGGCCCTGATCTCGGCGGTCATCGCCACGGTGCTGGGCACGGCGGCCAGTCTGGGCATCGCCTCCATGGGCCGGAAGAGCCGTCTGGTGGTCACCAACATCACCTATATCCCGGTGGTCAACCCCGAGATCATCACCGGCATCTCCCTGATGCTGCTCTTTGTGGCGTATCAGCGCTTTGCCGAGGGGGTGTCCTGGCTGCCGGATACCATCATGGGCTTCCCGACGCTGCTCATCGCGCACATTGCCTTCAACGTGCCTTACGTCATCTTCAACGTGACGCCCAAGCTCAAGCAATTGGACATCAGGCTGTATGAGGCGGCCCTGGATCTGGGCTGCAACCCCAAGCAGGCCTTCTTCAAGGTCATCCTGCCGGAGATCAGCCCGGCCATCCTGTCGGCCTTCCTGATCTGCCTGACCTACTCCATCGACGATTTCATGATCTCCTACTTCAACTGCGGCACCGTGGAGACCCTGCCCATCGCCATCTACTCCATGACCCGCAAGAAGGTCAGCCCGGAGATCTACGCCCTGTCCACCATCATGTTCGTGGTGATCCTGAGCATCATCCTGATCTCCAACGCCATGGAGAGCCGGGGCTACCGCCGGGATCAGAAGGCACTGAGAGGGGGGGATGCGGCATGAAACGCTTTGCAGTGTTCCTGCTGACGCTGGCTTTGTCCGTGTGCTGCGTGATGCCGGCCTTTGCGGCAGGCACCATCGAGGTCACCGACGAGGTCTCGGTGTCGGACGATTACGACTGGACCCGCTTCAAGGGCCAGAACATGACCCTGAACGTCTACAACTGGGGCGAGTACATCTCCAACGGCTCGGACGACAGCGTGGACGTGGTGGACGCCTTTGAAAAGCTCACCGGCATCCATGTCAACTACACCACCTTCGACTCCAACGAGTCCCTTTACGCCAAGATGAAGTCCGGCGCGGCGGATTACGATGTGATCATCCCCTCGGACTACATGGTGGCCAAGATGATCTCGGAGGGGATGCTCAAGCCCCTGAACTACGACAACATCCCCAACTTCCGGAACATCTACCCGGAGTACCGCAATGCGGATTACGACCCGCAGAACGCCTACACCGTGCCCTACATGCTCTGCACCACCGGCATCATCTACAACACCACCATGGTGGACAAGGCACCCACCAGCTGGGCAGATCTGTGGGATGAGCAGTACGCGGGCAACATCCTGATGTTCAACAACAGCCGCGACGCCTACGCCATCGCCGCCTTCAAGAGCGGCCGCAGCATCAACCCGGAGTCCCCCGAAGAGGTGGACGAGGTGGTGGAAGAGCTGAAAGCCCAGAAGCCGCTGGTGCAGGCCTACGTCATGGACGAGATCTTCGACAAGATGATCGGCGGAGAGGCCGCCATCGGCGTCTATTACTCCGGCGATGCCATCACCATGATCGATGACAACCCCGACCTTGCCTGGGTGTTCCCGGAGGAGGGCAGTGTGCTGTCGGTGGACAGCATGGCCATCCCGGCCACCAGCGAGCATCAGGAAGCCGCCGAGATGTTCATCAACTTCATGTGCGAGACGGATATCGGCAAGGCCAACGCCGAGTACATCGGCTACACCACCCCGCTGGAAAACGTCTGGGAGGTGCTGGACGACGACCTGAAGGAGAGCGAGATCGCCTACCCGCCCGAAGAGCTTGCCGCCAAGGAAAAGGTGTTCACCGCCCTGAGCGACGAGGTGAACAACGAGCTGGACGTCAAGTGGAGCGAGATGAAGAGCTATGACGAGGGCGGCAGCGGGGTCATCTTCCTGCTGCTGCTGCTGGCCATGGTGGCGCTGGCCTGCTTCAACATCTGGCGCAAGCTGCGCAAAAAGACCCGGAATCAATATTAAAATTCAGAGCTGCTGCAGGTCTGTCTGCGGCAGCTTTTTTCAGAAAGGCTTTTTTATGAAACTGAACCAATACACCGAGCAGACCATCGTACAGAACGGCGACGGCGATTTCCGCCGGATGCTGAAGCCCAGCGCCCTGTTCCGCTACATTGAGCAGGCCGCGGCGGACCACGCCCGGGCTTACGGCATGGACGATGCGTTCTTCAAGGCGCACCACACGGCGTTCCTGGTGGGGAAGCAGGCCGTGCAGATCACCCGGATGCCCCTGCGGGCGGAGAAGCTGACCCTTGTCACCGCCTGCGAGCAGTGCAAGAAGGGCTCCATGAAGCGCCTGACCCATATCCTGGACGAGAGTGGGCAGGAGCTGGCCCTTGCGGACAGCCGCTGGATCGTGGTGGACACGGACAACGAGCGGATCCTCCGCCAGCCCTCCTGGCGCACACCGGACTACTGGAACGAGGATCTGGAAGGGGAGCTGCCCCAGCTGGTCCACAAGAGCCGGGAGCTGACCAGCGCGGGGATCCGGACGGCGGCCTACTCCCTGTGCGACCTCAACGGCCATGTCAACAACGCCAGCTATCTGGACATCGCCTGCGACGCCCTGCCGCTGGAAGTCCTCCGGACCGGCCCGCTGAAGTTCGTCTCCATCAAGTACCACCGCGAGATCCCTCTGGGGGCGCAGGCGGAAGTGTTCTACGCCCCGTCGGCCGACGGCTGGTATGTGGCCGGCCGCCGGGAGGAACACCTCGCCTTCGAGTGCTATCTGGAGTTTGCTTCCGGTACCCCGGAGGAATAAAAAGTTTCAATTCGGTTACAAAAAAATACAAAAAGGTCTTGCAAAACGGAAACAAAAGAGTTACAATATGGTTACAGAAAGCGTACGACGCTTTTTGAGATCAAAATCTTTTTCTTCTTGTTGTTCAGAGATATCGGGTGCGGGGCCCCTTCTCCTCCTCCGGCTGTTCTCCTTCACAGTCGTCGGCCCTGCGCCGCACAGGCGGTATCTCGCTTCGTGTGCAGAAAAGTCCGCCCGGTTTTCCGGGACGGGCTTTTTTGCGTCCTGAGGGAAGCGGGGCAGGGCAGACCGGTGATTTTCCGGAAAAAAGTGTTACTTTGCGGCGTTTTCTTATACAAAGTGACTGTTTTTCCAGAGGACTGTTTTGGAAAGTTTGTTTTGTAAAATGCCTGCGTTTGTGTTAGAATAGGTGCAAGCATTCTGAGCATGTTCCAAGCACGATAAGTGAAATGGATTTACTGTCGTTCCGGCGGACTGCGTTGTGAAAAAAGGAGTTTAGAGTATGGCTTATTTCTATGAAGAACCTTCCCGCACCTTTGGCGAGTATCTGCTTGTTCCGGGTTATTCCTCTGCGGAAAATGTCCCTGCTGCCGTCAGCCTGAAGACCCCGCTGGTGAAGTACCGCAAAGGGGAGGAAGCCTGCCCGCTGGAAATGAACATCCCCATGGTCAGCGCCATTATGCAGTCGGTGTCCGGCGATAAGCTGGCCATCGCACTGGCACGGGAGGGCGGCGTGTCCTTCATCTACGGCTCCCAGAGCATCGAGAGCGAGGCCGCCATGGTCCGCCGCGTCAAGAGCTACAAGGCCGGTTATGTGGTCTCCGACTCCAACCTGGCTCCCACCGCCACCCTCCACGACGTGCTGGAGCTGAAGGCCCGCACCGGCCACTCCACCATCGCCGTCACCGCCGACGGCACCCCGAACGGCAAGCTGCTGGGCATCGTGGCCTCCCGCGATTACCGGGTCAACCACACCCCCGATGACGCACCCGTCACCACCTTCATGACCCCCATCGAGAAGCTGGTCACCGCCCCGGAGAACACCTCCCTGCACGACTGCAACAACATCATCTGGGACAACAAGATCAACACCCTGCCGCTGGTGGACGCCGAGGGCAGCCTGAAGTATTTCGTGTTCCGCAAGGACTACGATTCTCACAAGAAAAATGCCAACGAGCTGCTGGACGCCAACAAGAGCTATGTGGTGGGTGCCGGCATCAACACCCGCGACTACGCCGAGCGTGTGCCCGCTCTGGTGGAGGCCGGTGTGGACGTGCTGTGCATCGACTCCTCCGAGGGCTACTCCGAGTGGCAGAGCCGCACCATCCACTGGATCCGCGAACACTACGGCGACACCGTGAAGGTGGGCGCCGGCAACGTGGTGGACGCCGAGGGCTTCCGCTTCCTGGCCGAGCAGGGTGCCGACTTCGTCAAGATCGGCATCGGCGGCGGCTCCATCTGCATCACCCGCGAGACCAAGGGCATCGGCCGCGGTCAGGCCACTGCGGTCATCGAGGTGGCAAAGGCCCGGGACGAGTACTATAAGGAGACCGGCATCTATGTGCCCATCTGCTCCGACGGCGGCATCGTCCACGACTACCACGTCACCCTGGCGCTGGCCATGGGTGCCGACTTCGTCATGCTGGGCCGCTACTTTGCCCGCTTCGACGAGAGCCCCACGAACAAGGTGCGCATCAACGGCCAGTATATGAAGGAGTACTGGGGCGAGGGCTCCAACCGCGCCCGCAACTGGCAGCGCTACGATCTGGGCGGCTCCACCAAGCTGAGCTTCGAGGAAGGCGTGGACAGCTATGTGCCCTACGCCGGCCCGCTGGCCGACGGTGTGCAGACCACCCTGTACAAGGTCAAGAGTACCATGTGCAACTGCGGCGCACTGTCCATTCCCGAGCTGCAGCAGAAGGCCAAGCTGACGGTGGTCTCCTCCACCTCCATCGTGGAGGGCGGCAGCCACGACGTCGTGCTGAAGAACGCCACCCCCAATATCATCAACGGCTGATCTCCCGTGAACCGGAAGGGGCCGCTGCACAGCATTTTGTGCGGCGGCTCCTTTTTTGCGATTTCTCGCCCTCTCCGTCTTTGCTTGCACCTTGGAAACGGCATGCCCTCTCAGTCACGGCGAAGCCGTGACAGCTCTCCCGAAGGGAGAGCCAACGCATCTGCGGGGGCAGCGG
>CAKSZU010000100.1 GCA_934526125.1 uncultured Faecalibacterium sp. | reverse complement strand
GTCTTCCATTCAGCAGGTGTTCTTGGCTCCATGGCAATTCATCCTTTCGTTTGACAATAGTGTAACGAACTTTGTTCTTTATTTCAACCCTTTCCTTGCAAAACGTATCAGACTCCACTATACTGGAGAAAAAAGCAGCATGGAGGGAACCTTTTATGGCATACACCGACGATTGGGAAAACCTGATGAACGGCGTGTTCGGTCCCGGGGGGAAGTTCCGGTCCGCCCCGGCGGCGGAGCCCGGTGCAAAGGCAGGCGGCAGCGCCCTGCCGGACCTGAATGCAGCCCTGCTGGAACAGCAGAAGCGGCTGGACGAGCTGCTGAAGAAACAGTCCTCCCAGCTCCGGGCACAGGACACCTCTGCCGCCGAAACGCTGGAGAACAGCCGCCGGATGCTGCGGGACATGGAAGCGGACGGTCTGCTGGCCAAAGGCACCGCCGATGCCGGGTCAGAGCATCCGGGCAGCTTCGAGGGCCTTGCCGCCGAGGTAAAAAAGACTGTTCTCGGGCAGGACGCCTTCGTGGACAGTGTGGTGCGGGCCATGCGCCGACCCTTTGTGCAGGGTACCGAGGCACCGGCGGCCCGGAACGTGCTGCTGATCACCGGTGGGCCCGGCACCGGCCGCCACTTTGCGCTGGAAGAGACCGCCCGCTGCATGGCGGTGCGCGGTCTGCTGCAGAGCGACCGGATCACCACGCTGGATCTGTCCCTCTATTCCAACCCCGACACCGAAAAGCTGTTCCTGCAGGACCTCTATGCCGCGCTCCACGCGCCGGGGGAGATCCTCGCCTTTGAGCATTACGAGAGCTGCTGCCCCAGCTTCCTGAAGACCCTGTCGGATCTGGCCGTCCGGGGCAGCGCCCCCCTGTCCAGCCGGTATCTGCTCAACAAGGAGGGCATCCTTGTGGACGCCGGTACGGCGCTGGCCCCCGGTGCCGTCAGCCGCATCGACCCCTGCGGCAAGTATCTGGTCTTTTTCTCCACCGGCGGTCTGGACGCACTGGCCGACAAATTCGGTGCCCCCATGGTGTCGGCGCTGGGAGATGTCTGCCAGACTGCCCCCTATACCCGCGAGAACCTCGCCGCGCTGGCCGCCCAGCAGCTGAACGCTCTGGCCCAGAAAGTCCGTCTCCGTCTGGGGCTGACCCTTTCGGCCGGAGCCGATGTGCGGGACTATGTCTCCGCCCAGTGCACCCCGCAGAAGGGGGCCGCCGGGCTCTCTGCCTGCTGTGACCGTATTTTTAAGGCCCTGAGCGAATACTGCCTGCGCACCGAGGAAAAACTCACCGGCACCGTGACCCTCACCGCTGCGCCGGAGGGCCTTTTCTTCCGGCTCAACGACGGGCCGAAGGCCCCGCTGGCTGACCTGCTGCCCGCCGCCTACACCGGCGCGCTGGACAGCATCCGGGCCGAGATCGACGAGCTGGTGGGCCTTGCCCCGGTCAAGGAGTATGTGTTCGGGCTGGCGGACAACCTTCAGGTCCAGCAGCGACGTGCCGCCGCCGGGCTCCGCACCGGCAGCCTTTCCATGCACATGATCTTCACCGGGAACCCCGGCACCGGCAAGACCACCATTGCCCGGCTGGTGGCACGGTATCTGAAAGCCATCGGTGCCCTGAAGGGCGGTCAGCTGGTGGAGGTGACCCGTGCCGATCTGGTGGGCCGCTACAGCGGCCACACTGCCCCCCTGACCACCCATGTCATCGAAAGCGCACTGGGCGGCGTCCTCTTCATCGACGAAGCCTACAGCCTCTACCGGGGCGAGCAGGACAGCTTCGGGCTGGAAGCCATCGACACCCTTGTCAAGGGCATGGAGGATCACCGGGACGAGCTGGTGGTCATTCTGGCCGGTTACAGCCGGGAGATGGCCGCCTTCCTCACCGCCAACAGCGGCCTTGCCAGCCGCTTCCCCAACAAGATCGAGTTCCCGGACTACACCGCCGACGAGCTTCTGCAGATCACCCGGATCCTGGCCAAAAACAAGGGCTACCGCCTCGACGACGGCTGCACCGGGCCCCTGCGGGACTACTACGCCCGCTGGCAGGCCGCGGATGCCCGGACGGCAGGCAACGGCCGTCTGGCCCGCAACACGCTGGAAAAGGCCATCTTCCGCCAGAGCCGCCGCCTCGTCTCCGACCCGGACGGCCTGCTGGACCTGATCCTGCCCGAGGATCTGGAGCTTCCGGAACCGGAACTCTGAACCATACACGCAAAAAGAGGCTGCCGCGGCAGCCCCTTTTCTGTTTGAGGATCCTTTCAATTCTTACTGGTTCGCCTGCGCGATCCGGCTGGTCAGGTCATGGAGGCCCTGCCGCACCTCGGCGGGGGCGGTGATCTCCGCCTTGCCGCCGAAGCCGCAGACCCAGCCGTAGAACTGATCGCTGACACAGATAGGCACATCAAAATGGAAGCCGCCCTCCGGCTCCGGCAGAAAGACCGGCGAGTCGCCGAAGCGCTCCCGCATGGCACCCTTGAGGTCGGCGGTGCAGCGCAGGGTGACCCGGTGTTCCGGCCCGCCGTACATGTTGAAGTGCTTGCGCAGATAGGCCGGCAGGTCAAAGTCCCGGAACTGCTCCAGCCCCAGGCGGGGCTTTTCCAGCACCCGGACCCCGCTCATCCTGTCCACCCGGTAATGGCGGATGCCCTTTTCATCGGCAAAGGCAATGAGGTAGTAGCACCCGTTCTCCCAGGCCAGCTGCCACGGGCTGACGGTCCTTTTCTCTTTCTCGCGGCTCTCGGCTTTTCTGTAAAGGAACTCCACCATTTTTCCGTTGTTGATGGCCTCGTGCAGGGCATCGATGCTGTACAGCAGGCTCTTGCTGTCGGTTTTAGGGCGGCCCTCCACGTAGACCTGACGCTGCAGCTGGCTGCCCTCGTAGTTGGAGCAGAGCTTTTCCAGCTTGCGGATCAGGCGGCGGCTGGTGGTGCCGGACACCACACGGCTGGACTGCACGGCGTCCACCAGCAGCTTCAGCTCGGCCAGGTCAAAGGTGCGGCTGGCCAGGAAATACCCGCCGCCGCGGCCCCGCTGCAGCTTGATGTCGTAGCCCAGGTTCCCCAGCGCTTCGATGTCGCTGTATACGCTCTTGCGTTCGCAGCGGATGCCCTGTGCTTCCAGCTGTTCGACCAGCTGCGGCACATTCAGCAGGTGGTTTTCGTCGGTCTGCTGCTCAAAGATGCGCAAAAGCGCCAGCAGCTTGGATTTCTGGCCTTCCTGTTTAGGCATTCCATACACCTCATTTTCATCGTGTCAGGCGGTCTGCGGGTTCCGTCACTCCGGAAGCTTCTTGTCAAAAGCGGCGCGGCGCTGGGTGGACAGGCGGAACATCTGTTCCAGCTTTTCGCGGTCATCGGCCACAAGGGCGTTGCGCATCTCGGTCAGGGCGGCATCGAACTGGTCGATCTCGGAGATGAGGTTTTCCTTGTTCCAGAGGAACAGCTCCGCCCACATCTTATCGTTGATGCGTGCAATGCGGGTCAGGTCACGGAAGGAATCTCCGGTGTACTCGCACAGCGAGGTATTGTCGTTGGCGCACATCAGGCTGACGGCGATGGCATGGCACAGCTGGCTGACATAGCCGATCATCTTATCGTGTTCCTGCACCGTCAGGGTGCAGATGTGTTTGAAGCCCAGCACCTGGGCCAGGTCCCTGGCCCACTGGATGGCCTCCGGGGTGTTTTTCTCGGTGGGGGTCACGATGAAGTTGGCCGGGGCAAAGTTCACCTCGGCGGCGTGTTCCACGCTGGAAGTCTCCCGGCCGGCCATGGGGTGGCTGGCAATGAACTCCACGCCCTCCGGGCACAGGGCCTGGATGGGCTCCACCAGCCCGGTCTTGACGCCGGAGACATCGGTGAAGATGCAGCCCTCTTTCAGCAGGCTGCCGTAGGTCCGGAACCATTCCAGAAAGGCCGTGGGGTAAAGGCCGAAGATGATGTAGTCGGCCTGAGCGACCAGATCCTCAAAATCATGGGTCTTGCCGCTGGCGATGTAGCCGTGGTCGAGGGCATACTGCAGATGTCCTTCGCTGCGGTTGATGCCGTCCACATGGAACCCGGCCTTCGTCAGCTCCATGGCATACTTTCCGCCCAGAAGTCCCAGGCCCACGATCAGATACCGTTTCGATTTATCCAACATATTGCACCTCCGCACCCAGAGGCCGGATGGCCTCCAGAAAATCCGGCCAGCTCTTTTCCACCGCTTCCGCGCCCGCAATGGGCAGTTCCAGCCCGGCGGCCAGCGCCAGCACGGACAGGCTCATGACCACCCGATGGTCGTTGTGGCCGGAGAGCGGCCCTGCCGGGGCATGGAGCCGCTCCCGGCAGCCGTGGATCGTGATGGTACCGCCCTCGCTCTCCAGCAGTCCGCCGCAGGCCCGCAGCTCGGTCTCCATGGCCTCAATGCGGTCGCTCTCCTTGATGCGGAGCCGCTCGGCGTTCCGGATGACCGTGGTGCCCTCGCACAGCAGGCCCAGCACCATCAGCACGGGGCCAAGGTCCGGGCAATCGGCAAGGTCGATCTCCACCCCGTGGAGCGGGGCAGGCTCGAACACGACGCCCTCCGCCGTGCGGGCAAAGCGTGCCCCGCACCGGCGCAGGATCTCCAGAATGACGGCATCGCCCTGCAGGGTCTGCTCCGGCAGACCGGCAATGGTGACCCCGCCGCAGACGGCCCCCAGCACCGCCGGGAACGCCGCCTGACTGTAATCGCCCTCCACGGTGTAATCGCAGGGGTGATAGCTCTGCCCGCCGGGGATCTCCAGCGTGGTGCCGTCCAGCCACCGGCTGGAAACGCCGAAAGCTTTCTGCACCGCGCGGGTCATATCGATATAGCTGCGGCTCTCCACCGGCGGGATGAGATGCAGGGTGCTGCCGCCTTCCAGCAGGGGCAGGGCGAACAGCAGCCCGCTGATGAACTGGCTGGACACGTTGCCCGCCAGCTCGTAGTCCCCGGCGGAGAGTTTTCCCTCCACGGTGAGGCCCGCCGGGCTTTGCTCGAACCGGAGGCCCTGCTGCCGGTAAAGGGTCTGATACACCGACTGGGGCCGCTCCATGAGCCTTCCCCGGCCGGTGAAGGTGACCGCCTGCCCGGTGAGGCTGGCCAGCGGGATGAGGAACCGCAGGGTGCTGCCGCTCTCGCAGCAGTCCACCGGGGCGCTGACCGGCCGGAAGCCGCCCAGGCCCTCCACCACGGCATCCCGGTCCCCGGCAGTGACGCGGGCGCAGAGCTGGTCTGCCGCCCCGAGGGTGGCCGAGATATCCTTGCTGAAGGCCAGATTGCCGATGTGGGAAGTCCCCTGCGCCAGCGCCCCGCAGAGTACGGCCCGGTGCGCCATGCTCTTGCTGGGGGGCGCGGTGATGGTCCCGTCGATCCGGCGGGAAGCGTGTATCGTTACCAGCATAGGCGTTACATATCCCGCCCGATGGCCCATGCCACCTGACGGCACTTGGCCATGGCCTGTGCAAAGGCATCCGGGGTCAGGCACTGGGCACCGTCGCTCCAGGCGTGGCGGGGATCATAGTGGACCTCCACCTCCAGACCGTCGGCACCGGCGGCCACGGCGGCGATCATCATGGGCTCCACGAGGTTTGCCTTGCCGGTGGCGTGGCTGGGGTCCACGATGACGGGCAGGTGGGTCTTTTCGTG
>CAKSZU010000099.1 GCA_934526125.1 uncultured Faecalibacterium sp. | reverse complement strand
ATCCAGGCCTTCATCCAGTACGTCAAGAACTTCACCCAGCCCATCCAGCAGCTGTCGCAGGTGTCCAACATGCTGCAGAGCATGGCCGCCGCTGCCGAGCGCGTCTTTGAGTTCCTGAACGAGCCCGAAGAGGACCAGAAGGCCGATTCTGCCCGCCGGGCAGACCCTGCCTGCATCGACGGTCAGGTCACCTTCAATCATGTCAAATTCGGCTATGTGCCCGAAAAGACCATCATCCACGACTTCAGCTGCGACGTGAAACCCGGCCAGAAGGTGGCCATCGTCGGCCCCACCGGTGCCGGCAAGACCACCATGGTCAAGCTGCTGATGCGGTTCTACGATGTAGACTCCGGTTCCATCACCCTGAACGGCCACGACCTGCGGGACTTTGACCGCAGCGCCCTGCGGGAAGGCTTCGGCATGGTGCTGCAGGACACCTGGCTGTTCAAGGGCACCATCATGGAGAACATCCGCTACGGCCGTCTGGACGCCACTGACGAGGAAGTCATCGCTGCCGCCAAGGCCGCCAACGCCGACCACTTCATCCGCACCCTGCCCGGCGGCTACCAGATGGAGCTGAACGAGGACGCTTCCAACGTCAGCCAGGGCCAGAAGCAGCTGCTGACCATCGCCCGCGCCATCCTGGCCGACAACCGCATCCTGATCCTGGATGAAGCTACCAGCAGTGTGGATACCCGCACCGAGCAGCGCATCCAGACCGCCATGGACCATCTGATGCAGGGCCGCACCAGCTTTGTCATCGCACACCGCCTGTCCACCATCAAGGACGCCGACCTGATCCTTGTCATGCGGGACGGCGACATCGTGGAGCAGGGCACCCACGACCAGCTCATGGAGGCAGGCGGCTTCTATGCCGACCTGTACAACAGCCAGTTCGAGGACGTGGTGGATTAACGCCCCCGTTTCTATCAAACAAAAAGGCTCAGCTTTCAACGGAAAAGCTGAGCCTTTTTCTTTTGTCAAATCCGGTCGGATGTGCTATACTTATTTTTGTGTCTTGAAGTAGGAAAGGAGCAACCATCCATGGAAACCACTCAGAAGCCCTATGCGTTCAGCCGCAAGGTGTTCTGCGAGGGAATGCGGGACGGCGTCCCCATCGCACTGGGCTATTTTGCTGTTTCGTTCTCGCTGGGCATTGCGGCCCGCACCGCCGGGCTGACCCCGGTGCAGGGGTTCATCGCAAGCCTGTTCAACAATGCTTCCGCCGGTGAGTACGCCGCGTTCTCGCTGATTGCCGCCGGGGCCACCTATCTGGAAGTCGCCATCATCACCCTGATCGCCAACGCGCGCTATCTGCTGATGAGCTGTGCGCTGGCCCAGCGGTTCGCGCCCGGCACTCCCTTTTTTCACCGGCTCATCATCGGCTATGACGTCACCGACGAGCTGTTCGGCATCACCATTGCCCGGCCGGGGTACCTGAACCCCTTCTACACCTACGGTGCCATCACGCTGGCCGCCCCCGCCTGGGCCATGGGAACGGCTCTGGGCATCGTGGCGGGCAACCTGCTGCCGGTGCGGGTGGTCAGCGCCCTGAGCGTTGCCCTGTACGGCATGTTCCTTGCCATCATCATCCCCCCGGCCCGGAAGAACAAAGTCGTGGCCGTGCTGGTCATGCTGAGCTTTGCCCTCAGCTTTGTCTGCAACTATCTGCCCGGTGTCGCCTCCCTCTCGGACGGCACCCGCACCATCCTTCTGACGGTGTTCATCTCCTGCGGTGCGGCCCTTCTGTTCCCTGTTCCGACCCAGAGTGAGGAGGCTGAACAATGACTTATAACAACTGGATCTATATCGCCGTGATGGCCGCGGTCTCCTACGCCATCCGTGTCCTGCCCCTGACCCTGATCCGGAAACCCATCAAAAACCAGTTCATCCAGTCGTTCCTGTACTATGTGCCCTATGTGACGCTGGCGGTCATGACCTTCCCGGCCATCGTCAACGCCACCCAGAGCCCCATTGCCGGAGCGGCCGCCCTGGTCGTCGGCATCGCCGCCGCATGGTTCGGTGCCAGCCTGTTCCAGGTGTCGGTCTCCTGCTGCGCCGTGGTGCTGGTGCTGGAACTGTTCCTGGTGCGCTGAAAACTGAAAACACGCCAAAAGGAGCCGCAGCCGCGGCTCCTTTTTTGTTGGTTATGGGGATCTTCTGTGGACGGCAAACCCTCTCAGTCTCGCTAGCGCTCGTCAGCTCCCCCAAAGGGGGAGCCAACGCATCTGCGAGATCAGCACCAGCTGAAAGCCGAGCCGCAACAGCCTCTCCCTTCGGGAGAGGTGGCATTGCGCAGCAATGACGGAGAGGGTGAGGCTGCCGACCTTTACAGCAGGATACAGATCAGCCCGCTGCAGCCGTCGTTGATGACTTTTTCCAGCGTCTCCTGCAGCCGGGTGCGGGCTTCCTGCGGCATGTGGAGGAGTTTGTTCTGCAGCCCCTCGTTGACCAGCTCATGCAGGCTCTTGCCGAAGATGTTGGACTCCCACAGCCGCTCCGGGTCGGACTCGAAGTCCCCCAGCAGGCTCTGCACCAGATCCTCGCTCTGCTTTTCGGTGCCCACGATGGGGCTGACCTCCGTGTGGATGACGGCCTTGAGCATATGGATGGAGGGAGCGCTGGCTTCCAGCCGGACGCCGTACCGCCCGCCCTGCCGGACGATCTCCGGCTGTTCGAGGGTCAGCTCGCCGATGGTGGGCATCACGATGCCGTAGCCGGTGGCTTCCACCTGTTCCAGAGCGCTGCGGATCTTCTCGTACTCCCGCTTTGCCCGGGCAAGCTCAATGATGCAGGGCATCAGTCCCGCTTCGTCTCCGATCTCCAGACCGGTCTGCTCGCTGAGGACCTTGTAGAACACCTCCGGCTTCAGCAGCACCGTCACCCGGACGATGCCGTCCGAAAGGTCCATCCCGCTGAGGGTAGCGCGCTGGATGGAGTCCCCTGCAAGGGCTCCGGCGCTGTTCCGGGCCGGGACATCCCGCATCCGGGTGATCTTTTCCGAGAACTGCAGCGCCGCCGAATAGATCTCGGTCTGGAGCCAGTGGCCCCGGTCCAGCATGGTCACCCAGCGGGGGATCGCAAAATCCAGCTCCTTCACCGGGAACTCATACAGGACCTTCTGCAGGATGGACAGCAGATCCTCCCGCGTCAGATCCAAACAGCTCACCGGCAGGACGGTGCGGCCATAGGTACGTTCCAGCTCCGCCGCAAGGGCCTTCGTCTCCGGCGCGTCCGGCCGGGTGCTGTTGAGAAGGATCACATAGGGCTTGCCCAGTGCTTCCAGCTCCTCCACCACCCGCTTTTCGGCGGGGAGATAGTTCTGCCGGGGGATCTCGCTGATGGAACCGTCGGTCGTGACCACGATGCCGATGGTGGAATGGTCCCGGATGACCTTGCGGGTGCCGGTCTCGGCGGCAAGATCAAAGGGGATCGCCTCCTCAAACCAGGGGCTCTTGACCATCCGGGGCTTTTCGTTCTCCTCGTGTCCCATGGCCCCTTCCACCAGATACCCCACGCAGTCGATGAACCGGATGCGGCACGCTCCCCCCTCCTCCAGCTGCAGGGAGATGGCGTTTTCCGGGATGAATTTCGGTTCGGTCGTCATGATGGTGCGCCCTGCCGCCGACTGCGGCAGCTCGTCCCGGGCCCGCATCCGGGCATCGTCCGGCTCCATGGCGGGCAGGATCAGCTGCTCCATGAACTGCTTGATCAGGGTGCTTTTGCCGGTGCGCACCGGCCCCACCACGCCGATGAGGATCTCGCCGCCGGTGCGGGCACCGATCTCCCGGCAGACCGCCGTCTGTTCCAAACGCTCCTGTTGTTCCAAATTCCTCCGCTCCTCTCCTCTGCTTCTCGGAACAGTGTATTCGGACAGGCGGCAGGTTATGAACGCAGGGCAGCAAAAAACGGACAGCTCGTCACTGTCCGTTCTGCACTCAGATCAATTTGATGGCGACCGCCTCGCTGGCGCGGTCCTGGGCCTCGTTGGAACGCTCGGGGTCGTCCAGCATGTAGCGAAGCAGAAGCACCTCGCCCACATAGAGGACGGCCACCTTGATGGGGATGCTGCCCGAGTCCAGCGGGCTCTCCTGCGCGCCGCACCGCAGCACCACATCGGCAAGGGCCGCGCCGGGCGAGTCCTCGTAGTGGGTCAGCAGGATGATCTTTGCCCCCGCCCCTCTGGCGGTGCGGAGAGTCTCCAGCATATCGCGGGTAGCGCCCGAGTAGGAGACGAAGAGCACCACGTCCTCCGGCCCCATCAGGCTGGCGGCCAGGATCTGCATATGGCTGTCGCCTGCCGTGCGGAACTTATTGGAGAGGCTGGAGAACCGGGCGCAGATATCATTGGCCAGCAGCATGCTGCCGCCCTGTCCCAGGCAGAACACCTGTTTTGCCGCCCGCATCAGGTCCACCGCCTGCTCCACCGCCTCCGGCGAGAGAGCGTTCTGGGTGCCGTTGATGGCCGTGAGGAACAGACCGCTGGCATGTTCGCAGAGACTGGCCGTCGTGGCCCCCGGCTCCGGCTCATGCTGGTTGACCAGTGCGCCGGTGGCATTGGCCTGCGCCAGCGAGATGCGCATCTCGTGGTAGCCCTCGAAGCCCAGCGCACGGCAGAAGCGGAACACGGTGGCCTCCGCCACCTTGCACTCCTTCGCCAGCGAGGAAATGGAGAGATACTGCGCCTCGTCGGCGTGGTGGATCAGATAATCCGCCACCGCACGGCCGGATTTTGTCAGGTCGTCCTGCCGCTGCTGCAGCAGCTCCCAGAAGTTCGTGGTCGTAGACATGGTCGTTTCCTCTTTCCTGTCCATCCCCGCCCGGGGTCAGCCGCACCCGCCGACGCCATTGCCGGGAAGTTTTTCATTATCGCAAGACAGGAAATCAGTGTGAACGGAACTTCATATCTGCGATATCCGGCCCGGCTCTGCTGCGATCGATCGGGAACACCGGGCTGTTCATAAGAAAAGTATAAAAGAATCCCCGGGCGTTGGCAAGAGCCGGTTTGACTACATTTTCACCTTCTTTTCTGTGCAGAGCGTCCAATTTTCGAGGAAAAGTGCGTCTTATTCGCGAAAATTCTTTTCAAAACCAGCCGGTTTGCCCTCTTTTCGTCCCGAAAACATTTTTCAGAATTGAAAAAGTATGATTTTTTGAAATAGTTACAAATTGGCTACAACTACAAAAATTTTCCGTTTTCAGCCGGAAGCGGTCCGTCTTTTCGCCGAAGTTGTACGAGATGAACAAGAAAGTTCTTTCAAGATTGTACAAGCAGCCGATAGACAAAATGAAAAATATTTTCTATAATAAGGCCAACAACAGCGGCCGCCGCACGAACGGCCGCAGCAGAACGTATCTTTTTTAGATGAGTAAGGAGAAGTTTCTTATGAAAAACAGTATCTCTCGCCGCTCTTTCCTGAAGGCCGTGGGTGCCATCGGCGCTGCCGGTGCTCTGGCAGCATGCGGCGGCAGCTCTTCCAGCACTGCCGCTTCCTCCACTGCAAGCTCTGCAGCAGGCAGCACCGCTTCTGCGGGTGCCAACATCAAGCTGTGGACATACCCCATCGGCGGCTGGGGCAACGACGATACTGTGCAGGAGCTGATCGCAAGCTTCAACGCCAAGTATCCTGACATCAACGTCACCGTTGAGTATCTGGACTACACCAACGGCGACGATCAGGTCAACACCGCCATCGAGGGCGGCAGCGCACCCGATCTGGTCATGGAAGG
>CAKSZU010000098.1 GCA_934526125.1 uncultured Faecalibacterium sp. | reverse complement strand
GCATCCACCTGCATGGCGGCATTGTCGCCCAGCTTCATCACGGCACCCTTGCCGAACTGCTTTTCGATCTGGGCCAGGGCCGTAGCCAGTGCATCCTTTTTTGCTTCCGGCTCGGTTTTTTTGGTGACCGGCGCGACCGCATTGTTGTTCTGATTCTTTGCCATAGCGTACTGCTCCTTTTTGGCTTGCGCCCGTGTCAGCGGGCGATGTTGTACTTTCCAGTATAGTATAACACAAATTTCAGAATTTACAACGAGAAGTTGTTTCTATTTTTTAATTATTTTGGTCTGCGGGCAAGGATGCAGCGGTCATTGCCGCCGTAATCCTTCCGGCACTCGATGTCCGCCCAGCCGTTCCCGGCCAGCAGCTCCATGACGGCCTGCCGCTGCTGCCAGCCGATCTCCAGCACCAGCACACCGCCGGGGCGCAGGGCCTGCCGGTAGTGCAGCGCCGCCAGCCCGCGGTAGAACACAAGGCCGTCCTCCCCTGCTTCCAGCGCCATGGCCGGTTCCTGCGCCACCTCCGGCTGCAGGTGCTGCATCTCCTCCGCTGTCAGGTAGGGCGGGTTCGATACGATCAGGTCCAGCTCCCCTTCCAGCAGTGTTTTCCAGTAGGTGAACAGGTCTCCCTGCACGGCCTGCGCCGCCGGGACTGCCCCGGGCAGGGCGCTGCGCACGTTCTGTTCCAGATAGCGGAAGGCCTCCGGGCTTTTTTCCACACAGGTGACCCGGGCGTCCGGGCAGAAGCGCTTGACGCCCAGCCCCAGACAGCCGGTGCCGGCACAGAGGTCCAGCACACGGGGTGCTTTCACGCCCGCAAGGGTCTGCGCCGCCGCCTCAGCCACTACCTCGGTATCCGCCCGGGGGCAGAGGACGCCGGGCCCCACGGCCAGCTCAAAGTCCAGAAACGGCCATCTGCCGCAGAGATACTGCAGCGGCTCCCGCTGTTCGCGCCGGACGGTCAGGGCTTCCAGCCGCTCCGCCTGCGCGGCGGCCAGGGGCTCCGATGCCAGCCGGACATCCTGTTCAACGACCAGCCGGAACAGCTCCCCCGCATCAAAATCCGCATCCGGGCACCCGGCGGCGGCAAGGCGGTGTTCCACCTCCCGCAGGGCTGCCCGGGGCATCATGCCCGCAGTCACCATTTTCCTTCCTCCGGGTTTTCGGGCAGGACGGGGGTCACCGCGGCAATGGCTACTTCGATCATGCTGTCGTCCGGCTCAAAAACGGTCAGATGCTGCACCCAGATGCCCGGCTGCCGGATGATGCGGGTGGCGATGTTGTCCGACCGGCCGCACCACTTGAGCAGCTCGTAGCTGATGCCCATGACCACCGGCAGCAGCAGCAGTTTGAACACCACCCGCAGCCCGGTGCTGCTCCAGGGCAGTACGCTGTACAGGAACACGCTGACGATGACCACAAGGATCAGGAAACTGGTCCCGCAGCGGGGATGGAACCGGGTATACTTCCGGACATTCTCCACCGTCAGCGGGTCACCGGCCTCGTAGCAGGCAATGGTCTTGTGCTCCGCGCCGTGATACTCGAACACCCGGTGGATCTCCTTCATCTTCGAGATGGCCACCATATAGGTCAGGAAGATGGCCACCTTCAGCACCGCTTCCAGCACCACCTTGGCCCAGCGGCCCAGCGGCACCAGACGGTTCAGCCCGCCCACCAGAACGGTGGGCAGCACCGTGAACAGCAGGATGGCAAACAGTCCGCCGATCACGGCAGCTGCCGCCAGCAGCACATCCTCCGCCTTCTTGCCCAGGTGGTCGCCCACCCATTTTTCAAAAGCAGTCTCTTCTTCCTCGGGGTCGTAGTCATCCCCCATGCTCACCTGAGCCGAGTACATCATATAGCGGTATCCCAGGATCAGGCTCTCGATCATGGAGATGGCCCCCCGCACCAGCGGGATCTTCGCCCACACGCCGTGGGTCGGGGTCGGCTCCACCTTGGTCTCAATGGTGCCGTCCGGCTTGCGGACCGCCACGCAGATGTTTCTGGGGCCCCGCATCATGATGCCTTCCATCAGGGCCTGTCCGCCCACACTGGTCTTGAAGCGTTCTTTGTTCGGTTGATTCATCGGTTCTCCTGTCCGCGTCCCCGCACAGGGAGCGCGATAAAATTGCTTTCTTATCCTATCACAAAGATATGGACGATCTCTTATCTCCGGTAAATGGGCAGGCCCAGGGTCACCACCGTGCCCCTGCCCAGGGTACTCCGGAGGTCCAGCGTGCCGTCCAGCGCCGTCATGATGGAATCCACCAGCGCCAGTCCGATGCCGCTGCCCCGCACCGAGTTGCTGCCCTTATAGAACTTTGTCTTGACGTTTTCCAGATCCTCCGGCGGGATGCCCCGGCCCTGATCGATGATCTCGATGAAGGCCTTGTACTCGCCCTGCCAGATCTTCACGGTGATCCGCCCGCCGGGGGCCGAATACTTGATGGCATTGTCCAGAATGTTGATGAACACCTGCCGCAGACGGTCCGGGTCGGCATAGACGGGGATCATCTCTTCCGGCTCCGTGTAGGACAGCAGCAGGCCCTCCCGCTGGATGCGGGCCTCACAGAACAGCACCGCATCGGTCAGTTCCGCCACCAGATCCAGCGGGTGGCATTCCATCCTCAGCCGTCCGTTCTGCAGGCGGCTGAAATCCAGCAGTTCCTCCACCATATTATACAGGCGGGCGGTCTCGTTGTTGATGATCTCCAGCCCCTTGCGATAGTTCTCGTCCGTGGGATCGTCCAGATTGCGCAGGGTCTCCACCCAGCCCCGGATCGAGGTCAGCGGGGTGCGCAGCTCATGGGAGACCGAACTGATGAACTCGTTCTTCATCTTCTCAGTCTCTTCCAGGCCTTCCGCCATCCGGTTGATGGTGCCCCGCAACCGGTCCACCTCGTCCCGTTCGTCTCCGGTCACCGGCAGGCGGACATCCAGCTCGCCCCGGGCGATCCCGGCCGCCGTGCGCTCCACCTGCCCCAGCGGCACCACGATGCTCCGGATAAAATACAGACCGGACGCCACCGTGAACCCGAGGATGGCCACGCACACGAGAAGGCTGACGAGGAACACCCGCTTCAGCTGATCCTGGATCAGGCTCAGGCTGGTGACAAGGCGCATGGCCGCCACATCCTCTGCGGCATAGGGCACCAGCGCGCAGACCGCCATGACCGGCTCCCCGCCCGCGGTGCGGTAAAGGGCGATGCCCACGCCGTCCGGGGCGTTCTCTGCCTTTTCAAAGTCGTCCTGCACTACGATGCCGTCCGCACCGGTACCGCTGGAGGAGGCTATGACGCCTCCGTCGCTGTCCAGCAGCATGAACTCGTATTTGTCCTTGTCCGAAAACTGCTCCACCATCCGGCGCAGGGCCAGACTGCGGTTGGCCGCCGTTTTCTGGGAGGTGTCGCCGGTGTACATTTTCAGCTGGCCGTTGATGGACGAGAACCGCCGCACCATGGACTGCTGCACACTGTTGTAATAGCTCCTTGTGGAGCTGTAGAGGAACATCCCCTCCACCAGCAGCACCAGCAATACCGTAAACAGCAGACTGCCCCGGACCCATCTCCGCGTGATCCCGCTGCGCATCCGTGTACACCTCCCTCCGCATGCATTTTCTCATGGGATGCTTACTCTTCCCACCGGTAGCCGTAGCCCCACACCGTCATGATGTGGGTGGGGTGGCTGGGCTCGTCCTCCACCTTCATTCGCAGGCGGCGGATGTTCACATCCACGATCTTCACATCCCCGAAATAGCTCTCTCCCCAGACGCCCTTCAGGATCTTCTCCCGCACCAGGGCGACCCCGGGGTTGTGAAAGAACAGCTCCATGATCTGGAACTCCACCTGGGTCAACTCAATAGGCTTGCCTGCCTTGAGCAGGACCCGGCGGTTCTCATCCAGCACGAATTCGCCGCTGATGAGGGTGGTGGGGGCGTTTTCCGCCGCAGAAGTCCCGCTGCCGGAGCGGCTCACCCGGCGGCAGAGTGCCTCCACCCGGGCCAGCAGCTCGCTGACGCTGAAGGGCTTGGTCATGTAATCATCCGCGCCGATGGAAAGGCCCCGGATCTTGTCCTGTTCCTGTCCCTTGGCGCTGAGGATGATGATGCCGATCTTCTGGTCGGTGCGGCGGATGGTCTCGCAGAGCGAGAACCCGTTCATGCCGGGCAGCATCACATCCAGAATGGCCGCATCGCAGGCAGGCTTCTGCTCCAGCAGAGGCAGCGCCGCCTCGGCGCTGTCGGCCTCCACGGCCTCCATCCCAGCCAGACGCAGGTTCAGCGCGATCATCTCCCGGATGCTGGCTTCATCCTCCACAACAAGTACTTTGACCATTTGGGAAACCTCCGTTAATTCAATCGATACAGCGACCGGGACAGGCGGTATTCCTGATCTTTCAGCACCACGTCCGGTCCGAATTTTGCCTGCATCTGGCGGGACGCCACAACGCCCAGACGGGTCCACCCCGCCGCGCTCTGGCTGGATGCTACCAGCCGCAGCGTCAGCACCAGTTTGTTTTCGTCCACAGTCCGCAGCTCCACGGCTTCGTCCTCCTCGGTGCTGTCGGTGAGCATCAGGTTGCCCTCCCACTCAGCCGGCAGCTCAATGTAGCAGCTGCTTTCTTCATCCAGCAGGCCGAAGCTCTTTTCCGGGGTCGGACTGGTGTAGTCCATCCAGACGATAAAGTCCATTCGGCGGCTCTGGCTCATGTTCAGCAGGCCCGCCTCATCCGGCTGGGTGGGGATCTCCACGATGCCGTCCCCGTCCAGGTCGCGGCTGGTCAGCCCCGGCACGTTGCGCAGGGATGCGTTGTAGAGCTCGCTGGTGCTGATCTGCCCGGCAGGCCGCATCTGCTGGCTCTCCTCGTCGAAATAGAGCAGGACCGTTGCCAGATTGTTGCCCGAAATGCCGGTCCAGCCGTCCAGCACCAGATAGTGTTTTCCGTCGGAGCCCATTCCGGCCGCCACCGAAGCACAGCCGGAGAATTTATCCGCCGACAGGCCCATCACGGCCACCTGCTGGAACTGCCCGTCCCGGTCCACGGTCAGCAGCTCGATCTGCACCCCGCCGTCCTCCAATGTGGACATCAGGATCAGGTCCTCGTTTCCTCCGCCGGTGATGTCCTCCACCAGATACTGCTCGTAGGACTGCTCCAGGATCGCATTCACCGTACCGTTCTGGTAGGAGTAGACCGCCAGATAGCTGTCCCCCTGGGCCGAAAGGTACCCCACCACCAGCTGGGTGGCGTCGCCGTCCTGCAGCTGCGCCAGCCGCACATTGTCCACGGTATCGGCAAGGCCCTCAATGCTCTGCCGCACCTGCCAGGTCCCCTCGGCATCCTTTTCCAGAAACGCCACGCAGACGTTGGAACTCTGGGCCGTGGTGTAGAGGACGGCGGCATCCTGTTCTCCGTCTCCGTCCAGATCCTGCAGCAGGAAGGGCGAAAGCAGATCCCCCTGCATGGGGTACTTGAGCTGGGCGCTCTCCCCCAGCCAGTCATTCAGGGCAGACTGCAGGGCACCGTAATCACCGGAAAGCCTTGGCGCACGGAGCAGCTCCTCCACCTGCATATTTTCCGTCAGGGGGAACTCACAGCCCGTCAGCAGACTGACTGCTCCGCAGGCAGCCAGCAGCAGGAACGTTCTTCTTTTCAACAGCAGCCCCTCCCTTCTGTGGAAAATCTGCGCAGATACACATGGTAATTATAACATTCTTCCCCCGTAACCACAAGGGGCGCATTTTCTCCGGATACAACAAAAGACCCCTTCCCAAAAGGGAAAGGGCCTTTGTTACACTGTTTTAACAGTCAGAGTCGATCAGACGAGCTCCAGAACTGCCATCTCAGCAGCGTCGCCGCGGCGAGCGCCGATCTTGATGAT
>CAKSZU010000097.1 GCA_934526125.1 uncultured Faecalibacterium sp. | reverse complement strand
GGCGTGGAGGAAGCCAACAAGCGCATCTACGCCACCACCGACCGTGCCAAGGGCACCCTGAAGCAGCTGGCCGACGCACAGGGCTGGCCCACCTTCGTGGTCCCCGATGACGTGGGCGGCCGTTACTCCGTCCTGAGCGCCGTGGGTCTGCTGCCCATCGCCGCCGCAGGCATCGACATCGACGAGCTGATGAAGGGCGCTGCCGACGCCATGGAGCGATTCTCCGTCCTGAGCCCGGACAACGACGCTTACAAGTATGCTGCCATCCGCAACATCCTGTACCGCAAGGGCAAGGCTGTGGAGATCCTGGAGTGCTACGAGCCGGACTTCACCCTGATGAACGAGTGGTACAAGCAGCTGTTCGGCGAGAGCGAGGGCAAGGACAACAAGGGCCTGTTCCCCGCAAGCTGCATCTTCTCCACCGACCTGCACTCCATGGGTCAGTTCATCCAGGAGGGTTCCCGCATCATGTTCGAGACCATCGTGGACGTGAAGAAGCCCGCGAAGGATCTGTTCATCGATAAGCTGGAGGGCAACTTCGACGGCCTGAACTTCCTGGCAGACCAGAACATGAGCGTGGTCAACCGCAAGGCAATGGAAGGCACCATCCTGGCTCACACCGACGGCGGTGTGCCCGAGGTCCTGATCGAGGTGGACGACCTGACTGCTTATAATGTGGGCTATCTGATCTACTTCTTCTGGCGCGCCTGCGCGTGCAGCGGCTACCTGCTGAGCGTGAACCCCTTCAACCAGCCGGGCGTCGAGAGCTACAAGAAGAACATGTTTGCACTGCTGGGCAAGCCGGGCTACGAGAACCTGACCGCCGAGCTGGAAGCAAAACTGAAGTAAGCCGGGAAACAAAAAAATGATCTCCCGCCGCAAGGCGTGGAAAATACAGGAGGACAGAACTATGATTAAACTGATTGTTGGCACCAAGGGCTCCGGCAAGACCAAGGCCATGATCGACCAGATCAATGACGCGGTCAAGACCTCCAAGGGCAGCGTTGTCGTTGTCGAGAAGGGCATGAAGCTGACCTATGACATTGCCCCTGCTGCACGTCTGATCGATCTGGATGAGTATAAGATCGCCGGCGGCGAGATGCTGTACGGCTTCGTTGCAGGCCTGATGGCAAGCAACTACGATATCACCGACCTGTACATCGACGGCATCCTGAAGGTGCTGGACCACGATATCAGCCGTCTGGGCGTCGTGCTGGATGAGATGGCTGCCATCGCAGGCGATTCCGTCAAGGTTACCGTCACCGTCAGCGCAGAGGAAGCTGCTCTGCCCCACGACGTGAAGAAGTACCTGTAATTTCCGAACGGTAGGCTTAGAACAGGCAGGAGACCGGGAAAATTTGAAATTTTTTCGGTTTTCTGCCTGTTTTGGTGTTGACAAAGGAAAGCTTTGGCGCTATACTAACAAAGCAGCCTTTTATGAGGTGTACTATGCAATTTGACCTGAGAAAGTTTATCGCGACCGGCACACAGCCCTACCGCGCAGAGTTTCAGTGTGATTTGTCTGCAAGGGATTATGCCGGCGCAAGGATCGAGCAGCCCGTGGATGCTGTCTTTACGGCAGAGCCCGACGGCGATGAGGTCCGGATGACACTGCGGGCAAAAGCATTGGTGCACGGAGAGTGCGCCCGCTGCCTGGACCCGGTGGAACGGGAAGAGGCAGTTGAAGCGGAGTGGACAGCGAAGGAGCGGGATCTGGATGATCCGGATTTTGAGCTTCCGCTGGACGAAAAAGGACATCTGGATGTGGATGAATGGCTTGCCCAGGAGTTCATGTTCCAGATCCCCACGGTGCTGCTTTGCAGCGCCGACTGCCCGGGGTTATGCCCCCGGTGCGGCAAGAAGAGGGCAGATTGTACCTGCCCGCCGGAGGAAGACAAAGTCGCTCCCGCTGACGCAAGGCTCGCGATCCTCAAATCACTGCTGAACTGAGAAACCCATCAAGGAGGTGCAAAAATATGGCAGTACCTAAGAGACATCTTTCCAAGGCCCGCCGCGACAAGCGTCGCAGCAATGTTTGGAAGCTGGAGGCCCCCGCACTGGTGAAGTGCAGCAACTGCGGCTCTCTGAAGCTCCCCCACCAGGCATGTGGCAACTGCGGTTACTACAAGGGCGAGGAAGTCATCAAGAAGGCCTAATTTGCGCAGAATTGGTGGCACATTGGTGTTATGTTGAGAAGGGGATGGCGCAATGCCTTCCCCTTCTTTCTTTGTCTGAAAACGGGAGAGAGGTGAATGCGGAATGGCGATCCGAATCGAACACGTCGAAGAAGGCAGCGAGGCTCAGGCCCTGGGCCTGCAGCCCGGCGATGAGCTGCTGAGCGTGGACGAAAACGAACTGAACGATACGCTGGATTACGATTTCTATACGGACAGCAGGAGCTTTCACCTGAAGGCAAAGGTCGCAGATGGTTTCCGGGAGTGGGATGTCCGTCGGGAAGAGCGCGGCCCCTTCGGCTGCGACTTCAAGACCTATCTGGGCGATCAGAAACATTCATGCTCCAACCACTGCATGTTCTGCTTCATCGATCAGCTCCCTCCCGGAATGCGGGAGAGCCTGTATTTCAAGGATGATGACGAGCGGCTGAGCTTTCTGTTCGGCAACTATATCACCATGACCAATATGCAGGACCACGAGATCGACCGCATCATCAAGATGCACATTTCCCCCATCAATATCTCGGTCCACACCACCAACCCCCAGCTCCGGATCCGGATGCTGGCCAATAAGCGGGGCGGCGAGGTACTCAAGTACCTGCCCCGTCTGGTGGAGGGCGGCATCGCCGTCAACTGCCAGCTGGTGCTCTGCCGGGGTATCAACGATGGGGACGAACTCCGCCGCACCCTGACCGACCTGCTGGAGCTGACCCCCATGGTGCAGAGCATCGCCGCGGTGCCCTGCGGCGTAACGGATTATCGTCAGAATCTGTTCAAGCAGACGCCCTACGATGCAAAGACCAGCGCCGAAGTCATCGATATCATGGAAGAGTTCGGCGACGAGTGCAAGCGCCGCCACGGCAAGCGGATCATCTACCCCAGCGACGAGTGGTACCTCAAGGCAGGACGGCCCATCCCCCCGGAGGAGTTCTATGAGGACTTCGACCAGCTGGAAAACGGCGTGGGCATGATGCGTCTGTATGCCGAGGAGTTTCTGGAAGAGCTGGAAAAGCCCCACCGTGTCTACGGCTCCAAGAAAATGGATGTCGTCACGGGCGAGATGGCTTCCCCTCTCATCAATCATATGATGAACGAGCTGCACCGCCAGTATCCCATGATCGAGGTCACGGTGCATACCATCAAGAACAAATTCTTCGGCGGCAACGTGGGCGTGGCGGGACTTGTCACGGCCACCGACATCATCGCCCAGTGTGAGGGTAAACTGACCAGCGGTACGCTGGGTGTGCCCGCGGTCATGCTGCGGGAGGAGAAGGATACCTTCCTGGATGATATCACCATCGCCCAGCTGGGCGAGCGCCTCGGCGTGAAGGTGGAAGTGCTGCCGACCAGCGGCGGCGACGAGGCCCGTGCCCTGCTGCGCAGCGGCCTGCACATCGCCCGCCGGAGAAGAGTATAAAGAGTCTTTTTCAAAAGAAAGGAGGACCCCATGAGCAAACCCATCGTAGCAGTGGTCGGCCGCCCCAATGTGGGCAAGTCCACCCTGTTCAACAAGCTGTGCGGTCAGCGTCTGGCCATCGTGGAAGATACCCCGGGCATCACCCGCGACCGCATTTTCGGCAACTGCGAGTGGAACGGAAACGAGTTCCTGCTGGTGGATACCGGCGGTATCGAGCCCAAGGCCACCGAGGGCATTCTGGCTCACATGCGTCAGCAGGCCCAGATCGCCATTGACACCGCCGACTGCATCATCATGGTGGTGGACGTCCGCAACGGCCTGACCGCTGCCGACGAGGATGTGGCCCACATGCTGCGCCGCAGCCACAAGCCGGTGATCCTGGCCGTCAATAAGTGCGACAACGTCGGCGAGGCTCCCATGGAGCTGTACGAGTTCTATAACCTGGGCTTCGATGAAGTGATGCCCGTCTCGTCGGTCCACGGCCATGGCACCGGCGACCTGCTGGACGCCGTCTGCGCCCATCTGGACTTCAGCGAGACCGTGGTGGAAGAGGACCGCATCCCCGTTGCCATCATCGGCCGCCCCAACGTGGGCAAATCAAGCCTGACCAACCGCATCCTGGGCGAGAACCGGATGATCGTGGCCAACGAGGCCGGTACGACCCGGGACGCCATCGATACCCCGGTGGACAACGCCTACGGAAAATTCATCTTCACCGATACGGCCGGCCTGCGCAAGCGCAGCAACGTTTCCGACGGTCTGGAGCGCTACATGGTCGTGCGCGCCCTGGCTGCCGTGGAGCGCAGCCGCGTGGCCCTGATCCTTGTGGATGCCACGGTGGGCTTCACCGAGCAGGACAGCAAGGTGGCCGGTTATGCCCACGATCAGGGCAAGGCCTGCATCATCGTGGTCAACAAGTGGGACGCCGTGGAGGGCAAGGAGACCAATACCATGGAACTCCAGCGCAAGGGCTACGCCGAGTGCTTCAGCTTCATGGGCTATGCGCCCATCATCTTCATTTCGGCCCAGACCGGCTACAACGTGAACAAGCTGATGCAGCTGATCCGTGACGTGGATGCCCAGAACGGTGCCCGCGTACCCACCGGTGTCCTGAATGAGATGCTGGCCCGGGCTACCGCCCGGATGCAGCCGCCCAGCGACAAGGGCCGCCGCCTGAAGATCTTCTACCTGACCCAGGCTTCCACCCGTCCCCCGACATTTGTGGCCTTCGTCAACTCCAAGCAGCTGTTCCATTTCAGCTATCAGCGGTATCTGATCAACCAGATCCGGGAGAACTTTGGTCTGGAACACACGCCCATCCGTCTGGTGATCCGCGAGCGCGGTACGGGCAGTGTCGGCGCAAAAGACGTGTAAGGGGGAGGCATCTCTTTGATGACAACGATCCTCATCGTCCTGGCCGCCGCAGCGCAGGCCTATCTGCTGGGCAGCGTGGACACCGGTATCCTGATCAGCAAGTACCTTTACCATGACGATGTCCGCAGCCACGGCAGCGGCGCGGCCGGTATGACCAATATGCTGCGGACCTTCGGCAAGAAGGCGGCCGCGATGACGGCTGCCGGAGATGTCCTCAAGGGTGTGGCAGCGGTCTGCATCGGCCGCTGGCTGTTCGGCTTCCTGCCGGACAACGCCGCTGTGTCGCCCTATCTCGGGGTCTACATGACCGCCATCCTGGCAGTGGTGGGCCACTCCAAGCCGATCTATTTCGGATTCAAGGGCGGCAAGGGCGTCCTGGTGGCCGGCGGTGCGATCCTGGCTATCCAGCCCATCCTGCTGCCGTTCCTGGCTGCGATCTTCCTGCTCTGTCTGGTGCCCACCGGCATGGTGTCTCTGGGCAGCATCACCATGGCAGCATCCTACCCGGTGCTGACGCTGATCTACGGCCTGATCCGGGGCCTGCCCGCCGGTGATCTCATCGTCTGCGTGGCGGGGGCCGCCGTCATGGCCGTGATGGTCATCTGGATGCACCGCGCCAATATCCAGCGCATCCGGGAAGGGAAGGAATACCGCTTCGGCCACAAGCACAAACAATGACCTGAAATGCAGACAGCGCATCGCTGAACCAGAAAATGGTCCGGCGATGCGCTGTTTTTGCATGGAAGGGAGGAACCGACTGCCTGCAAGATCCAGAATAACAGAAAAAAATTGCAAAAAAGGTTGACAAAGGGGGCTGCGGCTGATATAATAACTCATGTCGCCGGGAACGGCACACCAGCATATGGGGGATTAGCTCAGCTGGGAGCCCAAGCAGTGCGCTCACGCACCCCCACAACTGAACTTC
>CAKSZU010000096.1 GCA_934526125.1 uncultured Faecalibacterium sp. | reverse complement strand
CCCTCTCCCATCCCCGGCTACGATGCACGGATGGCCGCCGCCCGCACCATGTACCACGAGCTGAGCCCCGAGACCGCAGAATTCATTGATTTCATGCAGGACAACGAGCTGTTCGACGTGGAGAGCCGTCCCGGCAAGATGTCCGGCGGCTACATGACCAGCCTGCCCGCCTACAAGGCGCCCTTCATCTTTGCCAACTGGAACAACACCTCCGCTGACGTGGACGTGCTGACCCACGAGTGCGGCCACGCCTTTGAGGGCTATGTGGCCGAGCGGAACCCCAAGGTCCCCGCCGACCTGGAATGCCCCGGCATGGAGAGCGCCGAGATCCACTCCATGGCCATGGAGTTCCTGACCGCCCCCTGGCACCACCTGCTCTTCGGCAAGGACACCGAAAAATACGCCCTGCTCCACGCCGAGGACAGCTTCCTGTTCCTGGCCTACGGCTGCATCGTGGACGAGTTCCAGCACAGAATGTACCAGAACCCCGACCTGACCCCCGATGAGCGGAATGCCGTCTGGCTGGAGCTGGAACACAAGTACCGCCCCTGGATCGACTTCGACAATCTGCCCTTCTACGGCCGGGGCGCCGGCTGGCAGCGTCAGCTCCACATCTATGAGTGCCCCTTCTACTACATCGACTACTGCCTGTCCACCATGGCTGCCCTGCAGTTCTTCCTGCTGAGCCTCAAGGACCACAAGGACGCCTGGGAGCGCTACCTGAAGCTGGTGCGCCGGGCCGGTCTGGCCAGCTATACGGAGCTGATGGAGACCGCCGGGCTGAAAGTCCCCTTCGAGGACGGCTCCATCAAGGCCATTGCCCAGCAGATGGGCCAGTGGATCGCGGAGCATCAGGTGTAAGGCTCTTGAAAATCTTCCTGTTTTCGATTATTATAAAAGCAGTCGAAATTTGCCCGCATCGAGTGTGAAAAGGAGCAATCATTATGGCAGAAAAAGAAATCAAGGGTATCAAGAAATTCCTTGAAGAGTTCAAGGCTTTCGCCATACGCGGCAATGTGCTGGATATGGCCGTCGGTGTGGTCGTCGGCTCGGCGTTCACCGCCATCGTGAATTCTCTGGTGGGCGATGTCATCAATCCGCTGATCGGTCTGTTCTTCAACAACGACTTCTCCGAAGTGGTCGTCAAGATCGGCGATGTCGATCTGAAGATCGGCTCGTTCATCAGTGCGATCATCAATTTCCTGATCGTTGCCTTTGTGCTGTTCCTGGTGCTGAAGGCATTCAACGCCGTGTTCAACAAGAAGGAGGTAGAGGAAGCCCCTGCGGAGCCCACCACCAAGATCTGCCCCTATTGCCAGAGCGAGATCGCCATCAAGGCCGTCCGCTGCCCCCACTGCACCTCCAAGCTGGAGGGCTTCCCTGAGATCAACGCCTGATCCCCTGTAAAATGAAAACGCTGCCGCGGCACCCTGTCCGCGGCAGCGTTTTTTGTTGCCCTCTCAGTCTCGCTAACGCTCGCCATATCGGGTTGCGGCCCCCAGCGGTCATTTCCGCTATCGCTCATGCCCTGCTGGCCGCTGCCCCAACAACTCCTCCCTCAATCCGCCACTGGCGGCGGTCGTCGTCATTGCCCCCAAAGGGGGAGCCAGGACATCTGCGGGGCAAACCTGCTCTGAATTGCAACACTTCTTATCGAAACTGCAACCCCACAGCTCCCCATTTGCGGCGGTTGCCGCCCAAACGCCAAACCAGCCAGGCGCAGAACAGGTTCATGGCCAGGATCACAGCACACCACAGCACACTCTGTGCCGGTGTCTGCTCATAGACCATCAGAAACGGATACGGCCCCACGATCAGCCGCCGGATGTTGGCCCAGAGCGCCACGGAACCGTAAAGCACCGTGGGCGCCAGCGCCAGCGGGATGCAGCGGGCAGGCAGTTTCGGGTCCCGCTCCAGGAACACAAAGGAGACAAAGACGCACAGCGGGTTCAGCAGGTGGTGGTAGAGCATGGAACTCTCGGTCAGCAGGAACACCACGCCCCCCTGCTCCGGATAGTAGGGTGCCAGCACCAGCACCACCGTCAGGAAGGTCATGGTCAGGCAGCAGGCCGCAATGAATTTCAGGGTCTTGACCCAGCGGGGCAGCGGCCGCCCGGTGACCAGATCCCGCAGCTGCGCCAGCACCACCAGCAGGCAGATCACCGCCGAAAAGACATTGGAGTTCTCGGTATAAAAAGTGAAGGTCTGGTTGCCCACAGCTTCCCAGCTCATCCGGATGGCCACCGGCTCCATCAGTACCACGGCCAGATTCAGCACGATGGAAAGCACCCTGCGGCAGACCTCCCACAGTTTTTTCAGCATTTCAGGTTCTCCGTTCTGTATTATTCGCAGCAAAAATCAAAGAAACGGGCGTTTTCGCGCCCGTTTCCGGTAGATCTGCTTATTTTGCGGTGTTGATGAAGCTGCGGTTGTCCCACAGGTACTTGATGCCGGAGATGGCCGTTGCCGCCGCCACCAGCCAGCACAGAGCATAGGAGATCAGCACACAGTCCGCAGCAGCCACCACGGCATTGCCCCACAGCAGCGAAACGCTGAAGTAGTAGAACAGGATGGTCAGCATCTGCAGCACAGTCTTGACCTTGCCCCACATGTTGGCCGCAATGACCTTGCCGTCCTTGGAGCCGGCTGCGATCATCCGCAGGCCGGAGACCGCAAACTCACGGGCGAGGATGATGCAGAGCACCACCGGGCTGCACACGCCGTCCCGCATCATGTAGATGAAAGCAACGGTCGTCAGCAGCTTGTCGGCCAGTGGGTCGGCAAACTTGCCGAAATCCGTGACCATGTGCCACTTGCGGGCCAGATGACCGTCCAGAAAATCGGTGATGCTGGCTGCGGCAAAGACGATGCCTGCCACCAGATACCAGACCGGGCGGAAACTGTCCGTCCCGACCTGGGTCAGGGAGACAAAGATCATGAACACCGGCACCAGAACGATGCGGGTCAGGGTAAGTTTATTGGGCAGATTCATGGACATTTCCCTCCATTTTGTTATTTTGCGACCGTACCATACAGATCGTAAAGGTCGCTGTCATCCACCAGAACGTCATAGAACTGGCCGGGATAGAGCGGCTCCTCGCTGGAAACGCAGACATTGCCGTCCACCTCGGGGGCATCGCCCGTGGTGCGGCAGAGATACAGGCCGCTCTCCTCGTCGATGCCGTCGCACAGCACCCGGACGGTCTGGCCGACCTTCTCCGCCTGCTTCTGGGCCATGATGCCGGTCTGGATCTGCATCACCAGCTCGGCGCGCTTGTCCTTGGTCTCCTGGTCCAGCTGGCCGTCCATCTTGGCGGCCACCGTGTTCTCCTCAGCGGAGTAGGCAAAGCAGCCCAGGCGGTCGAACCGCACTTCCTTGACGAAGCTGCACAGATCCTCGAACTGCTCCTCGGTCTCGCCGGGGAAACCTGCGATCAGGGTGGTCCGCAGGGTGATACCCGGGATCTCCCGGCGCAGCTTGCCGATGACCTCCAGCAGCTCGGCCCGGTTGGAGCGGCGGTTCATGTTCTTCAGGATGGTATCGTTGCAGTGCTGGATAGGCAGATCGAGATAGGGCACGACCTTCTCGTTCCGCTTCATGGCGGCAATGAATTCATCGCTGATCCGCTCCGGATAGGCATACATGATCCGGATCCACTCGATGCCGGGGATCTTGTTCAGCTTGTCCAGCAGCTCGCAGATGCTGCCGGGCTTGCCCCAGTCCTCGCCGTAGGCGGTTGGGTCCTGCGCCACAATGATCAGTTCCTTCACGCCTTCCCCTGCCAGCCAGCGGGCCTCGGCCACGCAGTCGGCCAGATCGCGGCTGTGCAGCGGGCCGCGGATGGCCGGGATGGCGCAGTAGTGGCAGCGGTTGTTGCAGCCCTCAGCGATCTTTAAGTACGCATAGTGGGCCGGCGTACCGATGACACGCTTGCCGCCCAGCGGGAAGTCCTTCTTGGCACCGTAACTTTCCAGATGGTCCTCGCCGTGGAACAGGCGGGCCACGATGGTATCGATGGCCTTGTTGGAGGCGCAGCCCACAACGGCATCCACCTCGGGGATCTCCTCCTCGATCTGGCTGCGGTAGCGCTCGGCCAGGCAGCCGGTGACGATGACCTTCAGGTCGGGGTTCTGCTGCTTGTAGGAGCAGGCTTCCAGAATGTTCTCGATGGCCTCGGTCTTGGCGCTCTCGATGAAGCCGCAGGTGTTGACGAGGATCACGTCCGCCTCGCTCAGATCCGCCACCGTCTCATGGCCGGCCGACAGCAGGATGTGGACCATCACGTCCAGATCCACCTGATTCTTGGGGCAGCCGAGGGAAATACATGCAATTTTCATATCGGGGAATACTCTCTTTCTTGCTCTGAGGTTAATCTTCTTCGATCCTGCGGATCGCTTCCTTGACAACAGCGTAGGAAAAGCCGCGCCGCTGGAGGGCGGCCACCACCAGATCCCGGCGGCCCTGCTCCAGCTTTTTGCGGTAGCGGTTCTCCACCAGGGCGGCGGCGGCTTCCAGTTCCGGGTCCTCTCCGTCCTCTTCCGGGGCGTACACGGCATCCAGCGCCTGCCGGATCTCACTGTCTGTCAGGCCCTTCTGCCGCAGATCCTGCGCCGCAGCCCGGCGGCTTTTCCGGGCCGTCAGCAGGCTGTGGGCCCGGGCCTCGGCATAGCGGGCATCGTCGAGATACTCCCGCTGCACCATTTCGGCCACCACGGCGGCGCTGGTCGGCCCGGCATAGCGGCGGTTCAGCCGCTCATACAGCTGCCCGGAGGAAAGCTCCTGCCCGGCCAGAAGTTCCAGCGCCCGTGCCCGGGCCTTGGCGGTGTCGGTGGATTTTTCTTCCTCCGCCAGCGGGCGGCGGCTGCGGCTGTAAAAGGCCATTTACTCCTCCACCATGATATCCAGTTCGCTCTCGCTGCTGCGGGCCGGAGCCTTGACCACCGGCTCCTTGGCCGCTGCAGGGGCATCCTCCCCGGCAGGTGCCGGGGCGCTCTTTGCCGCCGGGCGGCGGGAAGCTGCATAGAGCTTCTCGGCATTGGCGCGGATCTGGCCCTCAATGTCGTTGGCGATCTCCGGGTTGTTCTGCAGGAACTGCTTTGCATTGTCGCGGCCCTGGCCCAGACGGATGTCGCCGTAGTTGAACCATGCGCCGCTCTTCTGGACGATGCCCAGCTTGACGCCCAGGTCCACCAGCTCGCTGACCTTGGAGATGCCCTCGCCGAACATGATATCGAACTCGGCCTCACGGAACGGAGGTGCCACCTTGTTCTTGACGATCTTGGCGCGGGTATGGTTGCCGATGAACTGGCCGGAAGAGTCCTTCAGGCCCTCCACGCGGCGGATGTCGATCCGGACCGAGGAATAATACTTCAGGGCGCGGCCGCCGGTGGTGACTTCGGGGTTGCCGTAAACGACGCCCACCTTCTCACGCAGCTGGTTGATGAAGACGCAGACGGTGTTGGTCTTGCCGATGACGCTGGTCAGCTTGCGCATGGCCTGGCTCATCAGACGGGCCTGCAGGCCCACATGGCTGTCGCCCATCTCGCCCTCGATCTCGGCCCGGGGCACCATGGCTGCCACCGAGTCCACCACGATGGCGTCGATGGCACCGGAGCGCACCAGTGCCTCGCAGATCTCCATGGCCTGCTCACCGGTATCCGGCTGGCTGACCAGCAGGTTGTTGATGTCCACACCCAGGGCCTCGGCATAGACGGGGTCCAGCGCGTGTTCCACGTCGATGAAGGCCACCTCGCCGCCCTTCTTCTGGGCTTCGGCCAGGATGTGCAGGGCCAGGGTGGTCTTACCGCTGGATTCCGGGCCGTACACTTCGATGATACGGCCGCGGGGCACACCGCCCACGCCCAGGGCCAGATCCAGACCCAGGCTGCCGGTGGAAATGGCATCCACCTGCATGGCGGCATTGTCGCCCAGCTTCATCACGGCACCCTTGCCGAACTGCTTTTCGATCTGGGCCAG
>CAKSZU010000095.1 GCA_934526125.1 uncultured Faecalibacterium sp. | reverse complement strand
TCGCTGTCCGGGAACACCAGACCGCAGTCCACGATGATCATATCGCCGTTGCACTCGTAGACGGTCATGTTCTTGCCCACTTCGCCCAGACCGCCCAGCGGGTAGATGTGGATGGGCGTTGCCGCCTCCTTGGTCTGGGGACGGCGGGGCCGCCGGTTATAATAGGGGCGGCGGGTGCGGGGGCGCTTCTCCCCTGCAGCCTCGCTGCTGCTGTTCCGTTTCTGAACCTGATTCTGAGCCTGATTCTGGCCCTGTTCCTTGATCTGTGCCATTCGATACCTCCAGAAGCAATTGAAAAACGCAGGCACACCCGTCCCCGGGCGGCCTGTCTGTGTGAAGGACACGGCAAACGCACCGCCGCTCCCATCGAAACCATCGTATAGAATTTTTCAGTTCCGTACACGCTTGCTGCGCGCCGGGATGGCAGGAGACGGGGTGATCTCTGCCCTGTCAGTCCATCTGTTCGATGCGACCGCGGCACTGCCCCGCTCCGGCCCGGACACGCCGCTGCGGTGTGCCCCTATACGCAATTTGTTACAAACAGTATAGTATCTCAAGCCCGTTTTGTCAATTCCAAGCTTTGGCAGCCCGGAGCCCGCTGATGCATTTTGCCTCTTGACAGAAGAAGAAAAACAGTCCTAAATAGAGGTATCCGAAACTACACGCTCAGGGAGAAACGCATGAAACAGGTCGAAGTTTATACCGACGGTGCCTGCAGCGGCAACCCCGGCCCCGGCGGCTGGGGGGCTGTGCTGCGGTACCGCTTCAACGGCAAGGTCTACGAGAAGGAACTCAGCGGCGGCGACGCCTCCACCACCAACAACCGGATGGAGCTGACCGCCTTCATCGAGGCGCTGCGCCAGCTCAAGGAACCGTGCGAGGTGCGGCTGTGCTCGGACAGCCAGTATGTCATCAACGGGCTGGAAAAGGGCTGGGCCAAAGGCTGGAAGCGCCGGGGCTGGAAGAAGTCCGACGGCTCCCCCGCCCTGAACCCGGACCTCTGGGAGCAGGCGCTGGAGCAGGAGGCCCGCCACAAGATCACCTACGTCTGGGTCAAGGGCCACGCAGGCCACCCGGAGAACGAGCGCTGCGACCAGCTGGCCGTGGCGCAGAGCCAGGCACACGGAGGGAGACAGGGACGATGATGGATACTTTTCTGCCCGGGAACGGGTTCGACACCTACGAGCAGCAGGACAAAGTGCTGGTGGGGCTGTGCGGCGGCACCGGCTGCCGGGCGGCGGTCCGCATCCTGCAGCAGCAGGGCTTTGCAGTGGCCGGGGCCGTGGTGCGGCTCTCGGCCGATGAAGCCGGGGATGCCGTGGTGGCGGCCGGAAAATCGGCCGCGAAAGCCCTGGGCATCGAGTGCATCACCCTGAACGCCGCCGAGCTGGCGGGACAGCTGGCCGAGGAGGAGGCAGCAGACGCCGACCTGCGCTTCCCTGCCCTGCTGGCGGCCGCCGACCGGCTGGGCATCCAGTACATCGCCACCGGCCACCGGGCCCGGGTGGAGACGGGGGCCGACGGCCTCTGCACCCTGCTGCCCGCGGAGGAAGCCGACGAGAGCGCCGCCCTCGCCGCCCTGCCCCAGGAGACACTGGCCCGGCTGATTCTCCCCCTGGGCGATTTTACCCCCGAGGATGCGGCGGAGTTGGCCGCTGACCCCACCTGAACAGCAGCGGGCGGGACAGAATCTCTCAGACGGGCCTGCCCTTGGAAATGCGTTGGCTCCCCCTTTGGGGGAGCTGGCAAAGCCGTCAGGCTTTGACTGAGAGAGCATGCCGCAGCGTAAAACAGCTATTATGACACAAAAAAGCACCCGCAGCGGTCAGGCTGCAGGTGCTTTGTTTTTATAAATTGCAGGCGTCTCAGTTCTGGGGGTGGACGATGTCGCGCCAGTCGAGGTCGCCGCGCTCCAGGCCGTGGATCAGGACCTCGGCGGTGGCGATGTTGGTGGCCAGAGGGATGTTGTGGACATCGCACAGGCGCAGCAGGGTCATCTCGTTGGGCTCGCTGGGCTTCGCGTTGATGGGGTCGCGGAAGAACAGCAGCAGGTCCACCTCGTTGCAGGCGATGCGCGAAGCGATCTGCTGGTCGCCGCCCTGGATGCCCGCCAGGAACCGCTGGACCTGCAGGCCCGTGGCCTCGGCGATCAGCTTGCCGGTAGTACCGGTGGCCACCAATTTATGCTGGCTCAAAATCCGGCAGTACGCCGTACAGAACTGAACCATCAGCTCTTTTTTGGAGTCATGCGCAATCAGGGCAATCGTCATCGGTCAACCTCTCCTTTGCTTACGCCCGCAGGCAACTTTCTTGCGTATATCATAGTATCACAGTTTTCCGGGTTTTACAACCGTTTTTTAGACAAAATCCATGATTTCTTCGGAGAAACCCTCCGATTTCTTCCAGAAACAGGCAATCCCGGCCGGTCAGGCCGCGGTGTCCGTGCCCGTGTCCGCAGTCGGTGCGGTGCCGTCGGCAGGAGTCTGGCCGTCCGCCGCAGTGCCCGCGTCCGTCTGGCCGTCGGTGCCGGCGGCATCGGTGGTGTCCGTGGTGTCGGTCGCATCCGCAGGGGTGTCGTCCTCCACGGTCAGGGTGCCGTTCTGGGCGGCGAACCAGGCGTTGAAGATATCCGCCACCAGGTTGCCCGCGCGGGCGCCGCCGCCGCCGTACTCCACCACGATGCCGATGGCGATCTGGGGGTCCTCCGCCGGGCCGTAGGCGATCATCATGGTATTGGTGTAGTGCTTATAGGTGCTGCCGACGTAGTACCCCTCGCTGCGCTGGGGGGTGCCGGTCTTGCAGGCGATGGTATAGGGGTAGCTGGCCAGCACCGGGATGGTCTGGGACACGCCGATCATGCCCTGCTGCACCAGATCAAAGGTCTCTCCCCTGTCCTCAATGACGTCCATGACCTCGGGCTGGGTCTCCTGCAGCACCTCGCCGGTGTTGGAGTCCAGGATGGCCTTGACGAAGTGGGTGCGGTAGCGGGTGCCCCGGTTGGCGATGGTGGCCGCGTAGGTGGCCAGCTGCACCGGGCTGACCACGGTGTTGCCCTGACCGATGGCGGCCTGGACGTCCAGTGACTCGATATAGTTGGAGTCGGTCTTGCTGGTCAGGTGGCCCAGCGCCTCGCTGACCTCCACGCCGGTGCGCACACCCATGCCCAGCTTGTAGGCGTAGGCGTCGTAGACCTCACTGGTCAGGCGGCGGCCCACGTCGTAGAAGAAGATGTTGCAGCTCCACTTGATGGCAGTGACCACGTCGATGTTGCCGCTGTGGCCGTGGCGGGTACACTTGGGGTGGTAGTCGCTGTAATAATTGTACACACCGTTGCAGAACACGGTGGAATACCGGTTGATGAGGCCCGAATCCAGCGCCGCCACCGCCACGGCAGGCTTGAAGGTGGAGCCGGGGGTGTACAGGCCCTGCAGCGAGCGATTGAACAGGGGCAGGCTGGGGTCTGCGCTGTACTCGCTGTACTGGGTGGCGTAGAGGTTCTGGTCAAAGGTAGGGTAGTTGGCGGCTGCCAGCACCGCGCCGTTCTTCACATCGATGACCACCGCTGCACCGGCGGCTGCCTTGGTGCTGTTGACGTTGTAGGTGCGGTTGATCATCTCGATGTTGCTGGCCAGCGCCTGGTCCACCGCCTTCTGGAAGGTGCTGTCCACCGTCAGCTGGACGGTATGGCCCGGCTCCGGCACGGTGGTCAGGGCCGTGTCCACGATGACACCGTCCGCGTCGCGGGTGATGGTCTCCACGCCGTCCTTGCCCCGCAGCTCGTCCTCGTAGGCCGATTCCAGCCCCGAGATGCCGATGATGTCGTTCATGTTGTAGCCCTTGTCCCGCAGGGGGTAGGTGGTGTTGCCGTCCGCGTCGGTCACCTTCCACTTTTCGGCGGTGATCTTACCCACACGGCCCAGCACATGGGGCAGGACGGTGCCCTGCTCGTAGCTGCGGGTGCTGGTCTCCACGATCTCCACGCCGGGCAGCGAGAGGCTGTGTTCCTTGATGGTGGCCACGGTGGCCTCGCTGACATTCTCGGCCATGATGAAGTTGTTCACGTTGGAAAACGCCTGCTGCTGCATCTCGTAGTGGATGCCGCCCAGCGTCCGCTGCCAGCTCAGGGAGAAGCCGGAGAGGTCGTAATCCTCCACCAGCTTTTCCATCACGTCGTCGGCGGTGGCGTACTGCTGCAGGCCCAGATTGTCTTTCATGGTGGCAAGGGACTTCTGGTCCCGGGCGTTGTCCTCCTCGGCGGTGAAGGTATAGTGCCCCGCCGCGTCGGGCTGGCTGATGAGGAGGCTGTCGTTCCAGCTCTCGCCGTTCTCCCGCAGGAGTTCCACGATCCGCTGGAGCATCCCGTCCAGGTCCTCGTCCCCCATCAGCAGCTTGTTCAGCACCACGTTGTAGCCGGTGACGCTGGTGGCGATGCGCTTGCCGCTGCTGTCCACGATGTCGCCCCGGGCCGCCGTCACCGTGAACTTGTAGTCGGTGGTATTGGTGGCCTGGGACTTGAAGTCATCGCCGTTGACCAGCTGCAGAAAGATCAGCCGCATGCCGTAGAGCGTCATCAGCACCACGGCCGCGCCGATCAGGACCCGCATCCGCCGGACAGCGGTCTTTCGTTCTTCCTGATTCATCCGTTCTCCTTCCGGCGGGGGCGGTCAGACCACGCCGTTGTCGATCTTGAATTCTTCATGGATCCGGCCCACCGCCCAGAACAGAGGGATGCAGACCGGCACGGTGAGGGCTGCCGTGGGCAGCACGAACCGCAGACACCGCAGCACCGCGCCGCTGTAACCGGGCATGTAGTAGAAGAACAGCCAGTCCAGCGTCAGCACGGCCAGCCCGGCCGCCGTGGCGATGACGGTGAAGTTGAACACCGTATTCTTGAAATAGAGCTGCACCACCGCCGAGACGGCGAAGCAGAGCAGCATCAGCTCCAGCGCCAGCATGCCCACGGTGCGCCCGGCCAGCCAGTCCCACAGCAGGCCCAGCACGGCCCCGAACACCGCCCCCGAGAACGCATCCTCAAAGACGGCCACGGCCAGCGCCAGCGGCAGCAGGTACAGCGGCTTTGCCGCGTCCAGCTGGAACAGCCCGGGCGTGGTCTGCAGCACGGCGCACAGCAGGGCCAGAAGGGCGTAGCAGACCCACTTGAGCAGCTGACTGCGGCTGCGTTTGTGGCGAGATTCCATCCTGTGCCCTCCTCAGAAGTCGGTAATGATGAACGCGTGGCGCACGGTGCGCACGTCGGCACCGGGCTTGATCACCGCGATGGTGGATTTTCCGCTGACTTCCGGCACCAGCTCCTGCACCACGCCCACCAGCAGGTCCGCGGGGAACACCCCGCCCAGACCGGTGGTGATGACCTGGTCGCTTTTTTCCGTCAGGGTGCTGCGGGCCAGATTGGTCAACACGCACAGACCGTCAGCGGCGTAGTCCGAGCTGCCGGTGATGATGCCGTTGTCCCGGGTGCGGGACACCACACCGGCGGCGTTGAAGTTGGGGTGCAGGATGGTCATCACCTTGCAGCTGGTGGCCCCGGCCTCCACCACCATGCCGATGAGGTAGCCCTCGTCGCTGATGACGGCATCGTTGACGGCCACGCCGTCCAGGCTGCCCCGGTCCAGCGTGAAGCCGTAGAAGGAATCCAGCGGGTCCCGCCCGATGACGAAGCCCGACAGGCAGGTCATCTCCGGCCGCTGGCTCTGGATGCTCTCCAGCGCCTTGTAGGCCTCGTTCTCGGCCTTGACCCGGTCGTAGTCCACCATCTGCTGGCGCAGCTCGGCGTTCTCCTCGCGCAGGGTCTCGTTCTCGGCCATGACGTTGTCGATGTTGGCATACTTCTCCCACAGGGAGGACACACTGCCGCTGACCACGGCGGCCGCCTTCTGGAACGGTGCCACCGCCACGCTCAACAGCTCCTGCGGGGCGGCGGTCAGCCGTCCGTTGGCACCGGCATAGGCCATGATGCCCACCAGGAACACCGCGATGCCCACCAGGATCTTGAATTTCCAGGTATCAAAAAAATCTTTCACGGGGTCGTTTCCTCCGGTTGCAAAAAGGCGCGGACAGCCCCAGAGCCATCCGCACCCTCTGTTACATATGAGCTCCGTCGGTGTCCAGCACGTCGTGCAGGACATCCACATGATCCAGCACCGCACCGGCGCCCTTGGCCACGCAGTCCAGCGGGTCCTCCGCCACATGGACGTCGATGCCGGTCTCGCTCTGGATCAGCTGATCCAGGCCCCGCAGCAGGGCACCGCCGCCGGTCAGGGTGATGCCGTGGTCGATGATATCGGCGCTCAGCTCCGGCGGAGTGCGCTCCAGCGTCTCCTTGATGGCGGTGGTGATCTTGACCAGGCACTCCAGCAGGGCCTCGCGCACATCCTCCGAGTGGACCACGATGTTCTTGGGCAGGCCGTCCACCAGGTTGCGGCCCTTGATCTCCATGGTCATCTCGGGGTCCATGGGGTAGGC
>CAKSZU010000094.1 GCA_934526125.1 uncultured Faecalibacterium sp. | reverse complement strand
GCCATGACCCCCATCGAGGATGACTCCATCAGCTGCAAGTATCACTGCATCTGCCCTCCGGGCACCCAGCGCAAGTGTACCATCCGGCGCTCGGTCCCCGGTTCCAATGCCTTTGTGCCCTCGGTGGCCGGTCTCATCATCGGCGGCGAGGTGGTCAAGGATCTGGTGGGCTTCGTCCCCCTGAAGGGCTGAGCCTGACGCACCCTCAAAAAACAAAAAAGCGGCCTGCCGCAGGCCCCTCCGTCTTTCCGGACAGGAGGGTCTGCAGGCAGACCGTTTTTCTTTTTGTTACAGCAGTGCCCGGATCACCGCATCGGCATCTTCCGGGATGCAGAAGTTCTTTTGGGCGATCTCGTCCGGGACGGCAAGACTGCGGTATTCCGGTTCTTCGGCCAGCAGCTCCCGGAGCAGGAACTGGCGGCGTTCCGACTGGTTCATCCGATCACCTGCTTTCTGTCAGAATTATACGGAAATTGTCCGGACTCAGAACTGGTACGGAGGGTTGCCGGAGAAGTCGGCAATGTCACCCAGAAGGTCCTGACCGTCCAGCTGCGGCAGATGGAAGCCAGCGGCCTGCTGACCCGGAAAGTCTATGCCGAGGTGCCGCCCCGGGTGGAATATACCCTGACGGATCTCGGGTACAGCCTCAAGCCCATTCTGGATGCCATGTGGACCTGGGGCGAGGGATATCAGAAGATGATGTCAACCCAGCCGCCAGAAGCATGAAATACGTTCATTTGACAAAATATTTTTTGTATCCTATACTTTACAGCATCACGATTTATGAAATATGGAACAGGATAGGAAAAGGATTATGCTGACTCTGGATAAGATCTACCACGCAGCCTTTGTGCTGAAGGACGTTGCCCGCAAGACCGACCTCATCGAGGCACCCAAGCTCTCCAAGGACTGCCACATCTACCTCAAGACCGAGAATCTTCAGGTCACCGGCAGCTTCAAGGTGCGGGGTGCCTATTATAAGATCAGCCAGCTCTCCAAAGAGGAGAGCGAGAAGGGCGTCATTGCCTGCTCTGCCGGCAACCATGCCCAGGGCGTGGCGCTGGCAGCCACCCGCCGCGGCATCAAAAGCATCGTCTGCATGCCCGACGGTGCCCCCATCATGAAGGTGGAGAACACCAAGAGCTTGGGCGCGGAGGTCTGCCTCGTGCCCGGCACCTACGATGACGCCCACGACAAGGCGGTGGAGCTGCAGGCCGAGACCGGCATGACCTTCATCCACCCCTACGATGACGAGCAGGTCATTGCGGGTCAGGGTACCATTGGTCTGGAAATTCTGGACCAGCTGCCCGATCTGGATGCGGTCATCGTGCCGGTGGGCGGCGGCGGCCTGATCTCCGGCGTGGCCTTTGCCATCAAGAGCCTGAAGCCGGACGTCAAGGTCTACGGTGTCCAGGCCGAGGGTGCCCCCAGCATGTACCGCAGTCTGCACGAGCACAAGTACCAGACCCTGAAGAACGTCTCCACCTTTGCGGACGGCATCCAGGTCAAGACCCCCGGCGAGCTGACTTACCAGCTCTGCGAGCAGTATGTGGACGACATCGTCACGGTCAGCGAGGACGAGACCGCCGCCGCCATCCTCTCCCTGATGGAGAACCAGAAGCTGGTGGCCGAGGGTGCCGGTGCCGTGCCGGTGGCGGCCGCCCTCTTCCACAAACTGCCCATCGAGGGCAAGAAGGTGGTCTGCCTTGTCTCCGGCGGCAACATCGATGTGAACATCCTCAACCGCGTCATCACCCGCGGTCTGGTCATGAGCGGCCGGAAGGCCAACCTGACCATCGCACTGGAGGACAAGCCCGGCCAGCTGGAAAAGGTGGCCGCCATCGTCTCCCGCTGCGGCAGCAATGTGGTGTCGGTGCTGCACGACGGCTCCGACCCCAACATGCCCATTTCCAGCTGCTTCCTGAAGCTGGCTCTGGAGACCCGCGACCATGCCCAGATCGAGCAGATCCGGCAGGAACTCACGAAAGAAGGCTTCCAGCTGGTGGCGGAACGGGTCTGACCCTCTCAGTCTCACGGATGGATCCCGAACGAAAAAAGGAACGGCTCCGCGCGGAGCCGTTCCTTTTTTCGTTCAGACCGTTATTTCTGTACGCCGCTCTCGCACTGCTCGATGAACTGCTTGGCCACCCGGGGGCTGCGGCCTCCGGCACGGATGGCAAAGGCCTCGGCCTTGACCAGCAGCTGGTCCATGGGAATCTCGATGTGATGCTGCTTTGCCAGCTCGGTGAGGATGGCCTCGAATCGGGCTTTCTCGGGCCGCTGGAAGGTGACGGTCAGGCCGAAGCGGGCCGACAGGCTCATGAGTTCCTGCCGGGTGTCGGCTTCGTGGATGTCGTCGCCGGTGCGGTCGGTCAGGGTCTCCTTGATCAGGTGGCGGCGGTTGGAGGTGGCATAGACCGCGATGTTCCGGGCCCGGCCGCCCACGCTGCCCTCCAGAATGGCCTTCAGGGCAGCGAAGTTGTCGTCGTTGGAGGAGAAGCTCAGGTCGTCGATGAAGAGGATGAACTTCAGGGGATTGGCCGCCAGCTTGTCCATCAGGTCGGGGATCTGGTAGAGCTGGTTCTTTTTCACTTCCACCAGCCGCAGACCGTCGGCGGCAAACTCGTTGGCAATGGCCTTGACGGTGCTGGATTTGCCGGTGCCGGCATCGCCGTACAGCAGGACATTGTTGGCGGGGCTCCCGGCCAGCAGGGCCCTGGTGTTGGCAATGACCTTTTCCCGCTCCTTCTCGTAGCCCGGCAGCTCGCTGAGCTTCTGGGGGTCGGGGTACTTGACGGGGACCAGACGCCCGTCCTCCACCGTAAAGACGTGGTGCTTGGCGAACATGCCGTAGCCCTTCTTCCCGGCTTCCCGCATCCGCTGGGCGTAGGCGGCGGCCAGGTCGATGTCCCGGGTCTCCCACCGGGGCAGGAAGGCCAGCTCCGGCCGCTGGCTCTGCTCGGAGTAGGCGGTCTGGAACAGCTCGTCCAGCGTCAGCCCGCAGAGCTGCTGCAGGAAATCCAGCTCGCTGTTCAGCGCCTCTTCCAGCACCGGCGAGAGCTGCCCGGCGGCCGCCTGCCGGACACAGACCGTCTCGGTCTCCAGCACGGCGGAGACAAGATAATCGCCCAGATTGGTGGTGTGCTCGAACAGGGCCGCCTCAAAGGAGGCCACGGCGTCGCACACCGGGCCCATGCTGCGGCTCCCGGCCTCCATCCGGTCGGTCAGATCCATCAGTTTTGCCACCACCGGGTCCTCCAGCAGGGCGCGGAAGATCACAAGCCCGTGGAGACGGGCATTCCATTCGCGAAGTTTCATACGATATCCCTCTTCGTCCCTCTTACAAAATGAAACATAACAGTATCTGAATTATACTCTCCTGTTACATTCTGCGCAAGAGTGTGTTTAATTATCTTCATCTTTCATGTGATTCACTTTACAAAACGTCGGTTGACAAAGGCCCGATTTATAGTATAATTGACCCAACGTTCAAAAATGAGTGTGTGACATGAAAAGAGACGTGTCTGAGTGAATTTTTCTGAAAGTGTAAGAGGATAAGGAACAGGAGCAACGTACCATGCAGTTAAATGGTTCCCAGATTTTTGTCGAGGTCCTGTGCGAACAGGGCGTGGATACCATCTTCGGCTACCCCGGCGGTGCCGTATTGAACCTGTACGATGAGCTGTACAGGAACGCCGACCGCATCACCCATGTGCTGACGGCGCATGAGCAGGGGGCCTCCCACGCGGCGGACGGTTACGCCCGCGCTACCGGCCGCACCGGCGTGGTGCTGGCCACCAGCGGCCCGGGCGCAACGAACCTCGTCACCGGCATCGCCACCGCCTATATGGACTCTGTGCCGATGGTGGCCTTCACCGGCAACGTGGCCACGCCGGGTCTGGGCAAGGACGGCTTCCAGGAAGCCTATATTGAGGGCATCACGATGCCCATCACCAAGCACAACTTCACGGTGCGCCGGGTGGAAGAGCTGGCCGATACCATGCGCGCGGCCTTCCGCATCGCCCAGAGCGGCCGCAAGGGCCCGGTGCTGGTGGATATCCCCAAAGACGTCACCGCTGCCGTGTGCGAGTTCACCCCCAAGCAGCCGGAAAAGATCCGCACCGTGACCACCTATGACGAGCAGCAGGTCAAGTGGGCGGCTGACATCATCAACGCCGCCAAGCGGCCGCTGGTCTATTTCGGCGGCGGTGTCCGCAGCGCAGCCTCCTGCCAGCCCCTGCGGGATCTGATCCACAAAGCGGAGATCCCTGCCACCTACACCCTGATGGCTGCAGGCGTCGTGCCCTACGGCGACCCCATGAACATCGGCATGATCGGCATGCACGGCTGCTACACCTCCAACCGGGCCGTGGCCGACTGCGATGTGCTGATCGCACTGGGCACCCGCTTTTCCGACCGCGTGGCCCTGAACCCCAAGACCTTTGCCAAAAATGCCACCATCATCCAGATCGATATCGACCCCAGCGAGCTGGGCAAGAATGTGGATGTGGATCTGTCCATCGTGGGCGATGCCGCCTATGTGCTGCGGGGGATGCTCCCCCTCATCCAGGAGGCAAAGCACCCTGACTGGATGAAGATGATCCGGGAGTGGCAGGCACAGGATTACCACCCCGTGTCCGACCCCTCCCGCCTGATGCCCCATCAGGTCATCGGCGAGGTGTGCAGCCAGTGCGGCCCCGAGGCCGTGTATGTCACCGACGTGGGCCAGCACCAGATGTGGGCGGCCCAGTACATCCGCCACACCAAGAGCCGCGGCTTCATCACCAGCGGCGGCCTGGGCACCATGGGCTTCGGCTATGGCGCGGCCATCGGTGCCCAGATGGCACTGGGCCGGGATCAGCGGGTGGTCATGTTCACCGGCGACGGTTCCTTCCACATGAACCTCAACGAGGCCTGCACCGCCGTCAGCTACGAGCTGCCCATCATCACCGTGATCTTCAACAACTCCGTGCTGGGCATGGTCCGGCAGTGGCAGACCGCCTTCTACGGCAAGCGCTACTCCCAGACCGACCCCCACCGCCACACCGATTTCGTCAAGCTGGCCGATGGCTTCGGCCTGAAGGGCTACCGCTGCACGAATCTGGCCGAGTTCCAGGCGGCGTTCGCCGATGCCCTGAAGCAGAAGGGTCCCACCTGGATCGAGTGCATCATCGACAAGGACGAGAAGGTCCTGCCCATGATCCCCGGCGGCGGCGATATCAACGACATCATCATGGAATAAGGAGGACGAACCCATGGAATCCAAACGCAGAGTCATCAGTCTGCTGGTGGACAACCAGAGCGGTGTTCTGGCCCGGGTGTCCAACCTGTTCTGCCGCCGCGGCTTCAACATCGACAGCCTGACGGTGTCCGCCACCAACGACCCGGCAGTCAGCCGCATCACCGTGACCATCACCAGCGACGAAAAAGCCCTGAGCCAGCTGATCCTTCAGACCGAGCGGCTGGAGGTGACCCGGCAGGTTTTCGTGCTGGACAGCGAGAACGCCCTGGAGAGGGAGCTGCTGCTGCTGAAGGTGACAGCGGATGTCCACAACCGCAGCGAGCTGCGGGAGATCGCCAGCATCTACAAGGCAAAGATCATCGACCTTTCGCCGGACAGCATGGTGTTCGAGCTTATCGGCAAGCCGGAGAAGATCGACGCCTTCCTGAAGATGTTTGCCGGTTATACCATTCTGGAGCAGTGCCGCACCGGCGTTACCGCGCTGGAACGCGGCGGGATGCACCAGCACATACAGAAGCCCCCGCAGGAGGTGCGCAGCGCACAGCTGCCCCTGCCCGGGACCCGCTGCCCCCAATAAGTTCCCAAAATAAATTTATTTTATAAAAAACAGGAAAGAGTAAAAGGAGACTACTATCATGGCAATCAAGAAGTACTACGATTCCGACTGCAACCTCGGCGTACTGGACGGCAAGACCGTCGCTGTCATCGGCTTCGGCAGCCAGGGCCACGCACATTCCGAGAACCTGGCCGAGAGCGGCGTCAACGTCGTGGTCGGCCTGCGCAAGGGCTCTGCACACTGGGCCAAGGCTTCCGAGTTCGCAGCCACCCATGAGAACTTCAAGGTCATGGAGGTCGAAGAAGCCGCCAAGGCCGGCGATGTTGTCATGATGCTGGTCCCCGATGAGCTGTGCGCCGACATCTACTACAAGCAGGTCGCACCCTACATGACCGAGGGCAAGGCTTTGGCCTTCGCACACGGCTTCAACATCCACTTCAAGACCATCACCGCCCCCAAGAACGTCGACGTCATCATGATCGCTCCCAAGGGCCCCGGCCACATCGTCCGCCGCCTGTATACCGAGGGCGAGGGCTGCCCCTCTCTGATCTGCGTGGAGCAGGACTACACCGGTAAGGCCAAGGACATCGCTCTGGCTTATGCTTCCGGCATCGGCGCAGGCCGTGCCGGCATCCTCGAGACCACCTTCAAGGAGGAGACCGAGACCGACCTGTTCGGCGAGCAGGCTGTTCTGTG
>CAKSZU010000093.1 GCA_934526125.1 uncultured Faecalibacterium sp. | reverse complement strand
TGCAGCGGGACAGCAGGGCATTAGAGATGTAAAAATACGGGTTCTCGGTGGTGGAGGCGATCAGGGTGACGGTGCCGTCCTCAATGCACTCCAGCAGGCTCTGCTGCTGTTTTTTGTTCAGGTACTGGATCTCGTCCAGATAGAGCAGGATCCCCCCTGCCCCGGCCAGCGTCCCGATGTCCTTCAGCACCGCCTTGATATCCCCCGTCCCGCAGGAGGTCCCGTTGAGCTTGTGCAGGGTCATGCCGCTGTTCTCGGCAATGATGCGGGCCACCGTGGTTTTTCCGGTGCCGGACGGGCCGTAAAAGATCATGTTGGGGATGCGGCCGCTCTCGATGGTGCGGCGGAACACCCGGCCCGGGGCCAGAAGATGCTGCTGTCCGCACACTTCCGCCAGTGTCTTGGGGCGCATCCGCTGCGCCAGTGGTTCGTTCATGCTGATCCCCCCCTGCAATGCAAAACTCTATAAAGATAGTATAACGCATTTTTTATGGTACGGCAAGAGCAATAATAAAAATCATTCTCAGATAATCGACAAAGGATTTACAAACCCCGCAAAAAATGCTATTATCAGGGTACATCTCAAAAGAAAATGAGGGAGTTTCATGGCAAAAGCCTCTGTAACCGAAGATCTTTCCGCCAAAAAGGCCCTTGCCCTGCAGGTGATCGACCGTCTGAAGCGGGAGTATCCGGATGCAGGCTGCACACTGGATTACGACCATGCGTGGCAGCTGCTCGTCAGTGTCCGGCTGGCGGCGCAGTGCACCGATGCCCGGGTCAACATCGTGGTGCAGGACCTGTTCGCAAAGTATCCGGACGTGGCCGCTCTGGCGGCTGCCGAGCCGGAGGACATCGAAGCCATCGTCAAGCCCTGCGGGCTCGGCCGGAGCAAGGCCCGGGATATCTCGGCTTGTATGCGGGTGCTGCGGGACAAATACGACTGCAGAGTGCCCACCACCTTTGAAGATCTGCTGGCCCTGCCCGGTGTGGGCCGGAAGAGCGCCAACCTCATCATGGGCGATGTGTTCGGCAAACCTGCCATCGTCACGGATACCCACTGCATCCGGCTGTGCAACAAGATCGGCCTTGTGGACGGCATCAAGGAGCCCCAGAAGGTAGAGATGGCCCTGTGGAAGATCATCCCGCCCGAAGAGGGCAGCGACCTTTGCCACCGCTTCGTCATGCACGGCCGGGCCGTCTGCAATGCCCGCAGACCCGAATGTGAAAAATGCTGCCTGAAGGACATCTGCCGGTACGCCCGGGAGAACGCCGCAGGCCAGACCAAGGAGGTTTCTGTATGATCACGTTAACCATTCTCACCGTTCTCGCACTGATCTTTGCCCTTGTCGGCTGCCTGATGGGGCTGTTCTCCATCGTCGGGCTGGTGGTGTACCTGCTGTCCGGCGTCATCGTGGGCGCACTGGCCGGTTACATCGCCAACCGCTTCATGGGTACCAACACTTCCACCGGCCGCAACATCGTGCTGGGCATCCTCGGCAGCTTTGTGGGCGAATTCGTGTTCGGCCTCGTCGGCATCCACGCCACCGGCACCATCAGTTCCTTCATCATCTCGGTGCTGGGTGCCTGCATCTGCATCTGGGTGGATAACCGACTGTTCCACGATCGTTGACCGGTTTTCTCTGGTTGTTTGTCTTTGCTCTCCCCTCCGGGAGAGCTTTTTTATTTTCAGCCCCTTGACAGTTATATCGAGAAGCGATATAATGTATTTACGATATATCGCATTGCGATACAAAGCGAGGTGATATAATGGAAAATCCGGCACTGACGGAAACCACCTACTACATCCTGCTTTCCCTCTATCATCCGCGGCATGGCTACGGCATCATGCAGGAGACCCAGCAGCTCTCCGGCGGAAGGGTACGGCTGGCTGCCGGAACCCTGTACGGTGCCCTGAATGCCCTGTGCGAAAAGGGGTGGATCTCTCCCCTGCCCATGGAAAGCGGGAGCCGCAAAAAAGAATACCAATTGACCTCCGCCGGGCTGAAGGTACTCAAACAGGAGCTGGTCCGGCTGGAGGAGCTTGCTGCCAATGGCCGCGCCATTTTACAGGAGGAACAGGTATGAGTGAAACAAAAACGCTGCATCGGAATTTCTGGGTCTGGGAATTTGAAAAAGAAGAACGCTGGCTCAACGAAATGGCGCAGGAGGGCTGGGCCCTGCAGAATGCCGGGTTCTGCACCTACACCTTTGAAAAGACGGAACCCGGCCAGTACATCATCCGGCTTGCCATGCTGGACAGTTCCCCGGATTTTGAAAGTTTCATGGGAGAGTTGGAAGCACAGAGCGTTGGGCATTGCTTCAGTTGGGGATATTTCCGCCGCAGCGCCCAGCTAGGTCCCTTTGATATGTTTTCGGATGTGGATTCTCGTATCTCCCACCTGAACAAAATTGGACAGATGGTGAGACTGCTCTGTCTGGCAAACCTTCTCATCGGCGTTACCAACACCTTCAGCGGTGCATCGCTGGCATGGCTGAACCTGCTTTGCGCCACGTTTTTGGCCTACGGGCTGGGACGTATCAGCAGCAAACGAGAGAGTCTGGTGGAAGAACGTCAGCTCCACGAGTGATTTTTTCTCCTTGATGCGCAGGATCTTCAGAGTTTTCAAAAAGTTCATTTTTACCCGCTTGCATTCCGATGCAGGCGGGTGTATTATTATCGCCAGAAAATAGTTGTCAAGTGTTAAGTATTTGCAAGTGCCAACAAAAAGGAGGATCTTCATGCCGCAAAAAAATGCGCCCGGGCTGTTCGCCATGTTCCACTATCTGCACCGGCTGAGCAGCGAAGCCAAGCGCGGAATGAAAACCGCGCTGGACGGCTGCCCGAAATGCCATTTCATGATGCTGGAAGGTGTTCTGATGAACATCGAAGAGCGCGGAACGGACGGTGCGATCTATGTCTCGGATCTGGCGGCGGCCGTCCGACAGCCGCTCCCGGCCATCTCCCGGGCCCTGCGCCAGCTGGAGCAGGAAGGCCTGATCGAACGGATCACCGACCCGCATGACCGCCGCAAGACCCTTGTCCGGCCCACGGAAAAGGGTGTGCAGAACAGCCGCCTGTGCGAAGCCGCCCTGACCGATTATTTCGAGCGGGTCATGGCACGCATCCCGGAGGAACAGCAGAAGCAGTTCTTTGCGCTGCATGGTGTCCTTCTGGAGGCCGTGGAGGCCGAAAATGCAGAGCAACAACAAAAAATGAAGGGAGATAACCAAAATGGGTAAAATCTTCAAGCAGCTGGCCCGCCACTGGGCTGCCTGCCTTGTCGTGATCGCCCTGCTGTTCGTGCAGGCCTATTGCGACCTTTCCCTGCCGGACTACACGAGCAAGATCGTGGATATCGGCATCCAGCAGGGCGGCATTGAAAGCCCCCTGCCGGAGACTGTGCGCCAAAGCACACTGGATGCCCTCTCGCTTTTGATGAGCGAAGAGGATGCGAATGCACTGCAGAATGCCTACGGATATTATCTTCAGGACGATGGTGTTCTGAAGCTCCGCAGTGACCTGACCGATGCCGAGCGCACGGCTCTGGAGGAGGCCGTTACCACACCGGAGATCGTGCTGTATATGGCCGCGGCCCAGAACGCCAACGCCCCCGCCGGGCAGACCTCTGCCGCCATGGCCCCCCTGTCGGAGTACGCCTCCGCTTCTTCGGAGACCACGGCGGAGGAAAGTACCGATCCTGACGCCGAAACCGTCACCCCCACGGCAGAGGATCTGGACGCCGTCTGCGCCCAGTTTGCGGCCATGACCCAGATGCCCGGTTTTTCCCGGGAAATGGTCCAGCAGCAGCTGGCCGGTACTCTGGCGCAGGTGGACGAGACCACCCTTTCCAGCATGGCCAGCCAGGCTTCCCTGCTGGTCAGTCTGGAATATGAGGCCCAGGGCGTGGCCCACGATGTGCAGATGCGGTATCTGTTCCACGTGGGCGGCCAGATGCTGGGCCTGACCCTGCTGATGGTCGTTGTCGCCATTCTGGTGGGCCTCATCGCCTCCCGGGTGTCGGCCTCCATCGGCCGGGACCTGCGGCAGGAGACCTTCTCCTCGGTCATCCACTTCTCCAACGCGGAGATCGAGAATTTCTCCACCGCTTCCCTGATCACCCGCACCACCAACGACATCCAGCAGGTGCAGTTCGTCTGCGTCATCCTGCTGCGGATGGTGGCCTATGCGCCCATTCTGGGTATCGGCGGCGTGATGCACGTGGTGCAGGGCAACACGGGCCTCGCCTGGATCATCGTGCTGGACGTGGCGCTCCTGCTCTGCCTGATCGTCTTCCTGATGAACGTTGCCATGCCCAAATTCAAGATCATGCAGACGCTGGTGGACCGGCTGAACCTGGTCAGCCGCGAGATCCTGACCGGTGTCATGCCGGTGCGTGCCTTCAGCCGCGAGTCCTTTGAGGAGGAGCGCTTCGACAAGGCCAGCAAGGACCTGATGGGCACCCAGCTGTTCACCAACCGGGCCATGGTGGCCATGATGCCCTTTATGACCCTGATCATGAACGGCACCAGCCTGCTGATCGTCTGGTTCGGCGGCAAGTCCATGGATGCCGGCAACATGCAGGTGGGCGAGATGATCGCCTTCATCACCTACACCATGCAGATCGTCATGTCCTTCCTGATGCTGGCCATGGTGGCCGTCATGCTGCCCCGTGCCGGTGTGGCCGCCGAGCGCATCGACGAAGTCTGCCGCACCAAAGCCTCCATCCACGACCCGGACAAGGCCGCCGCAAAACCCGCTCTGGAAAAGAAGGACTGGAAGGGCGTTGTGAAGTTCGAGGATGTCAGCTTCCGGTTCCCCGGGGCCGACAGCGACGCACTGGAACACATCAGCTTCACGGCCAGGCCCGGCGAGACCACGGCCATCATCGGCTCCACCGGCTGCGGCAAGTCCAGTCTGCTGAACCTGATCCCCCGCTTCTATGATGTCACCGGCGGCAAGGTCACCGTGGACGGCATCGATGTGCGGGATATGCCGCAGGAGACCCTGCACAGCCTGCTGGGCTATGTGCCCCAGAAGGGCGTGCTGTTCAGCGGCACCGTCGAAAGCAACCTGAAGTTCGGCGGCGAGCAGATCACCGACGCCGGAATGAAGAAAGCAGCTTCCATCGCACAGGCCACCGAGTTCATCGAGGCCAAGCCCGAGGGCTACCAGAGCCCCATCGCACAGGGCGGCTCCAACGTTTCCGGCGGCCAGAAGCAGCGGCTTTCCATTGCCCGCGCCATTGCCAAGGAGCCCCGGATCTATCTGTTCGACGACAGCTTCTCGGCGCTGGACTACAAGACCGACGTGACCCTGCGCCGTGCGCTGAAGTCCGAGACCGACAACGCCACCGTGATCATCGTGGCGCAGCGCATCTCCACTGTACTCCACGCCAACCAGATCCTCGTCCTGGACGAGGGCCGTCTGGTGGGCTGCGGCACCCATGCCCAGCTGATGGCCGCCTGCCCCGAGTATCAGGAGATCGCCCGGAGCCAGCTGAGCCAGAAAGAACTGAACCTCGAGGAACTGCATACCGGAAAGGAGGAGGAGTGATATGCCAAGACCCGGACGTCAGACCACCGAGCGCGCCAAGGATTTCAAAGGGACCCTGCGGCAGCTGATCGGTGCCATGGGCCGCTACCGGCTCACCCTCATCATCGTGGTCATTTTTGCCATCCTCTCGACCATCTTCAACATTGCAGGCCCCAAGATCCTTGCAAAGGCCACCACGGCCCTTGCCACCGGCTGGATCGAGAAGCTGCGGGGCATCGGCGGCATCGACTTCGGCTATATCGGCAAGATCCTGCTGATCCTGCTGGCCATGTACCTGTGTTCGGCAGCCTTCAGCTTCATCCAGGGCTGGCTGATGACCGGCCTGTCCCAGAAGGTCTGCTACGACTTCCGCCGCCAGATCAGCGAGAAAATCAACCGCCTGCCCCTGGCCTACTTTGAGAAGCGGACCGTGGGTGAGGTACTCTCCCGCATCACCAATGATGTGGACACCCTGGGCCAGAGCCTGAACCAGAGCATCACCCAACTCATCACCAGCATCACCACCATGATCGGTGTGCTGATCATGATGCTGTCCATCAGCCCCAAGATGACCCTGATCGCCATCCTGATCCTGCCGGTGTCGCTGGCACTGGTGCTGCTGGTGGTCCGGTTCAGCCAGAAGTACTTCAAGGCCCAGCAGGCCACCCTGGGCGTCGTCAACGGCCAGGTGGAGGAAGTCTACTCCGGCCACAACGTCATCAAGGCCTTCAACCGGGAGGCCGCCGTGCTGGAGGATTTCAGCGCCGCCAACAACAAGCTGTTTGAATCCGCCTGGAAGAGCCAGTTCCTCTCCGGCCTGATGCAGCCCATCATGAACTTTGTGGGCAACCTGGGCTATGTGGCCGTGGCCATCGTCGGCAGCATCTTTGCCGCCAACGGCACCATCACCATCGGCGATATCCAGGCCTTCATCCAGTACGTCAAGAACTTCACCCAGCCCATCCAGCAGCTGTCGCAGGTGTCCAACATGCTGCA
>CAKSZU010000092.1 GCA_934526125.1 uncultured Faecalibacterium sp. | reverse complement strand
GGCGAGCTGGCTGCCCGCCTGAAGCAGCAGGCCGGCAAGGTCATTGCCAAGTTCATGCAGATGGGCGAGATGCACGCTATCAACGACGTCATTGATTTCGATACCGCCGCCCTGCTGGCTGAGGAGTTCCACGCCAGGGTCGAGCACGAGGTCCATGTCACCATTGAGGAGCGCTTGTTCACTCAGGAAGAGGATGCCCAGGAAGATCTGGTCACCCGTCCTCCCGTTGTCTGCGTCATGGGTCACGTCGACCACGGCAAGACCAGCATCCTGGATGCCATCCGCAAGACCAACGTCACCGCAGGCGAGGCCGGCGGCATCACCCAGGCCATCGGTGCTTATCAGGTCAAGATCAACGACAGCCTGATCACCTTCCTGGATACCCCGGGCCACGAGGCATTCACCTCCATGCGTGCCCGCGGTGCCAACATGACCGATATCGCAGTTCTGGTGGTCGCTGCCGATGACGGCATCATGCCCCAGACCGTGGAGTCCATCAACCACGCCAAGGCTGCCAACGTCAAGGTCATCGTGGCCATCAACAAGATGGATAAGCCCACTGCCAACCCCGAGCGCGTCATGGAGGGTCTGACCAAGTACGGCCTGATCCCCGAGGACTGGGGCGGCGATGTGGCCTGCATTCCGGTCTCTGCCGTCACCGGCATGGGCATCAGCGACCTGCTGGAGCGGATCGCTCTGGAAGCCGAGGTCATGGAGCTGAAGGCCAACCCCAACCGCCGCGCCAAGGGCGCCGTGGTCGAGGCCCGTCTGGACAAGGGTCAGGGCCCCATTGCCACCATTCTGGTGCAGAACGGCACCCTGCACGCCGGGGATGTCATCATTGCCGGTACTGCTGTAGGCCGTGTGCGCACCATGCGCAGCGACAAGGGCAAGCTGCTGGAGACCGCAGGCCCCTCCACCCCTGTGGAGATCACCGGTCTGACCGCTGTGCCCGAAGCAGGTGACCTGTTCGAGGCCGTTGCCGACGAGCGTCTGGCCCGTGAGCTGGCCGAGCAGCGCATCGCTGCCGCCAAGGAGAAGCAGTTCTCCGCCTTCCAGAAGGTCACTCTGGATAACCTGTTCAGCCAGATGGCACAGAACGACATGAAGGAACTGGCCATCGTGGTCAAGGCCGACGTGCAGGGTTCTGCCGAGGCTGTCAAGCAGAGCCTGGAGAAGATCTCCAATGACGAGGTCCGTGTCCGGGTCATCCATGCCGGTGTCGGTGCCATCAGCAAGTCGGACGTCGACCTGGCCGATGCCTCCAACGCCATCATCATCGGCTTCAATGTCCGCCCGGACAATGTGGCCAAGGAAGAGGCTGCCGCCACCAAGGTCGAGATGCGGATGTACCGCGTCATCTACGATGCCATCAACGATGTCACCGACGCTATGAAGGGCATGCTGGCACCCAAGTTCCGCGAGGTCGCTCTGGGCGAGCTGCAGGTCCGTCAGGTCTACAAGATCTCCAACGTGGGCACCGTTGCAGGCTGCCGTGTCACCAGCGGCAAGATCACCCGCGACAGCAAGGTGCGCGTGGTCCGCGACGGTATCGTCATCACCGAGGACGAGATCGCATCCCTGAAGCGCTTCAAGGACGACGCCAAGGAAGTGGCCGAGGGCTACGAGTGCGGTGTGACTCTGGCAAAGTTTGCCGACGTCAAGGAGGGCGACGTCTACGAAGCCTTCAAGATGGAAGAGTACCGCGACTAAGACAAAGGAGAAACTATGTCTCAGAAGAATATGGGCCGCCTGGCGCAGGATATGAAGCGTGAACTCATCGCCATCATCGGGCGGCTGAAGGACCCCCGTCTGGAGGGCGGTCTGCTGACGGTCACCCGGCTGGATGTGACGCCGGATCTGGACGTCGCCAAGGTGTATGTGAGCGTGATGGGCCGCGAGGACGGCCCCAAGCCCGCCATCGAGGCACTGAACCGGGCCTCCGGTCATGTGCGCACCGAGGTCAGCAAGAAGATGCACATCCGCAAGGCACCCCGCTTCATCTTTGTGGAGGACGACGGTGCCGCCTATGCAGCCCACATCAATGAGCTGCTCCGCACGCTGAATGTGAACGGCGACGCTGAGGAGACCAGCCAGCCGGACGAGACCGAGGAATAACCCAGCCCTGCGGAAAGGATGGATCATGGGATGACAGAACAACTGAATGTGCAGCAGATGGCGGAAAAGCTTCTCGCTGCGGATGACATTTTGATTCTGTGCCACAAAAACCCGGACGGCGATACGGTCGGCTGCGGCAGCGCCCTTTATTATGCGCTGACCGCGCTGGAAAAGCGGGCGGCGGTGCTCTGCTCGGACCCGATCCCCAGCCGGTATGCATTTACCAATCCCCGCCTGTTCAAGGGCGAGTTTGAACCCGGCATCGTGGTGGCTGTGGACGTTGCCAGCGTCCAGCTGTTCGGCGAGGGCGGCGGGGTGCCCCAGTACACCCGCCATGTGGATCTGTGCATCGACCACCATGCAGGGAACAGCGGCTATGCCGAGTTCACCCTGCTGGACGGCGGTGCCGCTGCGGCAGCGGAGCTGCTGTATGAGGTGATCTGCGCCATGGGCGTGGAGATCACCCCCCACATCGCCGACTGCCTGTACACCGGCCTGTCCACGGACACCGGCTGCTTCAAGTTCTCGTCCACCACGGCCAACACCCACATCGTGGCGGCAAAGCTGATGGAGGCCGGGGCCCATGTGGAGGAGCTGAACACCCTGCTCTTCGACACCAAGCCCCGGGAGCGGATGGAGGCCGAGCGGATCGCCCGGAACCATCTGGAATATCATCTGGACGGCCGCTGCGCCCTGATCTACCTGACACGGGATGAGATTGAGCAGAGCCGGGTGGACCCGGCGGATCTGGAAGAGCTGACCGGCCTGCCCATCAGCATCGAGGGCGTGAAGGTCGGCCTGACCCTCCGCCAGCAGCCCGGCGGCAGCTACCGGATCAGTGTCCGCACCGCAAAGGGCGTGGACGCCTGCGCCATCGCCCGGCGTCTGGGCGGCGGCGGCCATAGCCGCGCCGCAGGCTGTGAGCTGCTGGGCAATCTGGACAACGCCAAGAGCGCGATCCTGGCTGAGGTGGAAGCAGAGCTGAACGCAGCCGGGGAGGACGCATGATGCAGGGCATTCTCATCGTGGACAAGCCCACGGACTGGACCAGCTTCGACGTCATCGCCAAGCTCCGGGGCATTCTGGGCACCCGGAAGCTGGGCCACAGCGGGACGCTGGACCCCATGGCCACCGGTGTGCTGCCGGTGTTCTGCGGCGGGGCCAGCAAGGCCGTGGACCTTCAGCTGGACCACACCAAGACCTACCGCGCCGTCCTGAAGCTGGGGGCCCGCACCGATACCGGCGATATCACCGGCACGGTGCTGGAAACTGTCCCGGTGACGGCGGGAGAGAAGGAACTGCTGGAAGTGCTGCCCCGGTTTGTCGGCCCGCAGATGCAGACGCCGCCCATGTATTCGGCGGTCAAGATCAACGGCCAGCCCCTGTACAAGCTGGCCCGGGAGGGGGTCACCGTGGAGCGGAAGCCCCGCCCCATTGAGATCCTGCGCATCGACTACGAGGGCAGCCCGGCCGAAAACGAGTATGCCCTGACCGTGAAATGCTCCAAGGGAACCTATATCCGGGTCCTGCTGGAGGAAATCGCTGCGGCCATGGGACAGGCCGGCACCATGAGCGCTCTGCGCCGCACGGCGGCCGGGGTCTACACCGAAGCAAGCGCCCACACCCTCGAGGAGATCCAGGCGGCAAAGGAGGCGGGGCCCGAGGCCCTGCAGGCGCTGATGCTGCCGGTGGAGAGCGTGTTTGCTTCCCTGCCGCTGCTGGAAGTGGAGCCGTGGGTGGAACAGCACCTGTACAACGGGTGCCCCACCAGCCGCTATCCCGCGGCAGACGGGCGCTACCGGGTGCGGAATGCCGCCGGGCAGTTCCTGGGTCTGGCCAACATCACCGGGGGCGTACTCAAAGTGGAAAAGCTCTTTGTGGAGCGCACCTGATTCAATTTTGTTAAGGAACGGAATACCAATGCAAATCGTTTCATCTCTTTCGCCGCTGGCGCTGGAACATGAGGGCGGCACTGCTGTTGCCATGGGCTACTTCGATGGCATCCACATCGGCCACCGTGCCGTCATTGAGGGAGCAGTGGAGTGGGCAAAGGCCCACGGCGCTGCCCCGGCGGTGTTCACCTTCAAGCTGCCTGTTGACAGCAAAATGAAGGGCCGCCGCCTGCTCTCCACCGAGGACAAGCATGCCCTGATCGCAAGTCTCGGGGTGGAGTATTACCTCTGCCCCGAGTTTGAGGAGATCCGCGCCATGTCCCCGGAGCAGTTCGTGTACGGCATCGTGCAGGACTGTCGGGCAAAGGCCCTGTTCTGCGGCGAGAACTTCACCTTCGGGGCCAAGGCCGCCGGGACGCCGGAGCTGCTGAAAAAGCTCTGCGCCCCGCTGGGCGTGGAAGTGGTGGTGGTGCCCATGGCGCAGTTTGAGGAAAAGCCCGTCTCCTCCACCCGCATCCGCATGGCGCTGGAAGGCGGGGATATCCCGGCGGCCAACGCCATGCTGGGGATGCCCTACGCCATCCGGTTCGCCGTGCAGCACGGAGCCGGGCTGGGCCGTACGCTGGGTGTGCCCACCATCAACCAGATCTACCCGGCGGGCTTCCAGATGCCCCGCTACGGCATCTATATCACTCGCACCCGGATCGGTGATACCTGGTACCCCTCGGCCACCGGTCTGGGGACCCGGCCCACCGTTAATTCGGACGAGAGCAAAGTGACCTGCGAGACCTTCATCCCGGGCTTTTCCGGGGATCTGTATGGTACCGACCCGGTGGTGGAGTTTCACGCCTACCTGAGCCCCAGCAAAAAGTTTGATACCCTGGACCAGCTGCGGGCCTGCATCGACCATGCAGCCCGCCGGGCACAGGAATATTTCGCCCGCTGAGGGATCGGCGGAACTGGCAGAATGCACAAGAAAAAGCGTAAAATTTTTTCTTGCTTTTTCAGCGCAGTTCTGTTATACTAGCCATGTTACCGCGGCACGGGGCTGGGAGTATGCCCATCCGGGAGTACCGTTTTCCCGCTGCTGTGCCGACGGCAAATAAATTTTAATAAAGAGGTACTGTTACTATGAACAAGCAGGAAATTATGGCCAAAGTCGCTCTGACCGAGAAGGACACTGGCTCTCCCGAAGTCCAGGTCGCTCTGCTGACCGCTCACATCAACGAGCTGAACGAGCACCTGAAGAAGAACCCGAACGATCACCACAGCCGTCGTGGCCTGATGAAGATGGTTGGCCGTCGCCGCAATCTGCTGGCCTACCTCCAGAAGAAGGACATTGAGCGTTACCGTGCTCTGATCGCAACTCTGGGTCTGCGTAAGTAATAGAAAACAGAGGGCAGGTACCGCAACTGTGGTGCCTGCCCTTTGCTCTTTTTGAGGAACAACAGGCCGCTGCTGCGCGTTGCAGCAGTAAATCGAGCGCCTGTGCCCCATGGTATGGCCGGCGGGGCAGGGACGCTGGATTTATTGCTATGATGCGCTGGCCGCTGCCTTTTGGAAGATATACTACCCCTAAAAGGACAAAGGAGGCAAAACCAAATGGCTATCGAATTTGGTTCCCGCAAAGAGACCTTTGACAACTTCAAGGTCTACGAGACTACGCTGGCTGGCCGTCCGTTCAAGGTGGAAATGGGCAAGATGTGCGGTCTGTCCAATGCAAGCGCCCTGATCCGCTACGGCGAGACCTGTGTGCTGTGCAACGTGGTCATGAGCCCCAAGCCCCGCGAAGGCGTGGACTTCTTCCCCCTGAACGTGGAGTATGAGGAAAAGCTCTACGCCGCAGGCCGCATCCCCGGCAGCTTCATGCGCCGTGAGGGCCGCCCCGGCGAGCGCGCCATCCTCACCAGCCGCGTGGTGGACCGTCCCATGCGCCCGCTGTTCCCCAAAGAGATGCGCAACGATGTCTGCATCACCATGACCGTCATGAGCCTGGACCCGGACTGCAGCCCTGAGATCGCCGGTATGATCGGTGCATCCCTGGTCACTGCCGTGTCCGATATCCCCTGGAAGGGCCCCATCGGCGGTGTGCAGGTGGGTCTGGTGGACGGCGAGATCGTCCTGAACCCCACCCAGGAGCAGCGGAAGAAGAGCGACCTGGCCCTGACCGTTGCCGCCACCATGGACAAGATCGTCATGATCGAGGCCGGTGCCAACGAGGTGGATGAGGATACCATGCTGAACGCCATCAAGGTCGCTCACGTGGAAATCAAGAAGACCATCACCTTCATCAACCAGATCGTGGCCGAGCGCGGCAAGCCGAAGATCGACTTCCAGGTCGTGGGTTTGGATATGGACGTGTTCCATGCCATCCAGAACAAGTATCTGGACGACTTCAAAGCTGCCATGGACACCGACGACAAGAACGTCCGGGATGCGGCTCTGCTGCCCATCATGGACAAGATCGCTGCCGAGTACCCCGACCTGTCGGAGGCCGATCTCGACCTTGTCAGCTACAAGATGCAGAAGTATGTGGTCCGCCGCTGGCTGCTGGATGAGGGCAAGCGCGTGGACGGCCGCGGCATCAACGAGATCCGTCCGCTGGCTGCCGAAGTGGGCATCCTGCCCCGGGTCCACGGTTCCGGTATGTTCACCCGCGGTCAGACCCAGGTGCTGACTACCTGCACCCTGGGCGGCACCAAGGACAACCAGCTGATGGACGACCTGACCGACGAGCAGACCAAGCGCTACATCCATCACTACAACTTCCCGCCGTACTCCGTCGGCGAGGCCCGCGCACCCCGCAGCCCCGGCCGCCGCGAGATCGGCCACGGCGCACTGGC
>CAKSZU010000091.1 GCA_934526125.1 uncultured Faecalibacterium sp. | reverse complement strand
GAGCCGTCGGTGTCGGCCTGCAGGGCCAGAGAGTAACCGGCGCTGTCCAGGCGTTCGGCGGTGATGCCGTCGGGCACGGATGCCGCGTCGTAGCCGTCGATAAGCTCGTTCACGGCTTCGTCCTGGTCAATGTCCAGATCCAGATAGGCGGTGGTGCCGGTCTCCAGATCCACGCCGGTGGCTTTGTTGTAGGGCTTGACGCTGACCTCCGTATCGCGCACGGGGATCTTCACCTTGCCCGCTTTGGGGTTGCCCTCGTACTTGGTGTTGAAGATGGCGTTGTCGCGGGTGACAAGGGTCGCCCGCAGCTTTGCATCCACAAGGGCAGAATAACGTTCCTGATTTGCATGTGCCATAATAAGGCTCCTTTCCTCAGAGCTTCAGCTCCGGATTCATTGCTTTGAAAGCAGCTTCCACGCCGTCGGTGTCATTGGTGGGCGGAGTGCCGTGCGCGGCACCGGTGTCCACGCGGCCCACACCGCCGTCCTCGCCAAAGGCCCAGGGGTTCGCCTTGGCGGCTTCTTCCAGAGCCTTGGAGATATCGGTGGAACGGTCCTTGGAGCCCTTGAGGGCATCCAGATCCAGCAGTGCCCGGACCGCCTTGACGCTGCGGCCCTTAGCTCCCAGAATGGCGGTGTTCAGGGCATTGTCAAAGACAAAGCCCTCAGCCTGTGCCTGCATATCGCCCTTGAGCTTTGCCAGTTCGGCCTCGTACTCCTCGGGCTTTTTCTTGCCGTCAAATGCGGCAAGCCCGTCCTGGGCGGTCTTGAGCTGAGCCTGGGTGTTTTCCAGCTGGGTCTTGTACTGCTCGGCGGCAGTCTTTTCCCGGTTGACATCGTTGCCGTTCTCGGCCATGATCCAGTTGAGCTGTTCCTCGGTGATGCCGGGGATCTGTTTCTTCACGTCTTCACGCTTCATGGTGGAAAAACTCCTTTCTGTTGGTGAAACCACGGTTTGGTGACACGGTTCTCCGTCCGTGTTCGGTTGTGGGCAGGGTACGCACTGCCCTCTGCGATGGCACCGTCTGGAGGCATCGAACCTCCCGCTTCCGGTTTTGGAGACCGGCGCTCTTCCAGAATGAGCTAAGACGGCATGAAAAAAGCGCCCCTGCCCGGCTGGGCAAAGACGCTGACGTTATTTGGTTGTTACTGTCCCATTTCTTCATAGACAGGACACTTGAGACAAATTTGGTGGGCTTTCTCCCAACTGCAAGGCGGCTTGTCGTCACCCTTTAGGCAGAGAATGTCATCGCCAATATTAGAGACATCGAAGCACAGGCCACAGTCGATTTTTCGGTTGTAAATAGGGCAAAACCATTCTTCAAGCTTCACATCGTCACTAATGCGGAATTCCATGCTTCTTTACCACCTCCATCAATTTTTCGCCGCCCTCATCTAATGGGCCTAAAGTAGAAATAACACCATTTGCACGAACAGCAACAAAGCCCTGCTCTGAATAATAAACTGTTTGCCCACCATTCCATTGTGAAAGAGCGACTTTAGAGGATTCGATAATTTTATCGCAATCAGCTAAGGTCATATTTCTTTCTATCATGCGCTGGAAAACGTGGTCACGGATGACAATCAACTCATTGGGTGCGGGAGGGGACTCAATGAGTTTTCCAGTCGATTTAATTATACCAGCCTCCCGCATCTGCTGCAACTCTGTATTGGCTGCATCGAAACGCTCTTGTTTGCGGGCAAGGAAGCTGGCCTTACTGCTTGCACTCCGGCCAAACCCTGCAACACTGGTGCGGGCACTGTCCACTCTGCCGCCGGTGGCGCTGATAAAGTCAGTCAGCTCCTGACGGGCCTGCCGGAGCTTCACCGCGCTGGCGGTGGTGTCGGCCCCGGCGGCATCCTCGGCCAGATACCGGCGCTTGTACTTGCGCACGGTGCGCTCTTTGGCCCGCTGCATCTGGCTGATCTCGTACCGGGTGTATTTCTGGCCGTTGTATTCGATATCCCGGGCGTTAAGCTGTTCCAGCTGCTTCGCTGCGTAAATACGGACTTTTCAAAACATACCGCTTTCAGCAGAGCACAGGAAAACAAATCAAAAACTTTCGTAAAAAGACAGAGGGCTGGACGGTGCCAACCCTCTTGACAAGAATTTTCTTCTGACGGAACGGAAACAGCCGCTCCAGGCAAAGCATAAACCGGAGCGGCCATCCCAAGGAGGTAAATGATAAGGAGTTGGAGAACTTTGAAACGGATACCCTCTGTGCAGGGTCAGGCATCCGCTTACGCGAAGAAGGAGATGATCAGCGCCACAAGGAAGCCCACACCGCCAACCAGCGTTTCCATAATGGTCCACGTCTTGAGGGTGGTCTTTTCATCCATTCCCACAAGGCTCTTGACCAGCCAGAAGCCGGAATCATTGAAGTGAGAACAGACGGTGGAGCCGCCTGCAATCGCAGCGGTGACACAGGCCAAATACAGAGGGCTGAGTTCACCGATGCCGGGCATTGCAGAAATGATGCCTGCTGCCATCGTCATAGCGACCGTGGAAGAACCGACCGAAATGCGGACCAGTGCCGCCACGATAAAGGCTACCAGAACCAGAGGCAGACTTGCGGATGCCACAGCATTGCCGATCACATCGCCCAGACCGGAGTTCTGAAGCATATAGCGGAGTACACCGCCGCAGGCAGTGACCAGCAGGATCATACCAGTCGGCTCAAGGGATTTGGTCATGATCTTTTCGAGCTGCTCGTTGGAATAACCGTGCCGGTAACCCAGCAGGAACATCGCCGCGATCACTGCAATGGTCAAAGCGACAAAAGGCTCACCAAGGAACCCCAGAACTGGCTGGATGCCAGACAGGGCAGGCACGACCTTTGCCACGGAGTTTGCAATGATGAGTACCAGAGGAATCAGGATGATGCCCACGATGGTGCCGAACTTCGGCAGTTTGCTCTCGTCAATGTCAGGCTGCTGTGCCACATGTTCGGGGACTTCGATCATGTACTTTTTGCCGCAGATGCCGCCCCAGATCGGACCAGCAACGATCATTGCAAAGATACCGCAGAAAATGCCGATGAGAATGACCCAGCCGAGATCAACACCCAGCATCGCAGCCACCAGCACGGGGCCCGGTGTAGGAGGAATGAACGCGTGACCGACTGCCAGACCAGCCAGCAGTGGAATGACGTAGTACAGTACAGAACGTTTGGTGCGCTTTGCCAGCGAGAAGGCCAGCGGGATCAGGATGATCAGACCTGCATCGAAAAAGACCGGCATTGCAATGACCAGACCCGTGATGCCCAGCGCCCATGCCGCTTTCTGGTCACCGAATTTCCGAACCATCGTGACGGCCAGCGTCTGTGCGCCGCCCGATTCTTCCAGAATCGCACCGAACATGGAGCCAAGACCAACCAGAAGTGCAATCCCCTTCAGAGTGTTTCCGATGCCTTCATTGACGGAGCTGACAATGTCCGAAAGAGACATACCAGCCATCAGACCAATGGCGACCGCTCCAACCAGAATGGAGATCATTGCCTGTACTTTGAACTTGATGATAAGGACCAATAACAGGATCAGTCCGATGACTGCGGCAATCACAAGCCTTGCCGCATCGGGAGTCGCAACAGCAGTCATAATTATTCCTCCGTTTTTGATTTTTTGGGTACACTTTCCCAAGCCGTCCAGCAGAATAACGCTGTACAGTTGATTTTCTTTTTGATTTGTCGGAGCTTTTTACTCCATGTATGCGCCCTTCATCGGGCTGACAGCGTGCTGAGAATAGAGCTTCAGCAGACCGCTCTTATACTTCGGCTCTTTCGGCTGCCACTTGGCGCGGCGGTCTGCAAGAATCTTTTCCATTTCTTCCGGGGTCTTGGCTTCGCCGCTCACGCCCACGATGGCCAGCAGACGATTCGGCACATCGATCTGGATGAGGTCGCCCTCTTCCACCAGAGCAATCGGTCCGCCGACTGCGGCTTCCGGGCTGACATGACCGATGACCGGGCCGCGGCTTGCGCCGGAGAAGCGGCCGTCCGTGATGAGTGCCACGCTGGATGCCAGCTCCGGGTCTGCGCAGATGGCCTCACCGGTATAGAACATCTCCGGCATACCGCTGCCGCGAGGGCCTTCATAGCGAATAAAAATTGCATCGCCGGGGTGTACCTGCTTGTTCAGCACGGCAGAGATGCACGCCTCCTCGCTGTCAAAGGGCTTTGCACGGAGGGTCGCCCTGAACATATTCTTCGGGCAGGCAGTATGCTTGATGACGCAGCCTTCGGGGGCAAGGTTGCCCTTCAGGATGGCAATGCTGCCATCTGTGCCCTTGGCGTTGTCGAAGCTGTGGATGATGTCCTCCCGGCTGACCGGACGGGCAAAACCTGCGGTCTTTTCGGCCAGAATCGCATCGCAGTGCTGATAGAAGCCATTTTTCTTCAGCTCCTCCAGATTCTCGCCCAGCGTCTTTCCGGTAACGGTCATCACATCCAGATGGAGCATGGACTTGATCTCCTCCATCACACGGGGCACACCGCCGGCATAGTAGAAATATTGTGCGGGCCAATCGCCGGAGGGGCGGATGTTCAGCAGGTAATGTGCGCCACGGTGCATCCGGTCAAAGGTGTCGGCATCGATCTCAATGCCGAACTCGTGGGCAATGGCAGGCAGGTGCATGGTGGCGTTGGTCGAGCCGGAGATTGCCGCATGGACCATGATGGCATTCTCAAAGCTCTCCTTCGTCACGATGTCCTTTGCCTTGATGCCCCTGCGCACCAGCTCCATCAGCTGCTTGCCCGCGTCATAGGCAGCCTGCTTCAGCTCCGGAGCGGTCGCAGGCATCAGTGCCGTACCGGGGAGCATCAGGCCAAGAGCCTCTGCCATGATCTGCATGGTGGATGCGGTGCCCATGAAGGAGCAGGCACCACAGCTGGGGCAAGCATTGTGCTTGTAGTAATCCAGCTGGCTGTTGGGGATAACACCGGTCTTTTCCCATGCGTCAAACTTGCCGATCTGCTCCAGCGTCAGCAGTTCGTTGATGGCGCAGGCCGGGTCATTGACCACATACTCTTTCGGCAGAGTGTGCGCTTCCATGACGCCGCCCGTCACGACGATAGCGCTCATCTCTTTCAAGCGGCCAATGCTCATCAGCATAGCGGGAACGGACTTGTCGCAGCTGGCGATGAACATGCCGCCGTCGTACACGCTGGCGTTGGCCTGCGCTTCCACCAGATTCACGATGGCCTCCCGGTGGGGCAGCGAATAGTTGATGCCGTCATGTCCCTGCGCAATGCCATCGCACATATCCGTTGCAAAGTAGCGGGCTGCCTTGCCGCCGTTTTCGTTGACTGCCCGGACCGCTTCCTCCACGAACTGATTCAGATGGGCGCTTCCGGGGTGGCTGTCGCCATAAGTACTCTCCACCATGATCTGAGGCTTTGCAAGATCATCGATCTTCCAGCCCATACCCATTTTCAGCGGGTCATTTTCGGGTGCCAGTGTGCGGACTTCCTGCGAACGCAATTCCATATTTCTTACCTCCAAAAGTTCTCTCTGCTGTCCTTTTTCTGTCGGACATCTTATGGCTTTATTGTAATTCCTCAGACGTTTCTTTTCAAGTTGTCGCAGACGCTTCCCACTTTCTGTTCAAAAAATCTAGGATACATCAAGCATATCGCCCAATTTTATGGGAATCTCACCATCAAAACGCCTTTTTGAATTTATTTCTTCCCGCTTTGCCTCGCAAAGTCATCAGACAACTTCGCGAAAAAGAATATCCCCTGTACAGCACACGCCATACAGGGGATAGGATTTTCTCAGTCGTCCGGGTTTTCTCCGTTGTTGAGCTTTTTGATATAAGTACGGTTGAAGTTCAGATGCATCACCATCGCAGACCGTGCACCGATGGGGTCATGGTTCGCAATCGACTCCACGATCATCCGGTGGGTCATGATGGTCTCATCAACGAGCTTTTTGTGAGTGACATTCACGAACATCATGACGGCTGTGTCAATAATGGGAATCAGCTGCTCCACCACCATATTCTTGCTGCTCTCCGCAACACAGGTGTGGAATGCGATATCGTCCTCGATATAGCGATCGCCGCTGTGTATCTTTGCTTCCACCCGCTCGCACAGCCGACGCAGACGCTCAATATCTTCCTCGGTGGCATTCTGCGCCGCCATCTCTGCAATTCCCGGCTCAAGCAGTAAACGGACATTGACCAAATCCAGCGCCAGCGCATTTTTGTCCTTGATGGACCGCAGCCCCAGAGGGTCAGACAGGCCCTTTGTTGTGGTCACAACATAGGTGCCAGACCCTCTCCGCACTTCCACGATGCCCTTGCTGGACAACAGCTTGACTGCTTCCCGGATGGTACTGCGCCCCACGCCAAACTTTTCGCCCAGCTCGAATTCGTTGGGCAGTTTTGCCCCCGGCTCAATGGGGGTATCCAAAATATAATGGTAGATCTGGTCTTCGACCTGCTCTGCCAGAAGTTTGTTCTTCAGGTGTGAAAATTCATTCATGAGCTTGCTCACTTTCCAATAGGCTGACCCGGCAATCACTTCGTGGCCAGTACAAAGCGTCTGCTGGGTCAGTCTTTATTGATTGGCTACTACACCAATCTGCATATTCTCTTCTGCCACCACACCGCTTTGTAAGGCCCCTTTTCAAGAAAACGTCCGAAAATTGGTGTAGTTGTGGTGTAGCAACGCAGGCGGCAGCCACGGCATCCGCATCCATTGCCCACAATGCTTCGAGCAGCTTGCGGGATGCGTCAACGGAATCCATGACACCTTTCCAGTTCATTGTGCTGATGGCATTGACGTACTCCTGCGAAACTTCCTTGTTGGGAATCGTCACGGTTTCGCTGGAACTATCGTAGGTCAGATAGCCCAGATGCACCAGCAGCGTCAGCACATCGTCTTTGCAGGAGAAAGTGGTCATATCGTTGCTGAATGTACCGGTGTTGATCTTCACCACGGTCGTAGTAAGCTGCAAGCATATCCGCAGCCATCGACTTGCCGAAGCGTCTGGGGCGGCTGACGC
>CAKSZU010000090.1 GCA_934526125.1 uncultured Faecalibacterium sp. | reverse complement strand
GCATCTACGCATATCGCTGGCCTGCACGACTTGTATCGCACAAGCCTTTTGCAGCCGAGAGATATTTTATCACATCTGCGTACATTTGGCAAGTGTTTTTTGAAAAAAATCCGTTTTTTCTTTTTTCCTTTCTCTGCACAGTCTTTTCGCCTGATTTTTGTGCATTTCGCACAAGGCATTTTTCGTTTTGCCGTTGAAAACTCCCCTGTTCCGGTTTTCAGGATCAGGATGCCCCGCGCGACCGGATCTTATGCGCTATTCAAAAAGGTCTGCCGTACTTTTCGGTACAGCAGACCTTTTCAGACTTTTTATTTCACATCCGCCGGGGAGCTGCTATAGTGCACCGAAGCATTCTGCAGGCGGTCGTATCTGCCAGTCACTTTTTCCCACTGTGCTTGATTTCCGCCATAGTAGACTTCCAGCGCCGGAAGATCATCTCCGTTTGCATAGAATGCGTTAGTTCCGATCTTTGTCACCGAAGCCGGGAGGTAGACTTTTTCCAGAGCATTGCAGTTTGTAAGGAGCTGACTGCTGACCTCACTGTTTCCGTCTGCAATGATGACCGTTTCCAGCTGCTTGCACCCGATAAACGTGTTTTGATACATCAGGTTCGGCGTGATCGTCAGTTTTTTGAACCCCGTGTTCTCAAAGCGTCCGACCGAATCACCGTAAGAGGCAGGATTCTTCTGGAACGTCACCTTTTCGCTCCCGACAAGCTCCTCCAGGTTGTTGCAGCCTGCAAACACGGCGTTTTCCAGCGCAGCTGCCCCCAAGAATGTGACTTTTTTCAGGACCGACATCGTTCCATTTGTATGGTTCGCATCCAGATAAGCGGAAAAAGCTGCGTATCCGATGCTCTGAATGCTTGCCGGGATCGTTAGTTCCATTACAGCGTTGAAGTCCGACTGCATAAAGTTCTCACCTGCCGGAGTAAGCGTACCAATCTTGCCGCTCATCGCAAATGCGTATTTCTGCACCTTTGTGATCCTCAGGCCATCCAGTACACCGGGCAGGGTAACGCTGCCCATCGGCTTTGCGCCCTTGCTGCAGTTGTATCCTGTCAATTCTGCTTCCGACCCGGAGCCATTATAGAGATACGTCCAGTACACGCCCTGCGCATCCGGCATAGCCGCCGTGTAGTATCCCCATTTTTTGCTGCCGGTATCCCCGCTGCCGCCGGAGCTGCCGCTGCTGCCCGGATTTTCCCCGCTGCCGGAACCGCTTCCGCCGCCGGGATTTCCTCCGTTGCCCGGGGCACCGCCGCCTGCATCACCGCAGCCCGCCAGTACACCGACCAGCACAGCGCTTCCCGCCATTTTCAGAAATGTCCGTCTGTCCATATTCCGTTTCATAAAAATTCCCCTCCCGGATCAAAACATTACCCCCCTGCCGCAAAATAACAGAGGTCATTTTACATTATCCCCCCCCCCCCATATGTCTTGTCAAGGTATGAGCTGTTTTTCAGAGACCTGCACAAGTCACAGTGCATTCTTTTGTTGAGCCTGTAAACAAAAAATGCCCTCCCGGAGGGCACTGCTTTCGCAGGCGGGAGGGCGCAGGGAGGATGCACAAAGCTCCTGCGGGTCTTATATAAGGTAACGCGGGGACCAGGGCTGCCGTTTTACAGGCAAAGGCAGACGCCGTTCATACGGACCGTCTCCTGTTCATCCTCCGGTCTGAGATCTCTCACCTGAACTTTTGCCACATCTTTGGATACGGCGAGGACGGCATTTTCCTGTGCCTCGGTGCAGCGGACCAAAGCGCAGCTGTCAAAGCGGAGCTTCTTTGCAATGACGTCCGGCTCCAGCGTTTCCTCCAGCCCCACCATGGCGCAGTCCACGCAGGTCACGCCTTGGGGGTACAGGTCCAGCATGGCCTTTCCCAGCTTCATCTGGGGGCTGCCCACGATGGCGTGGCCCAAAAGCACCCGCAGGGAGCCATATTCCAGATCGGGAATGCCATAGAATGCCTCCTCCAGCGCAGCCGGCAGCAGCACATCTCCCGCCACATGGAGGTACTCCATCCGGCCCAGCAGCTCCTCGGCTCCTTCCGGCACTGTCACATCCCCGGCCACATAGAGCCGGGTGCCGTAGCGGCGCAGGGTCCCGGCGCTGAGTTCCAGATCGTCTTCCAGCACCGCCGTGCCGTCCGGCAGGATCATCAGCTCCGTATCATCGGCGAACAGCGGGGCCAGCACCTTGGCGTTGCTCTCGGTAAGGACGGCTTTCCGCCCGGCAAAGGTCGCCCCGCTGGCCGCCAGTGCCGGGGCATCCAGCTTCGGGTCCACCGCCACAAACATCCAGTCGGTCCAGTAGAGCTTCGGCTGCGCCCGGAACAAGAAGCTCCGGTCCAGTTTCACCACGCCGTTCAGGACCACCGCCTCATCCGGGTAGATGCTGACCTCGCCGTTTACCGAACACTTGGAAAGCGCAGCGGAAGCCAAGGATGCCGGGCAGTACAGCTTGCCGTTCACCATGATCTTCTCGTAATGTTCCAGAGCTGCCGCTGCCTCCGGCTTGAGGGTCAGGATGCCGTTCACCACCAGCACCACCTTTCCCTCCGGCACCCCGGTGTCGTCCAGCGTCACTTTCCCGTTGAGGGCATTTACCTTCACGGACAGATTCTCTTCATTGATGCAGGATGTCACGTTCAGCCGGACCCCCTTTTCTGCCAGCAGCCCCTGCACACGGGGGGTGGTCAGCGCCACCGCCGCATTCATGGAGCATTTTTCATAAGCATCCAGCGTCTCTTGGCTCAGTTTGCGCAGGTCCAGCACAACAGCGTTCACACTCAGGTCTTTCATGGTTCATTCCTCCAACAGATTTTTTCTCAGCAAAGTACGTGCTTTCATCAGGCGGGCACGGACGGTTCCGGGGGGCAGATGGAATATTTTGCTCAGCTCACTGGCGTTATAGCCTTCTTCATAACGCAGCGTAAACATCGCCCGGTCCAAAGGGTCCAGCAATTCCAGCAGCGTTTCCAGATCCACGGTGCCCAGCGCCGCTTCTGCCGTTTCGTCCGGCGGTTCCTCGTCCCCCTCCGGAAGCATTTCTCTCATGAGGCTTTCCTCTTTCATTTTCCGGCGGAGCTGGTCGCAGTACAGGTTCCGTGCCGTGGCAAACAGCCACGCCTTGCACTGCCGTTGGTTGAAGCTGTCCAGCAGCTCCCGGTTCTGCAGTGCTTTCAGGAAAACTTCCTGCGTCAGGTCCTCGGCCCGGCTTTCCTCCCGGCAGAGCTTGTAACAAAAGTGTTCCAGCTTGTCCCAGAATCCCTCGTACATCCACTCCCACATGGGCCTTCCTCCTTTCTCCTCAGCGGGCTTCTGTCTGTAAGACGAACGGCAGGGGCCAAGTGTTTTTCCCTTCCAAAAAAATTCGGAGCCATCTTTTTCCGATGGCTCCGGTGGTTTACGTTTTCTGTTTCAGCATCTCCGCCAGATCTTCCCTCGGCGTGACGTACACGGTGGTGTATACCTCATACAGCACCATGCCGGGCTTGGCGCCGTTGGCCTTCCAGATGTTCTTCACCTCGGTAGTGTCCACCGCGACCTTTGCGCCGGTGCCCGCCTTGAAGGTGCTGGAATAGAGCACAGCCAGCTCTGCCGCTTCCTGCTTGGTGGTGTCGGGGATGTCCTCGCCCCGGCTCATGACCACCACATGGCTGCCGGGGGCTTTCTGCACATGGAACCACAGGTCCTTGCCGCGGGCGGTGTGGAGGGTGAGCTTATCGTTCTGGGCATTGTTCCGGCCCACCAAGATCTCAAACCCGTCGCTGGACACAAAGCGCAGGAAATCCGCCGGTTTCTGGCGCTTGTCCCGCTGCTTGTAGTACTTGAGATAGCCCTGGCTCTTCAGCTCGGCCCGGATCTCGTTGAGGGCCGCCTCGCCGGAAGCAGACTCCACCTCGTACAGAACGGTTTCGAGATAGGCGATCTCCTTTTCGCCCTCGGCCAGCAGGTCCACCAGCATCCGCGCAGCAGTCTGCTTCTTCTTATAGTTCTTGAAGAAGTTCTGAGCGTTCTGGCTCGGGGTATACCGCAGGTCCAGCGGGATGGTGACTTCTTTTCCCTCATCGTACCAGTTGGGCACGGTGATGCTCTTCATCCCCTTCTGGGCCAGATAGAGGTTGGCGGACAGCAGCTCGCCGTAGAGCCGCAGCTTCTCGCTTTTTCCGCTGGCCGCCAGTTCTTCCTGCCGGGCCGCCTGCTTGCGGACGGCGCGCTCGTACATATTGTGGACGGCCTTGTGGAGTTCCTTGCTCTTGGTGCGCAGACGCTCGGCGCGGTCCTTCTCGGCGTAGTACCCTTCCAGCATGGCGTTGAAGGAGGGCCACTCCCGGATCTGGTAACCGCCGCCGTACTGCTGCGGCCGGAAGAAGGTGAACTCCACCGGCTTGCCCTCCGGGTCGGTGACGCTGCAGGGACAGCCGTCCTGATCGTGGCACTCCTTCAGTTCATCGATGGCCGCCATCAGCTTCCGCTTCTGGGCGTCGGTCAGCTCGTTGGCCAGCAGATGTTCGCCGTCAAAGGCCCGCCATGCCGCTTCCCGGCAGACCACGGGGCCCACACCGGCCACCGTCTTGTTCAGGGCATCCGCCACCGGAAGATCCCGCTGGCAGGCCGCCGCCACGATGGACGCCGCGCTCACCTGCAGGAAATCCGGCCGGGCGGGCTTGGGGGGCACCGTGTAGGGCAGGCCCGGCAGCAGCTGCCGGACATCGCTGTCCTCAAAGTCCACCCGCTTCAACGCATCGATGATCCGGCCGTCCTGCACCAGGACCAGATTGGAGTAGCGGCCCATGAGCTCGGCGCAGAGGATATTGTGCACGAGATCGCCCATCTCGTTGGTGCACAGGAACTCGAAGTAGACGATGCGGTCCCCCGGCTCCATCCGGACGTCGATGAGACGCCCACCGGTCAGGTGCTTGCGCATCAGCATACAGAAGGACGGCGGGGTCTCCGGGTTCTCGAAGCTCTCCTCCGTCAGGCAGACCCGGGCTGAGCCGCTGCGGGCCGACAGCAGCAGCGCATAGGTATCCGTCCGGGTCCGCAGGGTCAGCACCAGCTCGTCGCGGGTCGGCTCAAACAATTTTGCGATCTTGGCATCGACCAGGATCTTTTTCAGCTCTCCCGCCGTCAGGGCCAGGGTCGCAGCATCCAATGCCATGTGTGTTACCTCTTTTTATAAATAAGTATAAGGGTCCCGGTTCTCCGTACTCACCAGCACTTCCACCTCCGGGAAAACCGCCCGCAGCTTTTCCGCCACGGCAGCCGTCACCGGGAACTCGGTGGCGTAGTGGCCCGCCGCGATCAGGGACAGCCCCAGCCGGGCGGCATCGATGGCGTGGTGATGGTTGGCCTCGCCGGTCAGCAGGCAGTCCGCACCCATGGCAAGGGCATCCTCGAACAGGCTGCCGCCTGCCCCGCTGATGACCGCCAGCCGCCGCACCGGCTTCCCGGCATCGGCAAACTTCACCTGCACGGCCGGGCCGTCCTTGGGCAGGCTGCACCGGGCTCCCAGCTCCGCCTGTGCCTTCCGGGCCAGCTCCGGCACCGGGATGGGGTCGATCTCCCCCACCCGGCCGCAGCCTTCAGCGAAGGGTTCCCAGTTCCGCATCCCGAAGATCCCGGCCAGCACCTCATTGACCCCGCCCTCGGCTGCATCCAGATTGGTGTGCATGCAGATGGCAGAGATGCCCTTCTGCACCAGCCGGAAAGGCACATCCTGCCCGCTGAGCTTTTTCAGCGGGCTGAAGATGACCGGGTGATGGGACACGATCAGCTGGCAGCCTTTTTCGGCGGCCTCTTCCGTCACTTCCGGGGTGATATCCAGCGCCACCAGCACCCGGCGGACTTCCCCGCCGCAGTCCACCAGCAGGCCGGGGTTGTCCCAGCTCTCCGCCAGCTCCAGCGGCGCGATGCGCTGCATCTCCTGATAAATATCCTGGATCGTACTCATAATAATTCATCCATTTCTCTTGCCAGCTCCGTTCCGTCCGGCACGCCCAGCCGGAGACGGGGAAGCTTGGCCTTCTGCCACGCGGCGTAGCCCGCGCTCTCGGGCCAGTCGGCGGTTTTGCCGAACAGGCACTCCGCAAAGGTCGGCGCATGCACCTCGCCGGTGTACTCCGCCGCCATCACGGCATACCAGCGGCCTGCGGCCTGCACGGGGCGGTCCGCCTTCAGTTCAAAGCCGTGTTCCCACAGCCAGCGCCGCAGGTCGCTGTGGCGGGTGGCCGGGATCATCACCAGCCGGGGGCCGCCCACCGTGAACACCCAGGGGGCCTGTTCCAGGATCTCCCAGGTGGTCTGTGCCGACACGCCCGCCAGCACGATGGTGCCCACCTCGCCCGGCGACAACACAGAAAGACCGTCGCCGAGCCGAAGCTCAGCGCGGTCTTTGCATCCTGCATGTTCCAGCGTCTGTTCCGCCCGGGCCAGCGGCCCGGGGCGCAGATCTGCCCCGATGACTTTCGGGTACCTGCCCGAAGCCGCCAGCACCGCGGTCAGCTTGCCGTGGTCGCAGCCGATATCCGCCACCGGTTTGCCCGGCAGCACCAGCTCCGCTGCCGCAGACAGGCGCGCATCCAGTGCGGGCAGCACTCAGGCCTTCTTGGAAGCCAGATGGGCGTTCAGCTTCTCCAGCAGCTCGTCGCAGTCCACGCCGTGGACCTCGCAGGCCTCCTCGATGCTCTCGCCGCGGGAGGCAGGGCAGCCCAGGCAGTGCATGCCGATCTCCATGAAATAGGGTGCGGTGGTCTGGTCCATATCCAGAATATCGCCGATGATGGTCTCGCGGGTCACCTGCATGGGCTTTTTCTCCTCGTCCTTCTTGAGCATATTGAAAATATCAAACATGATGGGTTTCCTTTCTGTCGGGGTGATTTTGCGGCGATGGGCCGCTCACCTATACTATACCCTATTACTAGGCATTTTTGCAACCCCTCTTGTGAAAAAAGGCTCCCCCTGCCATACGGCAGAGGGAGCCCATGTTCCGATTTGAAAAATCAGCGCTTAGTTCTGCTTCATACGAGCAAAGCAGTCAGAGCAGTAGACCGGACGGTCCTCACGGGGCTGGAAGGGAACCTTGCAAGCCTTGCCGCAAGCTGCGCA
>CAKSZU010000089.1 GCA_934526125.1 uncultured Faecalibacterium sp. | reverse complement strand
GCGCTCTTGCCGTCCAGATGGTTCCAGCCCTCGGCAAAGGTGGTGGGGTCATAGTAGCCGGGGCTGCCCACCGAGGTGAAGGCCTGGTCGGAATAGACGTCCACGCCGCCCACCGCATCGATGATGCTGATGAACCCGGCAAAGTTGATCCGCAGATACTGGTCCACGTTGATGCCGTACAGGTTGCCCAGGGTGGCCATGCTGGTCTCCACGCCGTACAGGCCCGCGTGGGTCAGCTTGTCCTTGCTGTCGGTCCCGGCCAGATCCACATAGTAGTCGCGGGGGGTGTTGATGAGGACCGCCTGCTTGGTGACGGGGTTGACCACGGCCAGGATATTCACATCGCTGCGAGCCTTCTCGGTCAGCTCGCCCCGGTTGTCCACGCCGCTGAGGTAGACCACGAAGGGCTCCTTGGTGATCTTGTTGGCCTCAGCGCCGGTGGTCAGGCCGGAGGTCACGTTGTCCAGCGCAGCCAGACCCTGCTGGGCCCAGACACAGCCCAGCGCCAGGAAGGCGCACAGCACCACCGAAAATGCCCGCGAGACCTTGCCGGACGTGCCGGAGGACTCCTGACAGCGCTTGACCAGCAGCCAGAACAGCACCAGCAATGCGGCGATGATCACCAGATACAGCATGGGCAGCATCTGGGTGCGGCAGAGCTGGACGAAGGCCCCGGCGCTCAGGACGGCCTGCAGGCCCAGCAGCAGATTGCTCCAGCGGGAGGGCTGCCCGGTGCTTTTCCGGGCCCCTTTTCCGGCACTGCCCTTGCGGCGGGGCGGCTGGGGCGCACTGCTGCCGCTGCTGCGTCTGGGGGGACGGGGCGGCGGCGGTGCCGAGGCGGAGCTGTCCGGTGCAAAGAATGCGGAGCTGTCCACCTCGACAGTCTTATCATCCGGGCGGCGGCTGCCCCGGCGGATGTGCCGGGTGTCGTCCTCCCGGCGGGAACGGGAAGTTTCATCGTACATAGGAGATCTCCTTTTGCTGGTTCCTCAGGACAGGGGAACGATGGTCAGCACGGCGCGGGCCGGCAGACAGGTGGCCGACTGATCCTCCTGCGAGATCCAGCCGTAGTTTTCACAGATGTGGTCGGGGCAGGGGGAGTCGATGAACCGGGCGGCCCCGTCCTTCACTTCGATGTGAACGGTCAGGTAGCCGGTGTCGATGTCGTAGACGGCATCCTTGTCCAGAGAAAATTTCTGTACCGTGTTGGCATCGCCGTAGAGCAGCTCGGCCTCAAGGGCGCTGCTGCCGGGCTTTGCACGGCGTCCGAAAAACAGAAGGCCTGCCGCAGCCAGTACGACAGCGGCAAAGATCAGATCGATCCAGAGTGTTTTATGCTGTTTTTTCATAGATCATCCTTTTTGGGGGAACAGCTGCTCCAGCTCTGCCAGCCACAAAGCGGCGCAGGCATCGCTGGGCATCCGCCAGTCGCCCCGGGGCGAGAGGGTCACGCTGCCGATCTTGGGGCCGTCGGGCAGACAGCTGCGCTTGAACTGCTGGGCGAAGAAACGCCAGTAGAAGTTGCGCAGCCACCGGTACAGCACCTCGTCCGGGTACTCGGGCCGCCCTGCAAAGGCAGCCTTTGCCAGCCGGAAGATCTTGGCCGGGCCGAAGCCGAAGCGGAGAACATAATAGAGGTAGAAGTCGTGCAGCTCGTAGGGGCCCACCAGATCCTCCGTCCGCTGTGCGATCTCGCCGTTGTCCCGGGCGGGCAGCAGTTCGGGGGAGACGGGGGTATCCAGAATGTCCAGCAGCACCTCCCGGAGGGCGGGGGTGGCGGCGATGTCTGCCTCGTACCGGACCAGATGCCGCACCAGCGTCTTGGGCACCCCGGCGTTGACGCCGTACATGCTCATGTGGTCGCCGTTGTAGGTGGCCCAGCCCAGGGCCAGCTCGGACAAATCGCCGGTGCCCACCACCAGACCGCCGGTGCGGTTGGCGGTGTCCATCAGCTCCAGGGTGCGCACCCGGGCCTGACCGTTCTCATAGGTCACGTCCAGCATGTTCTCGTCCTGCCCGATGTCGGCAAAGTGGCTGTGGACCGTGTTGGCGATATCGATCTCGGTGAAGCTGACTTGGAGTTCATCACAGAGGATCTCGGCGTTGCTCCGGGTCCGCTTGGTGGTGCCGAAGCAGGGCATGGTGACGGCCAGCACATCGGAGACAGGGCGGCCCAGCTGCTTCATGGCGCGGACGGCCACCAGCAGGGCAAGGCAGCTGTCCAGCCCGCCGGAAATGCCGATGACGGCCGTTTTGGCCCGGGCGTGTTCCAGCCGCTTGGCCAGACCGTCGGCCTGCATCTTCAGGATCAGCTCGCAGCGCTGGGCCCGCAGCTGCTCGTTGTGGGGAATGAAGGGGGTGGGGTCCACCCAGCGGGTCAGCACCGTCTCGGTGAGGGGCAGATCGAACTCCACGGTCTGGTAGCCCTCGCAGGCGGGCTCAAAGCTGGTGTTGCGGGCCCGCTCGGCCTCCATCCGCTGGCAGTCGATCTCGGTCTCGGCGTGGCCGCCCGCAAAGGGGGCCGCCTCGGCCAGCAGGGTGCCGTTCTCGGCGATCAGATCATGCCCGGCAAAGACCATGTCCTGGGTACTCTCGCCGTGGCCGGCCGAAGCGTACAGATAGCTGCAGAGCAGGCGGGCGGACTGGTTCTCCACCAGAGCCCGGCGGTACTCCGCCTTGCCCACGGTCTCATCGCTGGCCGAAAGGTTGGCGATGACGGTGGCCCCGGCCAGCGCGTGGAAGGTGGAGGGGGGCAGGGCGCTCCACAGGTCCTCGCACAGCTCCACGCCCAGCACGAAGCTGGGCATCTGGCGGCAGCGGAAGAGCAGGGACGTGCCGAAGGGCACCTCCTGCCCGCAGACCGTCACCGTCTCGATCTCGGCGGACCCGGCGGTGAACTGCCGCTTCTCGTAGAACTCGCCGTAGTTGGGCAGGTAGGTCTTGGGCACCAGGCCCAGCACCCGGCCCCGGCAGAGGACGGCGGCGCAGTTGTACAGCTTGCCCCGCACCAGCAGCGGCAGGCCCACCAGGACCACGGTGTCCAGCTCCCGGCTGACGTCCAGCACGGTCTGCAGGCCTTCCAGCGCGCCCTGCTGCAGCGTGTGCTGCAGGAACAGATCGCCGCAGGTGTAGCCTGTCAGGCAGAACTCAGGGAACACGGCCAGCTTCACGCCCCGGGCGGCCGCAGCCTGCAGTTCCCGGACGATCTGACCTGCGTTATAGATGCAGTCCGCCACCCGCAGCGCGGGCGAGAGGGCTGCTGCTTTCAAAAAACCATCTTTCATCGGAGGATTTCACATCCTGTCTCTCTTGTTTCCCCATGGCGGACAGCTGCATCCTCCATAGTGAACATAGTATATCACACTCTGGCCCAAACGGAAAGTGAAAAGTTTCGTCCCAAAACAGAAAGAGCTGCCGCGGGGATCTTCCGCAGCAGCTCCGTATGATCTTAAAAACGGAAAACGAGATGGACCGTAAGCCGGGTTCTGTATTAAACGACGATCTGTCTCGACCTGCCATTGCTGGCAGGCTCATGCCACCATCGGGACACGCGAGCAGCGCTATCCGTCCCATCTAGGTGTTGCTTCCGGTAGGGTTTACAAAGCCGCATGGTCACCCATGCGCTGGTGAGCTCTTACCTCGCCCTTTCATCCTTACCGCATTGCTGCGGCGGTTTCCTTTCTGTTGCACTTTCCCTGAGGTCGCCCTCGGCTGCCGTTAGCAGTTACCGTGCTCTGTGAGGCCCGGACTTTCCTCAGGACGGTCAAGCCGCCCCGCCGCCGTATGTTCCACTCGTTTTCCGCACACCATGATACCATAAAAAAACAAGATTTGCAAGCGGCGCCGAAATTTGCTATAATAAATCCATATATGGCGTAAATTTTTGGGAGGGACGAGCCATGCAGCTGATCTTTCCGGTCCCGCCCGAGGCAGACGGCACCCTGCTGCGCAGTTTTCTGCGCCGGTGCGCCGTCTCCACAGAGCTGGCCCGCGCGGTCAAATTCCACGGCGGCGGCTTTTTTGCCGACGGGGAGCCGATCCTGGCCAACCGCCCGGTGAGGGCGGGGCAGCAGATCGCCTTTGCTCTGCCGGAGGACGGCCCCGGGGTGGAGCCCCAGCCGGAGATCCCGGTGCAGGCGGTCTACGAGGATGCCTTTGCTCTGGTGCTGGAAAAGCCGCCCCATCTGGCAGTGCATCCCACCCTGAACTACCCCCGGGACACCCTGGCCAACGGCTATGCCGCCCGGGCGGCGGCCCGGGGCACAAGCCCGGTGTTCCGCCCGGTGAACCGCATCGACAAGGACACCAGCGGCCTTGTACTGGCGGCGGCCAACGGCTACGCCGCACCGCTTCTGGCCGGGAACGTGGAAAAGCTCTACTATGCCGTCGTGGAAGGGGAGCTGCCCCTGGGGCCCGGCGTCATCGACGCCCCCATCGGGAGGCGGGGCGACAGCATCATCGGGCGGTGCGTGACCCCGGAGGGCAAGCCCAGCCGCACCGAGTATACCATACTAAAAGCGGAAAACGGCTTGAGTCTTGCGGCCTGCGTCCCCGTGACCGGCCGCACCCACCAGATCCGGGTCCACTTTGCCTCCATCGGCCACCCGCTGGCCGGGGATGACCTGTACGGCGGACACCGGGACCGGATCGGGCGGCAGGCCCTCCACTGCGCAAGACAGACCTTCCGGGTGCCGGTGCATACCGCCGGGCCGGATGCAGTCCGTCTGCAGGTTCCGCTGGTCTTTGAGACTGTGACGGTGGAAAGCCCTCTGCCGCCGGATATGCAGGCCCTGCTGGATGGCGAATCGTGAACATAAAGTGAAAACTCCGTGAAAGCTCTGCCCAAATTCTGTGACAAGGCTTGTTTCAGCCGGAGCAGGGTGTATAATTGAAATGAATTTGTAACTTTCGACCCAAACCGTCAGGAAGGAGCAACCCCTTTTGATCGAAGAAAAAACAAATGAGCCGCAGCAGCAGACCCCCGCGGCACCGGCCAGGCGCGGCCAGAAGCTGCGCAGCCTCTGGGCCAGGATCCAGTGTTCCGGCCTGCTGCGGCGGCATCGCTTCCGCCGCAGAACACAGCACCACATGAACAACCTGTCCAGCCGGATGCGGGGCAGCGCGCTGGTGCTGGCGGTGGGCGAGACCCTCTATGCGCTGGGCTTTTCGGCCGAGTACGCCGTGGTGCGCACCTGCCGTGGCATTGCCGCCGCAGCGCGTCAGCTGGCCCGCTGGTGCAGGCACGTCCTGCACGAGATCGCCGTCATGGCGTTCCCCGGTGCGGCGCAGATGCTCCGGGATCTGTTCACACCGTTCTACCTGTTCTTCAAGGGCATCGGCGCTGCCTTTGCCCATGCCCATAAGGTCCGGAAGGAAAAAGGCACCGGCGCCGCCCTGAAAGCGGCCCGGCGCTACATCGCCAGCGGCCTGAAACGGAACGTGGGGCTTCTGCCCCGGATGGTCATGTACATCCTGCCCCTGTGTATGCTGGGCGTGTTCGGCACCGTGCTGAGCCGCACCATGGCCCAGCCCTATGCGCTGGCCGTGCAGGTCAACGGCAAGACTGTCGGCTATGTGGCCAATGAAGAAGTGTTCAACCTGGCCCGGGAGGACGTGATGCAGCGCATCAACTACACCGGGTCGGATCAGACCGAGTGGACCATTGAGCCCGCCTATACCATCTCGGTGACCCACCGCACCATGGACGAGAACGAGACCGCCGACGCCATCCTGCAGAGCGCCAGCGATGAGATCAGCGAAGGCACCGCCCTGTATCTGGACGGCGAGCTGACCGCCGTCTGCGCCGACGGCGACACCCTGCGGTCCTATCTGGAAGGCCTGCTGGCCCCCTATGAGGAGCAGGCCGACGAGAACACCACGGTGGGCTTCAACAAGACTGTGACGCTGGAGGGCGGCATCTACTTCAACAGCAGCTTCGAGGACGACAACTCCATCGAGAACCTGCTGACCGGCGTCCAGCAGCAACAGAAGATCTATACCGTCAGCGCGGGCGACACCCTGTGGTCCATCGCCCAGAAGAACGACCTGACCTTCCGGGAACTCTGCGCCCTGAACCCGGATTTCAAGGGCAGCCCGCTGACCGAGAACTCCAACATCCAGGAGGGCGATCCCCTGATCGTGACCAAGCAGGAAGCCCTGCTGGAAGTCCGGATCACCAAGATCGAGACCCGGGACGAGGAGATCGCCTTCAGCACCGAGACCACTCAGTCCGATGAATACAGCAAGGGCACCACAAAGACCCTGCAGGAAGGCGAGAACGGCCTGCGCCGGGTCACCCTGCAGAACATCTACGACACCAACGGGGCCCTGCTGGAGCAGACCGTCCTGTCCACCGAGACCATCAAGGAGCCGGTGAACAAGAAGGTCGTGGTCGGAACCAAGAAGGCCGCCCGCAGCGCCACCGCTTATATCACGGGCAGCGGTCAGTTTATCTGGCCGGTGCCGGGCTACCGCTACTGCTCGCGCTGGTACGGCAGCGGCCACAAGGGCGTGGATATCTGCGCCGCGGCCGGCACACCCATCTACGCCTCGGCCGGCGGCACCGTCACCAAGGCCGGCTACAACAAGGCCGGTGCCGGTACGGGCTACGGCTACTCCGTCATCATCAGCCACTCCGGCGGCTACACCACCGTCTATGCCCACTGCCTGTCCCTGGTGGTCCACTCGGGCCAGACCGTCCGGCAGGGCCAGCTCATCGGCTATGTGGGCAGCACGGGACGTTCCAGCGGCAACCACTGCCACTTCGAGATCCGCCGCAACGGTTCCTACGTTGCACCCCAGTCGGTGTTCCCCGGCAAGAGATGATTTCCGGCTGGAAACAGCCCCGATAAAACAGAAGAAAAGGAGCGTATTCATTATGGCAACTCCCCACATCAGCGCTGAAAAAGGCGATTTCGCAAAGACTGTCCTGATGCCCGGCGATCCGCTGCGGGCCAAGTTCATTGCAGACACCTTCCTCAAGGATGTCCGTCAGGTCACCGGTGTCCGCGGGATGCTGGGCTTCACCGGCACCTATGAGGGCCGCCCCATCAGCGTGATGGGCAGCGGCATGGGAATGCCCTCCATCGGCATCTATTCCTACGAGCTGTTCAAGTTCTACGATGTGGACAACATCATCCGCATCGGCTCCGC
>CAKSZU010000088.1 GCA_934526125.1 uncultured Faecalibacterium sp. | reverse complement strand
AAGGTCGAGCCGTTCCAGCAGGGTGACTTCGAGGCGATGTACCGCATCATGGGTGAGCGCCCGATGACCATCCGTTACCTGGATCCGCCTCTGCACGAGTTCCTGCCCACCAAGGATGAGGACATCAAGGAACTGGCTGCCGATATGGGCATGACCTTCGAGGATCTGAAGAACGTCGTTGCATCCCTGCACGAGTTCAACCCCATGATGGGTCACCGCGGCTGCCGTCTGGCTGTCACCTATCCCGAGATCGCAGCAATGCAGACCCGCGCTGTCATCAAGGCAGCCCTGAATGTCTCTGCTGAGACCGGTTACATGATCACCCCGCACATCATGATCCCGCTGGTCGGCGAGGTCAAGGAGCTGAAGTTCGTCAAGGACGTTGTCGTCAAGGTTGCTGACGAGCTGATCGCTGCTGCTGGCGTTGATATGAAGTATCAGGTCGGTACCATGATCGAGATCCCCCGTGCAGCCCTGACTGCCGGCGAGATCGCCAAGGAAGCTGAGTTCTTCAGCTTCGGCACCAACGACCTGACCCAGATGACCTTCGGCTTCAGCCGTGATGACGCTGCCAAGTTCCTGGGCGCATACTACGAGAACAAGATCTACGAGAGCGATCCGTTCCAGCACCTGGATCAGGTCGGCGTCGGCAAGCTGGTCAAGATGGCTGCACATGACGGCCGCGAGACCCGTCCCGACCTGGGCCTGGGCATCTGCGGTGAGCACGGCGGCGATCCCACGAGCGTCGAGTTCTGCCACAACGTTGGCCTGGACTACGTCAGCTGCTCTCCCTTCCGTGTGCCCATCGCACGGCTCGCCGCTGCGCAGGCTGCGATTAAGAACCCCCGCAAGTAATTGCGTGAGGGTCTGAAGACTTAGTAAAATACGAAAGCCCGTTGGTTTCCGGAAAAGGAGACCAACGGGCTTTTGATTTGTCTGCGCGATGCAGAGAAGAAAATCGGAATCCCCTTGACTTAAAGTATGGTTCAGGCTTTATACTTTCCATGGAAGCGCCTGTCCCGGGAAGGAAAAGGCCGCAAAGCAGATCCAGGAAAGCGAAAGGAGAACAGGATGCAATACACGAAGCTGGTCAAAGCCGGAAAGGTGCGGGCAAAGACTGACCGCGTGGCCCGCGGCAAGTACGACCGGATGGAGCAGGAGGATATCAAAATCGTGGAGCGGGTGCATCAGCTGGCCGAAGCCCACAACTGCAAGATGAGCCGGATCGCACTGGCGTGGCAGTGGGCGAAGGGCGTGGCGTCTCCCATCGTCGGTGCCATCAACGAAAACCCGCCCCAGGGCGTGATGCTTCTGGACGAGAAGAAGTAACAAAAACGACCGTCCGCTGTGCAGGAAAACACGGCGGGCGGTCGTTTGTCGGTTCCGGGAAAAGCGAAGGGCATCAGGCCTCGGCGATGGCCTCGATCTCGCACAGGACGCCCTTGGGCAGGTCCTTCACGGCAACGCAGCTGCGGGCGGGCTTGGAGGTGAAGTATTTTGCGTAGACCTCGTTGAAGGCGGCAAAATCGGCGATATCGGCCAGGAAGCAGGTGGTCTTGATGACCTTGTCATAGCCCACGCCTGCGGCTTCCAGGATCGCACCCACGTTCCGGCAGCTCTGCTCAGTCTGGGCAGCAATGCCGGCGGGAACGGTGCCGTCGGCGGGGTTCACGGGGATCTGGCCGGAGGTGTAGACGAAGCCGCCTGCAATGTAGCCCTGAGAATAGGGGCCGATGGCGCCGGGAGCTTTTTCGGTGCTGATGATCTTCATGGGGGATACCTTCTTTCTTTCAAATCAATTTCATGTGTCAGATGCAGAAAACTGCTGTCTGAAGTCTACACCATCGGGCGGGATGTGTCAATCCGCAGCCGATTTTTTGGCGCGGCGCTTTACAATCGGGGGAAAAGGCGGTATTCTTATTTCATTGACAAACTGATCCTTCAGGAGGAGACCATGGATATCCGCCAGTTGCACTATTTTCTGGTATTGTGCGAAGAAATGAACTACACCCGGGCGTCACAGCGGCTGTTTCTGTCCCGGCAGGCCCTGCGCCAGAGCATCACGGCGCTGGAAGCCGAACTCTGCGGCCCTCTGTTCGTCAGTGCCCACCACAAGCTGAGCCTGACCGAGCGGGGGCTGAGCCTGCAGCGCCATGCAGCGCCGGTGGTGGAGCAGTTCCAGCAGATGCAGGCGGCCCTCCATGCGGAGATCCAGTCGGCCCGGCCGGTGCGCATCGGCATCAGCGTGTCGCTGGTGCCGGATTATCTGCCGGGGCTGGAGACCCTGCTGGACAAGTTCCGGCAGCAGTATCCCCACATTGAAATGCGGTTCCGCCTGCTGGACAACGATGCCGTGGCGGACGGCGTGGAGCAGGGGGAGCTGGACGCCGGTCTGGTGATGGACCTGGGCACGGCAGCCCCGGTGCTGGCCCGCACCACCCTGCGGGCCGACCCGGCCTGCCTGCTGGTGCCACGGGGGCATCCTTTCTGGGAGAAGGAGAGCGTCCCGCTGGCGGCGCTGCGGGGGCAGCGGGTGCTGCTGCCCAGCCTGCGGCAGGATCTGTTCAGCCCCCTGTGGGAAGCCTGCGCCCGGGCGGGCTTTGCGCCCGAGGCCGAGATCGGCCCCAGCTTCTATCAGGCCTATTATCTGGTGCAGGAGCAGCTGTGTACCTGCCTGACCCGGTACGAGCCGGGGGCCCGGCGGGAGCTGGACCGGGTGCGGGATGTGCTGCTGGAGGATCTGCCGCCCCTCTGCGTCTCCATGGTGCAGCGGCGGGACCATGCTTCCGCGTATCTGGATCTGCTGCGGAGCTACCTGATGGAGGTCATCGGGGGCACGGCCTCCCTGCCGCCCAGGCGGGGCCGTCCGGCCAAGCCCTTCTACAATTTTCCGGTGCTGTCCAGTGCGGCACCCAAGCCCTTCCCGGCGCACCCGGCTCCGGGCACACAGCTGCCCTTCGAGGGCGGAAACAACTTCCGGGAGCTGGGCGGCTACGAGGCCGACGAGGGCAAACACGTCAAGTGGGGCCAGATCTACCGCGGCATCTCTACGGGAGCCCTGACCGGGGAAGCCGACCGGAAACTGCTGGATTCGCTGGGGCTGCGGCTGATCCTTGATCTGCGCAGCGAGGCGGAGGCGGAGAAGCAGCCGGACTATGTGCCGGACGGTGCCCGGCTGGTGCGCATCTGCAGCCTGTGCGGCAGCGACGGACGGGAGATCGCCTTCTCCCCGGAGGATGTGGCCCATCTGCTGCAGGGGCAGAAGGACGAGGGACACAATCTGGCGGATGCCATGTACCGGCAGATGCTGTTCGGCAACAAGGCCTATAAGGAGCTGTTCCGGGCGCTGGAAGCAGGCGAGACCCCGGTACTCTTCCACTGCTCCGGCGGCAAGGACCGCACCGGCGTGGCGGCCATGCTGATCCTGCTGGCGCTGGGGGCATCGGATGAGACCATCGCGGCAGATTTCCTGCAGACCAATACCTGCCGCCGCCCGGAGCTGGAAAAGATCTGGGCCGAACACGCGGACGAGATCGCCGCCGACCCGGCCAAGAAAAAGTTCTATCAGGGCATTGCGGGCGTCCATCCGGAGTCGGTGGGTCTTGTGCTGAACACCATCCGGGAGACCTGCGGCAGTGCCGAAAATTATCTGGAAGCGGAGTACGGCCTGACCCCGGCCCGCCTGATGCGGCTGCGCCGGATGTATCTGGAGTGAGAAAACCGCCCCGACAATGGATTCTGAAACGGTTTTTCAGAAAAAACATCCACTTTACTTGACATTGATTCAAATGTTTCGTAATATAAGAAGTAGTATGGAATCCATGACGCTGCGTGCAGGGATTTTCCGCAACCAAAGTTCAATGGGGCTTCATCTGCCCGTTTTTATACCGAAAACCTTTGGATCAAAAAGCTGCATTCAGGCTCCGGGAACGTTGCTGTTCCGGTGCCCTGTTGTTTCTTTTGCATTGAAAGCTTGATTTTGAATTGTTGACCCACGCTCTGCGCGGCAGCGTCTCCAGATTTTTGTTGTTTTTGAACTTTAATTGTAAGGAGAGTGAACACGATGTCCCCGATCATTCTGTTGATCGTGGTCGTGGTTGCTGCTGTTGCTGCCGGTGCGGGTTATTTTATTGGTTACAACAACCGTAAAAAGACCGCCGAGGCACAGATCGGCAGCGCGGAAGCCGAGGCTACCCGCCTGGTGAACGAAGCCATCAAGACCGCTGACCAAAAACGAAAAGAAGCTGTTCTGGAAGCCAAGGACGAGGCGTTCAGGCTGAAGGCCGAGGTCGATGCCCAGAAGGCAGAGGCCGACAAGGAGATCAAGCAGCGCCGGGCCGAGATCAGCCGTCAGGAGAACCGCATTGACCAGAAGGAAAATGCGCTGGACCGCAAGACCGAAGCGCTGGAAAAGCGGGAAGAAGAACTCAAGAAAAAGCACGAGGAAGCCGATGCCCATCTGGCAGAGGCTGATGCCATCCGCGCCAAGGAGATGGAGCGGCTGGAAACTCTGGCCGGTCTGAGTCAGGAGGATGCCCGCGAGGTCCTGCTGCACAAGGTGGATGAGGAACTCACCCACGAGAAGGCTGTCCGTGTGGCGGCCTACGAGACCGACCTGAAGGAAAACTGCGACAACATCGCCCGGAACATGATCGGCCAGGCCATCAGCCGCTGCGCCGCCGACCATTGCAGCGAGACCACCGTCAGCGTGGTGCCCCTGCCCAGCGATGAGATGAAGGGCCGCATCATCGGCCGTGAGGGCCGGAACATCCGCGCCCTGGAGACGGCCACCGGTGTGGACCTGATCATCGACGATACCCCGGAGGCCATCACCCTGTCCTCCTTCGACCAGACCCGCCGCGAGGTGGCCCGCATGACGCTGGAGCGTCTGATCGGCGACGGCCGTATCCATCCCGCCCGCATCGAGGAGACGGTGGAGAAGTGCCGCCACGACCTCGAGCTGCAGATGAAGCGAGAGGGCGAGCGCGCTGTCATGGAGCTGGGCATCCACGGCCTGCATCCGGACCTGATCAAGCTGATCGGCCGCCTGAAGTACCGCACCAGCTTCGGCCAGAATGCCCTGACCCACAGCATGGAGGTGGCCTGGCTGGCCGGCCTGCTGGCAGCCGAGATGGGCGTCAACGTGACGCTGGCCCGCCGCGCCGGTCTGCTGCATGATATCGGCAAGGCGCTGGACCACGAGATCGAGGGCAGCCATGTCCAGATCGGTGTGGACATCTGCCGCAAGTATAAGGAGAACACCCAGATCATCCACGCCATCGAGGCCCACCACGGCGACGTGGAGCCCAAGACCCCGCTGGCCTTCATCATCCAGGCCTGCGACGCCATCAGCGCCGCCCGTCCCGGTGCCCGCCGCGAGAACGTGGAGAGCTATGTCAAGCGTCTGGAAAATCTGGAAGAGATCTCTTCCAGTTTCGAGGGCGTGGAGCAGGCTTTTGCCGTTCAGGCAGGCCGTGAAGTCCGCATCATGGTCAAGCCCGATGTCATCAGCGATGATCAGGTCATCCTGCTGGCCCGCCAGATCGCCAAGAAGATCGAGGACACCCTCGATTATCCCGGTCAGATCAAGGTCAATGTCATCCGCGAGAGCCGTGCCGTCGAGTACGCAAAATAATCGCCCTATGGGTTCTGAGAGCCGCTGTGCAGTCTGCACGGCGGCTCTTTTCTGTGCGGCGGAAAACAGGATATGGAAAAGCCCGGCGGACAGGGACAGCGCAAAAGAGAAACCCCGGGGCAGGAAAATGCTTTCCGTCCGGATTGTGAAAACTTTGCATATCTTTATATAATTAAGTGAATTGAGATATATGTGCGCCGTGGAAACACAAGTCGTACTTATTTCACGGAAAGTGTACTTGAAGTGAATACGATTCAAGAGGAAAACTATACAAAATTCAGCCGCAAAATTTGGCGGGAAGTTGGATAAAGGGGAGAAAAGGGGAGTTTGGATGGACAAATTCAGCAAAAAGTCTTTTCTTTGCCGGCCGGAGGATGTATAATGCGGCCATGGCACAAGGGTGTGCGTAAGCTCCGGAGGGGGAGCAGGAAGCCCTTGTGTATTTTCAGAAAACAATGCTTTACCTGAGTATAGCATTGAAGAGAGGGGAAAACATATATGAGATTCGATCGTCGTATTTCGCGCCGCAGCTTCCTGGCAGCTGCCGGTGTCACCTCTGCTGCTCTGGCCCTGACGGCCTGCGGCGGCTCCTCCAGCTCCACGGCTGCATCCTCTGCAGCCTCCGGCGCTTCCTCTGCGGCTGGCACCGCACAGGGCGGCACCCTGAACATCATGCTGGAGACCGAGGTTCAGTCCCTCGACCCGCAGGTGGCCACCGACGGCACCTCCTTCGAGGTCATTGCGGACTACACCGACGGCCTGATGCAGATGGACGCCGACGGCGCAGCCATCCCGGCGCTGGCGGAGACCTACGACATCAGCGAGGACGGCAAGACGTATACCTTCCACCTGCGCGATGCCAAGTGGTCCAACGGGGATGCTGTGACCGCCGCTGACTTCGTCTTCGGCTGGCAGCGTGCGGTTGACCCCGCTACTGCTTCCGAGTATTCCTACATGCTGTCCGATATCGGTCAGGTCGTCAACGCCGCAGAGATCATTGCCGGCGAGAAGCCCGTCACCGATCTGGGCGTGAGCGCAGTGGACGATAAGACGCTGGAAGTCCAGCTGAACGTTCCCGTCAGCTACTTCCTGAGCCTGATGTACTTCCCCACCTTCTACCCCGTGAACGAGGCGTTCTACAACAGCTGCGCAGACACCTTCGGCACCAGCCCCGACACCGTGCTTTCCAACGGTGCCTTCAAGCTGACCGATTACCAGCCCGCTGCTACCGCCTTCACGCTGGAAAAGAACCCCGACTACTACGACGCCGACAAGATCGCGCTGGACAGTCTGGCCTATCAGGTCATCAAGGACAGCCAGCAGGCTCTGATGAGCTATCAGACCGGCGCACTGGATATGACCCTGCTGAACGGTGAACAGGTCGATCAGGTCAAGGACGACCCCGAATTCACCAGCGTGGGTGCCGGTTACCTGTGGTACATCAGCCCCAACATGGCGGGTGTGCCCGAACTGGCCAACGAGAACCTGCGCAAGGCCATCACCTTCGCGCTGGATCGTGATGCCATCACGGGCGATGTCTTGAAGGACGGCTCTGCCCCCTGCTACACCGCCGTTCCTCCGCAGTTCGCCACCGGCCCGGACGGCAGCGATTTCAGCGCCGACCAGACCAAGTTCGCTGATTCCTGCGCATTCGATGC
>CAKSZU010000087.1 GCA_934526125.1 uncultured Faecalibacterium sp. | reverse complement strand
ACCGAGAAGTACGCCCACGTCACCTTCTTCTTCAACGGCGGCGTGGAGGCCCCCTACGAGGGCGAGGACCGCTGCGTGATCCCCAGCCCGAAGGTGGCCACCTACGACCTGCAGCCCGAGATGAGCGCCCCCGAAGTGGCTGCTGAGTGCGTCAAGCGGATCGAGAGCGGCAAGTACGATGTGGTCATCCTGAACTTTGCAAACTGCGACATGGTGGGCCACACCGGCGTTTTTGATGCCGCTGTCAAGGCCGTGGAGGCCGTGGATACGGCTGTGGATCAGGTGGTCACTGCTGTGCTGAACGCCGGCGGCTGCGCCTTCATCACCGCAGACCACGGCAACGCCGAAAAGATGATGAACCCGGACGGCACTCCCTTCACCGCCCACACCACCAATGTGGTGCCCTTTGTGGCAGTTGGCTGCGGTGATGTGAAGCTGCGCGAGGGCGGCTGCCTGGCTGACATCGCTCCCACCATGCTGCCCTATATCGGCCTGCCTGTCCCCGCAGAGATGACCGGTAAGAGCATCATCGTGAAAGAGTAAAACTACCCGATAAAATCAGAAACACCCCGCACAGGCTTCCGGAGCGGCCCTGTGCGGGGTGTTTTGTTGTTCTTGTTTCCAGACAGCACAAAACCCCGCCGCTGAGGGTTCCCTCAACGGCGGGGTCATTGTGTTAAAATACCGGAAAGCGGTTCAGCTTACAGCTGGCTTTCGTATTCCTTGCGGTAGCCTTCCAGCTCGCGCTGGTTGCCGTAGACGAAGTGACCGTTGGCGATCTCTTCCCAGACCGGCTTGTCCACGCTGTAATCGTGGATGGACGGGTCGTAGACCAGAAGCTTCTTGTGCTTCTCCAGGCTGGGGTCGGGGATGGGAACAGCACTCAGCAGAGCCTTGGTGTAGGGATGCAGCGGGTGGAGGAACAGCTCCTCCGCTTCAGCCAGCTCCACGATCCGGCCCTTGCTGATGACGGCGATCCGGTCCGAGATGAACCGGACCACGGACAGGTCATGGGCAATGAACAGGTAGGTCAGGCCACGGGTCTTTTTCATCTCGTTCAGCAGGTTCAGGACCTGTGCACGGATGGAGACATCCAGAGCCGAGATCGGCTCGTCTGCCACGATGAACTCAGGCTCCATGACCAGGGCGCGGGCGATGCCGATGCGCTGGCGCTGACCGCCGGAGAACTCGTGGGGGAAACGGGATGCGAACTCGGGCAGCAGACCGACCTCGTGCAGGGCATTCATGACCTTGTTGTGCAGGTCTTCCTGATCCTTGTACAGATGGTGGTTCAGCAGGCCCTCGGCAATGATATACTCGACCTTGGCGCGCTCGTTCAGGGAGGCCATGGGGTCCTGGAAGATCATCTGGATCTTCCGGATGACTTCCTTGTCCAGCTCCTTGGAGATCTTGCCGTTGATCTTCTGGCCCTTGAAGAAGATGTCACCGCCGGACGTCGGGTTGATGCGGCAGATGGCACGGCCAATGGTGGTCTTGCCGGAGCCGGACTCGCCGACCAGCGAGAAGGTCTCGCCCTTGTAGATATCAAAATTGACATGATCGACGGCCACGAACTTCTTCTTGCCGGAACCGAAGGTGATCTGAAGGTCTTTCAGCTCGATCAGCTTTTCACGTTCAGCCATTGGAGTTGGCACCTCCCATCTTTCCCATTTTCTCACGCAGGTTCTGGATGGAGTGCGGGCGCTCGATCTTGGGAGCGCGCGGGTCCAGATACCAGGTCTTGGCTGCGTGGGTCTCGGACACCTGGAAGAACGGGGGTTCTGCCACAAAGTCGATGGCCAGCGCATGCTTGTTGCGGGGTGCAAATGCATCACCCTTGATCTCGTTGAACAGGTTCGGGGGAGTACCATCCACGGAAGGCAGGGCCTCGCCCTTGGTGCCCAGCTGCGGCAGAGCCTGCAGCAGAGCCCAGGTGTAGGGGTGCCATGCGTCGTAGAAGATCTCCTCGACCGTGCCGTACTCCACGATCTGACCGGCGTACATGACGGCCACGCGGTCTGCCACGTTTGCCACAACGCCCAGGTCATGGGTGATGTAGATGACGGACATACCCAGTTCCTTCTGCAGGTCGCGGATCAGCTGCAGGATCTGGGCCTGGATGGTGACATCCAGAGCCGTGGTGGGTTCGTCGCAGATCAGCACCTGCGGGCGGCAGGCAGCAGCGATGGCGATGACCACGCGCTGACGCATACCGCCGGAGAACTCGTGGGGGTACTGGTCGTACCGGCGCTCGGGGTCGGGGATACCGACCTTGCCCAGCATTTCGATAGCGGCCTTCTTGGCTTCTTCGCCCTTCAGACCCTGGTGATGCTCGATGCTCTCCTGGATCTGCTTGCCGATCTTCTTCAGCGGGTTCAGGCTGGTCATCGGGTCCTGCATGACCATGGCGATCTTCTTGCCGCGGACGCCAAGCCAGTCCTTTTCGGTGAACTTGGTCATATCGCGGCCCTCGAACATGATAGAGCCGCCGGTGATCTTACCGTTGGCATCCAGCATGCCCACAAAGGTCTTGGTGAATACGGACTTGCCCGAGCCGGACTCGCCCACGATGGCGAGGGTCTCGCCGTCGTACAGGTCCAGCGAGCACTTACGGATCGCGTTCAGCTTCCGTCCGCGCAGGCTAAAAGAGATCTCCACGTCTTTGGCAGAGATAATCGGTTGTCTATCCATTTACGTCTCTCTCTCCAATCTATCAAACGTGGTTACGCGGATCAGCCGCATCCGACAAGGCGTTGCCCATGATATAGAACGAGATCGAAATGATGGACACGATGGATGCAGGGAAAACCAGCAGGTACGGATAATCCAGGAAGAAGCCGCGCACCTTGCTCAGGATCAGGCCCAGAGAAGGCGTGTCGATGCCCAGGCCTAGGCCCAGGTAGGACAGCGTGGATTCCAGGTTGATGGTGCCCGGGATGGACAGAGCCATGCGCAGGATAATGACGGAGACCAGGTAGGGCAGGATGTTCTTGGTCAGAACACGCCACAGCGGGGTGCCCAGGCACCGGGACGCGAGGTTGTACTCGCGGTCACGGAACATGAACACCATGTTGCGGACACGCCGGGCCATGGACAGCCAGTTGATGGCGATCATGGAGATGGCCATGATCCAGAAGCTCTGGCCCACCATCAGGGCGATCAGGGTCATATAGATGATATAGGGCACGTTGTCGATCAGGTTGTACAGCTCCGTGAAGAAGCGGTCCAGGCTGCGCACATAGCCCCAGATCAGGCCGAAGATCACGCCCACGATGCTCTCGCCCACGGCGACCACCAGCGCCAGACGGATGGACACCTGGGTGGCGTACCACACCTGGCACCAGTAGTCACGGCCCAGGTTGTCGGTGCCGAACCAGTACTCACTGTTGGGCTTGATGAAAGCCTTGCTGGAATCAGAGATCAGGGTGGTGTAGTGATACTTGCCGACACCCAGTGCAATGAAGGAAAAGACCACCAGTGCGAGGAACAGGATCAGGCAGAACACTGCGACCTTCTGCTTGAGGAAGTTCTGGATGACAGAACCCCAGTAGGAATAGTTGGAGTAGCCGATGCGTTCAGCTTCTTCCGGGGAATAATCCACAAAGTAGAACAGTTCTTCGGGCTTCTTGCCCTCAAAATCCGATGCCTTAGCCATCAGCGAGCCTCCTCCTTTCCGGTCAGAGTAATACGGGGGTCAACCACCATCATCAGCACATCGCCCAGGAACACGCCCACGATGCCCAGCACAGCGTAGAGGATGACCAGCGTCTGAACGACGTTCAGGTCATAGCGCTGGATGGCATCCGTCAGCAGGGGGCCCATGCCGGGAACGGAGAAGAACCGTTCCATCAGCAGGGAGCCGCCCACCGTCAGCAGGATGGACTGGGGGATATACTGCACCATGGGGACCATGGCGTTGCGCAGAACATGCTTGAACATGATCTCGCGGGAACTCAGGCCCTTGACACGGGCCAGCTTGATATAGTCGCGGGTCAGCTCATCCACCATGTAGCGGCGGGTCCACAGGGCATAGCCTGCAATGGATGCCAGCGAAAGGCAGGTGATGGGCAGCACACTGGAAGCACTCACATTGCGGGTGGAATACAGCGTGGGGAATCCCAGGTACTTGGAACCAAAGACCAGCACCAGAGAATACGACACCAGCGACGGGACCGCATTGACGAACACGGTGTAGGCCGTGCCGATCCAGTCGAATACCTTGTCCTTGAATGCCGCCTGCAGGATGCCCATCAGCACACCGATCACCAGAGAGATGGCGGACGCCGTGAGGCCCAGACGCATGGAGACACCAAACTTTTTACCAATGACCTTGACCACCGGGGCACCGTTCTGAATGCGGCGGGAAGTGCCGAAATCCAGATGCAGCAGGCTGTTGTAGAACTTGACCAGCTGGGTGGGGATGGGATCGGTCAGGCCAGCAGCCTCCAGAGCGGCGGTCTTCTGCTGATCGGTAAACTTCATGAGCTGTTCCTCAGTGAAGTAGTAGTCCGTCGGCAGGCAGCGCATCATCAGGAAAACTGCTGTTGCGATCAGAAAGATTGTGACAAGCGACTGGAGCAGCCGCTTAACCGTGTATTTTAACATGTTATCGAACCCTTAACTTTTATTTCTACCCTTTCGGGCGGGGAAACGGGGAACTTAAGCCTTGGTAGCTGCGTCGAATGCAGCGGCGAACTCCTCGTACTGTGCGGTGGTGTAAGCCTCTTCGCTGGTCTCCCAGTTGACAGCCTTGTAGTTGCAGGGGCCATACATGGCGTTGATCTTGCTGTACTCGTTGGCGTGGGTCAGAGTCCAAGCCACATCGAAGTAGCAGGGGCAGGCCAGAACGTTGTTCAGCATGCAGGCCTCAGCCTTTGCGAAGGCGTCGTAACGTGCATCGATATCGGTGACGATAGCCTTTGCGGTGTTGACCAGATCGGTGAACTCCTCGTAGCAGGCCACCAGATCCTTCTGCCAGTCAGCGGGGCCGGCCTCGACGACCTTGGCGATGTTGGAGTAGTACCAGCTGTAGTAAGCGTTGTCGTCGTGCAGGGTCTCCTGACCAACGAAGTTGACAGGGTCGCCGAAGTCAGCGCCCCAGCCGTTGATGACGAAGCTCTGCACCTGAGGATTGCGGACTTCCTGCGTGATGGAGGAAACGTAGGTCTTGATGTCCAGCACGATGAAGTCATCGCCGAAGCTGTCGGTGAAGCACTGCTTCAGCACGGTTGCGTTGTCCAGAGCGGTGGAGTTGCCGGCGATGATGTAGTAAGCAGCGTGGACGGGGAAGGTAACGCCGACGGCGCTCAGCTCGTCCATGGCCTGCTTCTTCAGGTCAGCGATGTCGCCGTTGTTGGCACGCAGACGGATCATGGTCTTGCCGTCATAAGACTCCTTGTCGAAGCCCATCTCCTTGGCCACCAGAGTGGTGTACTCCTGACCCTTGGTATTATAGCAGACGCCCGGCATGGTGTAGTAATCGTTCTCGCACTTCAGGGGGTTGATCTTGTTGGTACGGGCATACCAGTTGGTCAGCTCCAGACCCTTGTAGAAGCACTGACGGAAGGCGGTGTTGGCGATAGCCTTGTTCCAGTTGTCGTCGGGGGTGCCGTCCTCGTTGTTCTTCTGATAGTTGAAGTGCATCTGATAGCTGTACTTCTTGGGGCGCTTCTCGCAGAGCTGATCGTTGTACTCGCTGTTGGGATCGGCCTGAATGGTGGTCAGGGTGCTCTCGCCCACATCCATCTCGTCCAGCTCACGGTTCTGGTACAGCTGGAAGGTGACGGTGCCGTCGCTGATCATGGTGACGGTGAAGCGGTCGAAGCGGGACACATCGTTTGCACCAAAGTAGTTGGGGTTGGGGATGTAGCTCTTGGTGTTCTGGCTGATGAACTCCTCCACCACATACGGGCCGTTGTACCACATGTTGGTGTAGTCGCAGGCACGGAAGCCCTCGATGCCCAGCTCGGTGATCAGGTCCTCAGAGACGGGGTAGAAGCTGGTGTAAGCAGCCACGGTATCGAAATACGGGCAGGGATTCTTGCAGGTGAAGACCAGGGTGTAATCATCGGGAGCCTCGATGCCCACACCGGCGGCCAGCATATCCTCGTAGGTCAGGTCGGCAGCAGCGTCGCCCATGTCGCTGGTCTTCTGGTAGTAGTCAGCAGCGCCCACCAGAGTCTCGCTGGGCATGGAGGTGTTGTTGGCCTGATTCTTGGCAGCGTTCAGCACCCACTCCAGACCCACGAGGAAGTCCTTGCTGGTCAGGTGAGCCTTGACCTCGCCGTTGACGTCCACCCAATCCACATCGTCGCGCAGGTTGAAGGTCCAGACGGAGGAGTCGTCGTTGTGGCTCCACTCCTTGGCAACGGAAGCCACAGCCTTGCCGTAGCAGTCAAAGCTCAGCAGACCCTCCCACAGGTTCGTGGCGACATTCATATCGGAAGCCATCTGGCTGTACAGAATGTTCCAGCTCTCCAGCTCACGGTTGGTGGTCTCCCAGGAGATGAACTCCTTCAGCGGGGTAGCGCCGGTGGTGTTGGGGGCGCTGGTTGCGCCGGAGGAAGCAGCGGTGGAGCTGCTGGAGCTGCCGCCGCAGGCTGCCAGAATGCCGGCGGCACCAACGACGCCGGAAGCCTTCAGAAAGCTGCGGCGGCTGATTGCATGAGACTCGTGGTTGATGTTCATTGTGTTATCCTCCCTATAATAATGTCCGTGCTTCGGTGCATGGTGCAGTGCGCGGTGCCCTGCTATTTTCCACTTCTCTGCGGAGGTTTTTGGAACCCTGTATCGCCAGGGAATACAAAAGAGCGCAGAAACAGACCCCTCTGTCTGTGCCTGTGCTCCTCCCGCAAAACCTTAACACGAGATATATTGTACCATCGAAATAAAAAGATGTCAATGGAGGACGGATGGCTTTTTCTTCAAAAAAGAAAGACTGATCAAAGAAAAGCGTGAAATAAATTCGCTTTTACACAGTAAAGGACGCTTAAAATTTAACGATGAAAGCCCAGGACAAAACAACCGGAAGTGTTCGCGTCAAAAGGACAGCGTTTTTTTACTTTACATTATAAAAGAGCGGGAGCCCTTCGCTTTGCGAAAGACTCCTGCCCGGGAAGAAATGCTTAAATTGGATCAGAGAAATCAGCCCTGGGTGGCAGCATCATAAGCAGCGGCAAACTCCTCGTACTGTGCGGTGGTATAAGCCTCCTCGCTGGTCTCCCAGTTCACAGCCTTGTAGTTGCACGGGCCGTACATGGCGTTGATCTTGCTGTACTCGTTGGCGTGGGTCAGGCACCAGGTCACATCGTAGACGGTGGGGAA
>CAKSZU010000086.1 GCA_934526125.1 uncultured Faecalibacterium sp. | reverse complement strand
GACCACTGCTGCCGAGATCGACAGCGAGATGCGGGATATCATCGACGAGGCCTACGAGACCTGCCGCCGCACCCTGACCGAACACATCGATCAGCTGCACGCACTGGCCAAGGCCCTGATGGAGCGCGAAAAGCTCAACGAGCAGGAGTTCAACACCGTCATGGCCGGAGGCACCCTGCCCCCGCGGGATGGCGACGAGCCCGCCCAGCAGCCTGCTCAGCAGACCGCTGCCCCTGCGGCACCGGTGGAGACGGCGGAGCCTGCCGAGCAGGCCGAACCGGCTGAAACCGCCGAGCCTGCCGCCCCGCAGGACGGCGAATGATCCACGAAGGGAGCGAGTGTTGTGGAGGAAAATTTTAATCCGGTCGCACGGACCCGTGCCAACTACTACACCCCGGGCAGCCCGGTGCAGTTCGTCTGCGTGGAGCTGCTCAAGGGCGAGGTCAGCGGTGAACACGCAGTCTGCCTGACCTTCAAGAACATTTCCAAGGTGACGCTGACCGCTCTGGAGATCCACTTCAAGTGCAAGGGCGTGGACGGCATCATCCTCTGCGAGGATGCCTTTGAGTACCGCGACATCGAGGCAAAGCCCGGCGAGAACTTCGGCATGGACGATGCCGTGTTCGTGACCCAGAAGGCCATCACCAGTGTGGACGTCACCCTGAAGAACGTGTACAGCGGCAAGAAGGTCGTCCATCTGGATGCCATCAAGCGGGTGCGCCTGCCGGCCCCCCGCCGCCTGAGCCCCGAGCTGGAAAAGGCGCTGGAAAGCCGGATGAACCGCACCGGCCTGAAGTATATGCCCCAGGTCTTTGAGAACGGCTGGTACTGCGCCTGCGGCTCCTTCCACCCGAAGGAAGAGGACACGGTGTACTGCACCGAGTGCGGCTGCGACCGCATCCTGCTGCAGAATGCCCTGAACACCCTGCTGCAGCCCCAGCCCGCCGCCCCCAAAGAGGAGGCAGCCCCGGCCCCTGCGGCGGAACCCACTCGTGTGGTGGACACTGTCCCGCAGGAGGAGCCTACCCGCATCGTGGGCGCTGCCCCGGTGCAGGCCGAGCCCACCCGGGTCATCCCTCCGGCACGGCCCGCCGCCCGGGTGGAGCCTCCGGTGTCCTTTGCGCCGCCGGTGGAGCATACCCCGGAAGCCGAATCTACCCGGGTGCTGGATGCAGCCACCCGGGACGCGTTCCCCGGCAGCCCCGTCCGGGATGAGGACGAGGGCACCCGCGTGATGCCCGCTGCTTCCCGCCGCGCCGCGCCGGTGCGTCAGCCCGACCCGGAGCCGGACATGCCCGAGGACGAGGCCGACGATCCCGAGGAGACCCGCGACGGCGTGGCCGAGACTCTGATCCGCTGGGTGCCGCCCATCACGGCGATCGTCTGCGCAGGCATTGCCCTGTGGGGATTCGTCTATTATCAGTTCCTGATGTGACCGAAAGGACGGAGGAGGCCGGTGCTTCCTCCGTTTTTGCATACCCGGAGAAGGAGGAGCTTTTATGCCCGAAGAAGCTTTGCAGGCGGCCTTTGAGATCAAGACCACCTGCGATGAGATCAGCCGTAAGCTGCTGCGCTGGCACTGGGAGCAGAAACCAGGCTCCCACAGTCTGGACAGCCTGCTGGAGCATATCCGGACCCGTCAGCAGGAGAGCCCGGACTACTACGACCGCCTGCCGGACCTTTCCGGCCGCACCAGCTGGCAGCAGCTGGACACCACCCTGTGCATGCGGGTGCTGCTGGACCCGGAAAAGGACGCCGCCCGCCCGCTGGACCTGCTGGGCAATACGGCGCACCCCGCTGCGGCCCGCCGGGCCTGCAACGCCGTCCGCGCCGCCCGCAACGAGGCCGCCCACGCTTCCGACCGCACTGCCGCCACCCAGGCAGCCATCCTCTTCAATGAGGCTGTGGAGGCCCTGGAAGAGAGCTATGCGGGCACGGCCCTGCGCACGGCGGACCTGAGCAGCTATTACCGCACCGCTGAGGACTATCTGGACCGGTGCGGGGCCCGCAAGCCCATCGCCTCGGCCAGAGCGGAAGAAGAGCCGGAACGACCCTCAAAAACCGGAAAATCTTCTACGAATAATACGAACCGTAAAACATCCGGCGGCACAAAACGCGCCGCCAACAACATGCGAAACGGCGGTGCAAGAAGCGCCGCCAACGGCTCCCGGAACAGCGGTGCAAAAGGTGCCGCCAACGGCAGCCGGAATGGCGGCGCAAAACGTGCCGCCACCCGGGCCGAGGCCCGCAAGCGGCAGAAACGGCTGAACCGCAAGGTGGTGCTGGTGCTGCTGGCGATGCTGGTGATCGGCCTGCTCCTGCGTGGTTTTGCCATGAACTGGCAGTAAACCGGGCAGGGTGCTGAAAAATTTCAAAGAAGAATATACAAACTGCATAATTCCTGGAGAGTTATACATGAAACAGAAACTGATTTTTCTGGATATCGACGGGACCCTGCTGCCCCCGGGGGAGATGAGCGCTCCGGCCAGTGCGGTGGAAGCCATCCGGCAGGCCCGGGCCAACGGGCACAAGGTGTTCCTCTGCACCGGGCGCAACCTGCGGATGACCCAGCCCCTGTTCGCCTACGGCTTCGACGGTTTCGTCTGCTCCGCCGGGGGCTATGTGGGCTGCGGCGGCAAGATCCTTGTAGATATCCCCATGGAGCCGGAGCAGGTGTCCGGCCTGCGGGAGGTGCTGGGCCGCGCCGGGGCCGAGTGTACGCTGGAGACCCGGGATGACACCTACGGCGGCATCAAGATGATCGAGCGGTTCGCCCATCTCTTCCCCAAAAAGCCGGGACAGATGAACAGCGAGGCCGAGCGTTGGCGCAAGACTATGGAGTTCGGCATGACCATCCGCCCCATCGAGGAGTACCACGGCGAGCCGGTGTATAAGATCGTGTTCATTGCCCCCAACGCGGCCTGCCTTGCCGAGACCCGCCGCCTGTATGAGGACCAGTTCGTGTTCTGCGAGTCCCGGCTGGGGGATACCCCTTCGGCCATCGTCAACGGCGAACTCATCAACCGCAAGTTCGACAAGGGCACCGGCATCCGGGCCATCTGTGATCACCTGGGCCTTTCGCTGGCCGACACCATCGGCTTCGGCGACAGCGACAACGACCTCCAGATGACCGATGTGGTGGGCATCAGCGTCTGCATGGCCAACGGTTCCGACAACCTGAAAAAGCTCTGCGACCGCATCTGCCCCGCCGTCACCGACGACGGCATCGCCAAGGAGTTCAAGGCCCTGGGGCTGATCTGAAATCTGGATATAAAAAATGGAGTGGTTCCGTCCGGAACCACTCCATTTTTTATGCAGTAAGATCAATAATGCAGCTGCTCTGCGGTCAGTGCTTCCAGCACCGGCAGCATGGCGGCCGCCTCGGCTTTGGCGGCGGGCAGGTCCATGTCGCGGTAGTTGCCGCATTCCACCTCGCTGGCACCGGGGATATCCCCCTCAAAGGCGGCCATGAAGCGGAAGGACTCCACCGTCAGCTCCAGTGCCTGGGCCGGGGTCAGACCCCGGGTCAGCAGGTAGAAGCCGGTGCGGCAGCCCATGGGGCCCACGTAGATGACGCCGTTCTTCGCGGTGCTGTTGCGGGCGTAGGTGGCAAACAGATGCTCCAGCGTGTGGGCGGCACCGGTGGACAGGTAATCGCCCTGATTGGGCTTCTTCATCCGGATGTCCCAGGTCAGCACGTCCCCGTCCTGACGGCTCAGGTACATGCCCCGGTCCAGTTTGGTGTGGTCCACGCAGAAACTTGCAATGCGTTCCATGGGGCGGCTCCTTTCTCAGGCCTGCAGGCGCTGGACGCTGCCGTGGGCGCAGTCCACTGCGATGTCCAGACCGTCGCGGATGTGGCTGCAGGCACCGGCGGCACCCACGATGGTGGGTTTCAGCAGCGAGTTGCCCACGATGGCAGCGTGGCTGTTCAGGCCGGGCTCCTCCACCACCAGGGCGGCGGCGTCACGGACATAGCCCAGCATCTCGTTGGTGGTGGAAGGCACCACCAGCACCATGCCGGGGCGGAACTTTGCCCGCACTTCGTCCAGGGTGCGGCAGACGCAGGCCTTGCCGCTGGCGCTGGTCAGGTCGCCCCGGCCCACGCCCACACCGGTGGCCAGGCAGTTGCCCACCATGTGGATCTTGATCATGTTGGTGGTGCCGGACACGCCCACGGGCACACCGGCGGTGACAACAGCCAGTTCGCCGTTGTGCAGGTAGCCGTTCTGCTGGGTCAGGTTGGTGGACATCTCGATCAGCTCATCGGTGCTGCGGGCGGGGCCCATCAGCAGGGAAGTGATGCCCCAGCTCAGGGACAGCTGACGCTGCACCTGCTCGTCCATGACGCAGGCGATGATGGGCTGCTTGGGGCGGTACTTGCTCAGCAGGCGGGCAGTGTTGCCGGACTCGGACACGGTGACGATGGCAGCGGCGTTGACGTCCTTGGCCGTCAGGCAGGCGGCATGAGCCGTTGCATCGCTGACGCTGATCTGACCCTCGGCGGGGCGCTGGACGCGGTAGTGCTCCTCGTTCTCGGTGCGCTCGGCGATGGCGGACATGGTCTTGAGGGCCTCCACGGGGTAGTCGCCGGCAGCGGTCTCGCCGGAGAGCATGATGGCGGAGGTGCCGTCATAGATGGCGTTGGCCACGTCGGAGATCTCGGCGCGGGTGGGGCGGGGGTTGACCATCATGCTGTCCAGCATCTGGGTGGCCGTGACGATGGGCTTGCCGAAGGAGAAGGACCGGTCGATGATGTTCTTCTGGATGCCGGGCAGCTCGGTGAAGTCGATCTCCACGCCCAGGTCGCCGCGGGCCACCATGACGGCGTCGGCGGCGCAGAGGATGCTGTCGATGTTGTTGACGCCCTCGCGGTTCTCGATCTTGGCGATGATCCGGATGTTGGAGTCGTACTCGTTGAGCAGGTTGCGGATGTCGTAGACGTCCTGTGCGGTGCGCACGAAGGAAGCGGCGATGAAGTCGAAGCCGTTCTTCACGCCGAAGATGATGTCCTCCTTGTCCTTCTGGCTCAGGTAGGGCATGGACAGGTGGACGCCGGGCACGTTGACGCCCTTTTTGGTCTTGATCTTGCCGTTGTTCAGCACGGTGCAGACGATGTCAGTGTCGGTGACGGTCTCGATGCGCAGCATGATCAGGCCGTCATCCAGCATGATAGTGCCGCCGGGCTGCACGTCCTGGGGCAGATCCTTGTAGGTGATGGAGCAGATCTCCTTGGTGCCCTCCACCTCGCGGGTGGTCAGAGTGAAGGTCTGACCGGCTTCCAGCATCTCGACGCCGTTCTTGAACTCCTTCAGGCGGATCTCGGGGCCCTTGGTGTCCAGCAGGGCGGCAACGGGCTTGCCCAGCTCTTCCCGCAGGGCCTTCAGCTTGGCCAGACGGCCGCCGTGCTCCTCATAGGAACCGTGGGAAAAATTGAACCGGGCAACGTTCATGCCGTTGGCGATCAGGTCGTGCAGGACGTCGCCTTTATCGGTGGAAGGGCCAAGGGTGCAGATGATCTTCGTTTTTCTCATAAAATACCTCCAACATACTCTATCGTTCTCTCTATCTTGACGCGGCAGCCCGAGTGGCTGCACGGGACGGGCAGAGTCTGCTGCCCGCTGCGGCGGAAAACGCCAATATGGTCGTATCAGAAAACCATACCAGTCTATATTATAAACGCTGGGATGCAAGAGGGCAAGAGAAATCTTTGCAAAGAAACCGTTAAGATTTCATAAGCCGTGCGCTTTGCCCGCCGCCCCGGAATACCGCTTGCATCCGGAGACGGTTTTGCTTATAATGGTGTCAGCAAAGTGTGACTGTTCCGGGAGCTTCTCCCGGAGGAAATGGAGAAAAGCTTATGGAAAAACGTGTATTTCTGATCGTTCTCGACAGCTTCGGCATCGGCGCGGAGCCGGATGCCCCCGCCTTCGGCGACGCAGGCACCAACACGCTGGGTGCCATCGCACAGCACCCCAACTTCCACTGCCTCAATCTGCGCAAGCTGGGCCTGTTCAACATCGACGGCGTGACGGCCGGGGAAAAGACCGACGCCCCCGCCGGTGCCTTTGCCCGCCTGCAGGAGCAGAGCATGGGCAAGGATACCACCATCGGCCACTGGGAAATCGCCGGTGTGGTCAGCCCGCGTCCGCTGCCCACCTTCCCCAACGGTTTCCCCGAGGCGCTCATCCATGAATTTGAGGAAAAGACCGGCCACAAGGTCCTGTGCAACAAGCCCTACTCCGGCACCCAGGTGCTGAAGGACTACGGCGAGCAGGCCATGCGGGAGAATGCCCTTATCGTCTACACCAGCGCCGACAGCGTGTTCCAGGTGGCAGCCAACGAGGAGCTGGTGCCGGTGCATGAGCTCTACCGTTACTGTGAGATCGCCCGTGAGATGCTGAAAGGCGAGTACGGTGTGGGCCGCGTCATCGCCCGGCCCTTCCTGGGACACACGGCGGATACCTTCTACCGCACCACCAACCGCCACGACCTGAGCCTGAAGCCGCCCCGCAAGACCATGCTGGACCTGCTGAAGGACGCAGGCAAGGATGTCATCGCCGTGGGCAAGATCTTCGATATCTTCGACGGCGAGGGCGTGACCGAGAAGATCAAGACCACCGGCAACACCAACGGCATCGCCTTCACCAAGGCCCTGCAGACCCGGGACTTCGAGGGTCTGGCCTTCGTGAACCTTGTGGACTTCGATATGCTCTACGGCCACCGCCGGGACGTGGCAGGCTATGCCGCCGCCGCCACCGAGTTTGACAAGTTCCTGGCCGACTTCATCCCCGGCATGCGGGAGGGTGACCTGCTGATGATCACTGCCGACCACGGCTGCGACCCCTCCTACACCAAGACCACCGACCACACCCGGGAGTATGTGCCCTATCTGATCTGCGGCAAGGGCGTCAAGCCCGGCGTGGATCTGGGCACGAAGCTCTGCTTCGGCACCATCGCCCACACCGTCTGCGACTATCTGGGCGTGGATGCCTCCACCCTGGACGGCGAGAGCGTGCTGGAAAAGATCCTGAAATAAAGTTACAAAGTGCCGTCAGAGCTTGAAGAATAGCGGCGGATGTGGTAGACTAACTATTGCGTGTCCGGGCGGACAGCGCGTGCGGCCTGCCTGCCCGGTGTACAAGGATCATGAACATCATGAGCTGTCTGAATCAAAGGAGAATCTTATCATGAGAATGAATCGTACCCTGGGCCTGGCACTGACCGCTGTCGTGCTGGCTGCTGCCATGACCGGCTGCTCCGGCAGTGCATCTTCTGCCGCTTCTTCCACCGCTTCCTCTGCTGCCTCTTCCGTGGCTGCTTCCTCCGAGGCTGCCAGCGAGGCTGCTGCCGCCAGCGTGGTGAGTACCGAAGAACTGGACGTGGACGGCAAGACCTACGAAGCCGACTGCTACGGCGAGTTCACCCTGTCCAACGGCGACACCATGAAGCTGTGGAAGCTGAACGATGCCTACGCGGACCTGAGCGCCCTGCCCATGAAGGGCATGGCCGAGGAGTTCCCCATCGAGGCCGAGGAAGAGCAGGTCTACGTTGCTGACGTGACCTCCAACGGCGAGACCACCCGTCAGTACATGCGTACCGACAAGGCCGGCCGCAACGGCACCGTCTCCGTCAAGACCTTCGAGCTGCCCGAAGCTGACAGCGAGAGCGCTCAGTAATCTGATACCGTAAAAAAGACCCCCGGGCGTGATATGAACCCCAAAAGTTAGACAAAAAACGAATTAAGCGGCTCTAACGGTCTGAATTCTGTATTGCACAGGACT
>CAKSZU010000085.1 GCA_934526125.1 uncultured Faecalibacterium sp. | reverse complement strand
CTGCTGGGCTACATCTGGCAGATCCTGCTCAACGGCGTGCTGGCTAACCTGCAGAAGCCCCTGCTGGCACTGGATGCCAAGGCCGGTTTCGTCGGTCTGGTCATTCTGATGTGCTGGCAGCAGATCGGTTATATGATGATCATCTACGTCGCCGGTCTGCAGAGTGTGCCCGGTGACCTGATCGAGGCTGCCAAGATCGACGGTGCTTCTGACCGCGAGATCCTGTTCAAGATCAAGCTGCCCATGGTCATGCCCAGCATCACCATCTGCACCTTCCTGACCCTGACCAACAGCTTTAAGCTGTTCGACCAGAACGTTGCTCTGACCGCAGGCGAACCTGCCAACGCCAGTGAAATGCTGGCCCTGAACATCTACAATACCTTCTATGGCCGCTCCGGTGCTCAGTGGAAGGGCATCGGCCAGGCAAAGGCTGTGGTATTCTTCCTGATCGTTGTGGTCATCTCTCTGGCGCAGCTCCACTTCACCCGTTCTAAGGAGGTCCAGCAGTAATGATTAAACAGAAAAAGCTGTGGGATAACATTCTCACCGTCATCATGGCCCTGCTTTGCCTGCTGTGGATCTACCCCATCGTCCTGATTCTGCTGAACAGCCTGAAAAAAGAGGGTACCTTTACCACCTCTACCGTGTTCCAGCTGCCCACCAGTGAGAGCTTTGCAGGCCTTTCCAACTACGTCTACGGCGTGATCAAAATGGGCTTCCTTTCCAGTTTGGGCTACAGCCTCGTCATCACCGTTTCCAGCGTGGCCCTCATCCTGCTCTGCTGCTCCATGACGGGCTGGTACCTGACCCGTGTGAACAACAAGCTCAGCAAATTTATGAACTTGCTCATTGTGTTCTCGATGGTCGTCCCCTTCCAGATGGTCATGTTCACCCTGTCCAAGACCGCAGATACCCTCAAGCTGAACACCCCCTGGAACATCTGCATCATCTATCTGGGCTTTGGTGCGGGCCTTGCGGTGTTCATGTTCACCGGCTTCATGAAGAGTGTGCCCATTGAGATCGAGGAAGCAGCCATGATCGACGGCTGCAACCCCATCCAGATCTTCTTCAAGATCGTGTTCCCCATCCTGAAGCCGACCATGATCTCCACCGCCATTCTGGAAACCATGTGGGTCTGGAACGACTACCTGCTGCCCACTCTGGTGCTGGATATCAAGAAGTACCGCACCATTCCTATGGCGATCCAGTACTTCCGCGGCGGCTATGGCCGTGTGGAGCTGGCCCCCATGATGGCCTGCATCATCATCGCCATCATCCCCATCATCATCCTGTACATGACCTGCCAGAAATACATCATTGAGGGTGTTGTTGCAGGCGCTGTTAAGGGCTAAGGAGGAATTCACCATGCGAGCATGCGGCATTCTGATGCCCGTTTTTAGTCTGCCTGGGCCTTTTGGCATCGGCACACTTGGGAAGGAAGCCTTTGCGTTCGTAGATTTTCTGGCCCGTGCAAAGCAGACCTACTGGCAGATCCTGCCCATTGGCCCCACCGGCTACGGTGACAGCCCCTACCAGAGCTTTTCCGCCTTTGCCGGGAACCCCTACTTTATCGATTTCCGCGTCCTGCATGAGCAGGGCTATCTGACCGCCGATGAGGTTCCCGCAGAGATTCCGGTTGGCCCGGTGGACTACGGTGTACTCTACCAGCAGCGCCCGGTGGTGCTGCAAAAGGCCGCCGACCGTCTGCTGGAAGCGGCCAGCGTGGAGTACAAAGACTTCTGCACGGCACAGAGCTTCTGGCTGGACGATTACGCACTGTTCATGGCCGTCAAGGCCGAACAGGGACAGGCAGGCCTGTGTGACTGGCCGGATGACCTGCGCACCCGCCAGCCCGCGGCCGTAGCCGCTGCCAGGGAGCGTCTGGCCGGGCAGGTGGATTATTTCAAGGCGGTGCAGTTCTTCTTCTACACCCAGTGGAATGCCCTGAAAGCCTATGCTAACGGCAAGGGCATCCAACTGGTGGGAGATATTCCCATCTACGTCAGCCCGGATTCCAGCGATCTTTGGACGCGGCCGGAACTCTTCCAGACCGATGGCCAGACCCACCTGACGCAGGTGGCAGGCTGTCCCCCCGATGCCTTTGCGGCAGACGGTCAGCTGTGGGGCAACCCGCTGTATGACTGGCCCCGCCACGAGGCCGAGGGCTTTGCCTGGTGGAAGCGCCGGATGAAGTACGCGACTTCCATCTACGATGTGGTCCGCATCGATCACTTCCGGGGTTTCGAGAGCTATTACTCCATCCCCGCCGGGAATAAGACCGCGGCAGGCGGCCACTGGGAAAAGGGCCCCGACCGCGCCTTCATCGACGCCATACACGAAACGCTGGGCGAGGGCGGCATCATCGCGGAGGATCTGGGTTACCTGACCCCTGAGGTCAAGGCCATGCTGACGGCCAGCGGCTACCCCGGCATGAAGATCATGCAGTTTGCCTTCGACAGCCGGGAGCCGGGCAACTACCTGCCCTACACCTACACCCCGAACAGCGTGGTCTATACCGGCACCCACGACAATGTGACCACCGAGGGCTGGCGGCTGAATGCCAGCCCCGAGGATGTCCATTACGCCTGCCGCTACCTGCGCTGCCAGCCGGAGGACCTGACCGAGGCCATGATCGCCGCCTGCCTGTCCAGCGTGTCGGACATGGCGGTCATCCCCATGGCGGACTGGCTCCATCTGGGCGCAGAGGCCCGCATCAACACCCCCAGCACCCAGGGTGCCAACTGGCAGTGGCGGCTGGATACGCCGCTCACCGGCCTGCTGGCGGATCACATCGCCGACCTGACCGTCCTGTACGACCGGGCCCCGGCGGTTCCTGAGAGCGTCTGATCCTTTTTTCCTTCTTCTTTTTTCTCCCCCATGTGACGGCGGGCCTGCAGCTGCTTTCTCCGAGAAGCGCTGCGGGCCCGCCGTTTCTGCTCCGATTCCCATGCAATTTTCACACAACATTTTTTCACTGTGATCTTGCCCGGCTCTGGCAGAGATTTTCTCGGCTTTCCGTTTCTTTTCCCGTTTTCTTTGATCCGGAGTTCACAATTCTTTCGCATTTTGGCTTTCGGCGCTCTCTTGTTGTTTTTCGGCGATTATGCTATAATCCAGATAGCTCAGTGTCCGCCTTTGCGCGGATCGCACGAACGAAAGGAGTTTCCCACTATGGAATATACCGATCTGAAGCCGATGCGGCTGCCCGTGTCCTGCGCCATTCTCTCCGAGGAGGAGATGGTCTATGTTGCAGGCGGTGCGCTCGCACTGAATATATCGCAGGAGGACGTCATCCGCTTCTCCACCAACGTTGTGGTCAATCTGATCCGTCTGATGGGGCAGGCTGCCATCAACAACGCCCTGACCGGCATCCAGGATATGCGGAACGACGGTCTGACCACGGCCGGTGCCATCAAGCATTACTGGGGCCGTCAGAACACCCTGGGCAAGGTCATGACCGGTGTGGTGGCAGGTTTTGCCGGCGTTTACCTGTATTATCAGGCCGTCAGCTTGGTCAACACCTTCCTGTCCATTTACAGTGATCTGCGGGATATCTACAACGGAAACGGCACCACTACTGATACCACCCAGACTACGGACGTCACGGCATCGACCACTGCCGCCCTCACCGCGGCCTGAGCCTCTGCCGGATCAAACTGAAAGGAGCCTTTTATGGAAAACTTGCGTATGCCTGCATCTTATGCAACGCTTCCGGACGAAGAGCTGCCGGAGATCTATGGCGGCGGCGAGCTGCGGGATTCCTGGGACACATTCGTGGATAATCTTCATCTGGATGACTTCTTCTACCAGGGCGGCATCATCTCGGTGTCGGTCTCGTTTGTCCCCATGCTGCTGCTCAATGTGGTGACCTCCGGTTACCATTTTGTCGAGAACATCTACAACAACCTTTCCAACTGGTTCGGGTTCCACGATGATACCTTCTCGGCGGTCCAGAACTTCACCGATGACATGCGCCAGAAGCGCGAGGCCCGCGGGATCTGATCCCGTTTCCGGAATTGCAGCAAAAAGAGCCTGCTGTCTGCCCCAACGCAGATAGCAGGCTCTTTTTGATTTTGATTCTGGTTTCAGAGTACCCGGACCGCACCCTGCTCCCGCAGACAGAGCAGATAGCAGCTGCCCGCCCCGAACACCTGCTCCATGGCGTCATGGTAGCGGCCGGTCAGTGCGCCCGGCACAAAGGCCTGAATGGTCCCGGCAAAGCCGCCGCCCTGCATCCGCCAGGCACCGCCCTGCCCTTCCAGCAGGCTCTGGCTGACGGCCAGCGCAATGGACAGCCCCTGATGCCGGGGATCGGCGGCACAATACACGTTCTGACACAATGCAAAGGACGCATGGCCGCTTTCCAGGATCAGCTCCAGGAAGCGCCGGAACTCGCCGCTGACAAGGGCGTTCCGCTGCGCCAGCGCCCGGGCGTTCTCCTCAAAATAGTGGATCGCCCGCAGGACGGCCCGGTCTCCGCAGGCTTTCCGCAGGCGGGGCAGCGCCGCCCAGAAGTCCTTCTCCGCCACCTGGCCCAGGACGCTCTTGCCCAGACAGGCGGCCACGGCCTCCATCTCCCGGCGGATCGCGGCAAATTCTCCGGTCAGCTCGCTGTGGCTGGCCCGGGTGTCGGTAACGCAGAGGGTCATCCCCTCCGGCAGCAGCCCTGCCGTGTGGATCTTCTCGACCGCCGGGGCCTTCGGGTCCGCAAAGTCGGCAAAGATGACCCCGCCCACGGCGCTGGTCAGCTGGTCCAGCAGTCCGCTGGGCTTGCCGAAGTAGATATTTTCCGCATACTGACAGATCTTTGCCAGCTCCGGTGCAGTCAGGCCGCAGCCGTACTCCCCATTGAGGATCACCGCCATGCCCATTTCAAAGGCCGCCGAACTGGACAGCCCGCTGCCCCGCAACACGTCGCTGGCGGTGTAGGCATCGAAGCCGCCCACCGGTTTGCCCAGTGCCCGGAACCCCTCCGCAATGCCCCGGATGAGGCTTGCAGAGTGGGTACTCTCCCCCTGCTGAGGTTCCGGCTCGCTGAGGTCAATGACGTCCAGCTTGTTGAACCCCCGGGACTTGACCCGGATCAGGCCGTCGTCGCTGGGGGATGCCACGGCCACAAGGTCCAGCGTCACCGCCGCCGCAAGGCCGTAGCCATGCTGGTGGTCGGTGTGGTTCCCGCCAAGCTCGGCCCGCCCCGGTGCCGAGTACAGATGCACCTGCCGCCCCGGGCCGTAATAGAGTTCAAACTGCTCCAGCGCAGCGGCATACCGCTGCCGCTGCCGGGCCAGCACAGCCGGTGCGCTGCCATAGAGCGCCCCGAGGGTCTCATCCCACTGACCTGCAAGGATCTGCTGCCGGAGCTGTGTACTGGTTGCCATCGCCGTTCCTCCCCTCAGACAAAAGCCGCATCGCTGCCGGAACGCTCCGCACAGCCCTGATAGCATTATTGTAATCCATCTGCTCTCTTTTTGCAATTTGAATCTGCGAAAAAACAAATTTCGGCACGAAAACCAAAGTTTCGGATGTACTTTTGTTGAATTTGCAGGGCCGGTTATGATATACTGGTTGCAAGAATGCGGCAACTGGAGGAAACGAACATGGCAGACGTCTACAAGCAGTCCTTCAAGCAGAATTACACCAACAACATCGAATTGTCCATCTTCAACTGCGGCCTGGAACGCTGCGCCCCCGGCCAGACCTGGGGCCCCGGCATCCGGGACCATTACCTGATCCATCTGGTGGTCTCCGGCAAGGGCACTTTTGAGGTAGGCGGACAGACGTTCCCCGTTGTGCCCGGCGACCTGTTCTTTGCCCGGCCCAGCCAGCTCATCCGGTATACGGCCGATGAGGAGCAGCCCTGGGAGTACAGCTGGGTCGGTTTCAACGGGGCCTGTGCCCACAAACTGGCCGCACAGCTCCCCTTCACCGATGCCGCTCCCGTCCACCACACCAGCGACCCCGACGGGATGCGCACGGCCCTGAACAGCATCTACTCCTCCCGCGGACTGCAGCCCCAGGACGAAGCCGCCATGGTGGGCTACCTGTACCTGTTCATCTCCGCTCTGATGAAGGAGACCAGAGAGTCCCGGCCCCACAGCACCTCCTCTTCCAATCAATATGTACTCAACGCCATCAAATACATCCAGTTCAATTATTCGCACGATATTTCCATCGATGACGTCGCCAAAAGCGTCGGCGTCTCCCGCAGCCACCTGTACCGGGTGTTCATGCTGAACGTCGGCAAGAGCCCCATCGATTATCTGACCGAATACCGCATCAACGAAGCCTGCAAGCTGCTGCGGGCGGGCAATCTGTCCATTGCCGAAGTCGCCATCTCGGTTGGCTTCTTTGATCAGTTCTATTTTTCACGGGTCTTCAAGCGGGCCAAGGGAGTCCCTCCCAGCCGGTATGTTGCCGCCCAGCACGAGACCCCCGATGCCCCGGCCGTCCCGGAAAAACCGCAGGATGAGGCCTGATCCCCAGCTCACAGAAGGAGAATTTCCATGCCCTTACAGAAAAATCAGGTCCTGGCCTTGTCCATCGAGCGCCTTTCCAACGACGGAAGCGGCGTCACCCACAGCCCGGACGGCGAGACCATCTTTGTCCCCGGCACTGCCCCCGGTGATGTAGCTGATATCCGCATCGTCAAGGACTGCGGGCGCTACGCCTTCGGCATCCTGGCCGGCCTGCGGACGCCCTCGCCGGACCGCATCCCGGTGGACTGCCCTGCGGCTGGCCCCTGCGGTGGCTGCAGCCTGCGGCATCTGGATTACGCCGCCGAACTCCGCGCCAAGGGTGAAAGCGTCACCGACGCGTTCCGCCGCATCGGCGGGCTGGACGTGCCGGTGCTGCCGCCCCTGCCCTCCCCCGAAGTGGACCGTTACCGCAACAAAGTCCAGTTCCCGGTGGGGCTGGACCGGAATGGAAACCCCTGCATCGGCTTCTACGCCGGACGCACCCACCGCATCGTCCCCTGCCCGGACTGCAAGCTCCAGCCCAGTGTCCTGAACGACATCGGCAACGCGCTCTGCGGATTCTTTGCGGAACACAGCATCCGGCCCTACGATGAACAGACCGGCAAGGGACTGGTTCGCCACATCTTCCTGCGGCGGGGCGCCCACAGCGGACAGATCATGGTCTGCCTGGTCTGCACCCGGGCAAAGCTCCCCCACAGCGAGGAACTCCGCGCCGCCCTGACGGCCCGATTCCCGGACATCGCCACTCTGCTGATCAATGTCAACCCCCGGAACACCAACGTGATCCTGGGCGAGGAGACCCATGTCCTGTACGGGCCCGGCTTCATCGAGGACACCCTCTGCGGCGTTCCGGTCCGGCTGGGGCCCCTGTCCTTCTACCAGGTCAACACGCTTGCCGCCGAGCGGCTTTACGGCATCGCCGCCGATTACGCCCAGCTGACGCCGGAGGACCTTCTGCTGGACCTCTACTGCGGCATGGGGACCATCGGCCTGTCCATGGCGGACCGCTGCCGGGAGCTGATCGGCGTGGAGATCGTGCCGGAGGCCATCGAAAGCGCCAAGGCCAACGCCGCCCGGATGGGTTCGGACATCGCCGCGAAGAGCCGCTTTTTCTGTGCGGATGCCGGGCAGGCCGCCACTCAGCTGGCCGCCGAGGGCCTGCACCCCGATGTTGTGATGCTGGACCCGCCCCGCAAGGGCTGCGACGAGGCCACCCTCTCCGCCGTGGTCACCATGTCCCCCCGCCGGGTGGTCTATGTCAGCTGCAACCCCTCCACCGCCGCCCGCGACTCCGCCTGGCTGGAACAGCACGGCTACCACGCCGAGAAAGTCCAGCCGGTGGACCTGTTTCCCAGGACGAAGCACGTCGAAGCGATAGTTTCGCTACAAAGAGAAATCTAGTAGAAATCCTCCGTTTTACGTTATTTTCTCGTCAC
>CAKSZU010000084.1 GCA_934526125.1 uncultured Faecalibacterium sp. | reverse complement strand
ACTCAAACAAGAAACGTTTTATGAAGTTCAGTCGTGGGGGTGCGTGAGCGCACTGCTTGGGCTCCCAGCTGAGCTAATCCCCCACATACTGGTGTGCCGTTCCCGGCGACGTGAGTTATTATACCAGCTCTTTCCCGGATTGTCAACAGCTTTTTTCAAATTTTTCCGGAGTACAGAAAACGCAGGGAAAAGCGGGCGAAACGGCCCGCATCCGCAGGGCAGAGGTGCCGGTACAGCGCCGGATGGAGGACTGCCAGACCTGCGCCGTGGTTGCAGTTGGTATAGGCCCCCAGCTGATGTTCCAGCATATGGCACTGGAAATCGGTGACCTTGCCGATCTTCAGGATGCCGTTTTCGGCCATGGAGGAAGCCCACGCCAGCTCGCTGCGGGCCTCGTAGTTGTCGTGGTCGGCCAGCAGGGCCCGGATATTGCGGATGACACTGCGCATCACGGCCTCGTTGATGTCATCCGAGAGGTTGTTCTCATCCGGCTTGCCGAAGTAGGTCTCCATGGCGTGGCTCAGGGTATCGAAGGCACCGGAAACGACCTGACGGAAGGGCACCGACAGCGAATAGCCGGGGTCCAGGAAGGCAAAATCCGCCTGCGCGCCGAACAGCGCCCCTTTGATCTTTTTCTCCTCATTGGTGATGACGGCACCCGCGTTCATCTCCGAACCGGTACCGAACACGGTCACGATGGTGCCCAGCGGGATGAGGTCCGACGGGAAGATGTGCTTTGTGTTTTCCAGCTCTCACAGATCCTCATCCAGCTTTGCCTGGGCGGACACCACTTTGCAGCAGTCGGAGACCGAGCCGCCGCCCAGCGACTCCCCGACGCTGCCTTTTCCAAAATAGACCTTCGCCTTTTTCAATTCAGACCAAGGGGCTTTCAGTCCACCACAGGGATATCCAGCCCGAACTCCAGCGGACGGAACCGAGGGCAGACGTTCTCGGTGATGCAGATGACCGATGCCGCCAGACGGCTGCCGATCTCGCAGGCCTCGGCCAGCGTCTTGCCATAGGTCAGGCCGATGACCGTGCCCGCAAAGAAGGCATCGCCTGCGCCGGTGGTGTCGATGACATCCACCTTCTTGGCCGGAACGATCCCGCTTTCGCCGTCTGCCCGGGCGTAGACTGCGCCCTTGCCGCCCATGGTCACCACCATGCAGGGGATGTTGGCGCTGCGCACATTGGCCGCCAGCACCCGGCACATCTGCTCCGGCTCCAGATGATCGTACTCATCCGAGAAGAGCAGCCCGGCCTCCTGCTGGTTGCAGACGAAGCAGTCGATCTGCTGCAGGAAATCCCGGCGTTCCATGGCGATGCTCATGTTGGAGACCGCCGCAAAGACCTTTTTGCCGTACTTTTTGGCGTATTTCAGCGTCTGCTTGACGGTCACCTTTTCCAGATCCAGTTCCAGCGCGATGCTGTCGCAGTCGGCGAAGATCTCGTCGCCCTGCTCTTCCAGCAGACTGGTCAGGGGGGTGGTGTCCGGCCGCTTGGAGATCGCCGCGTGGACGTCGCCGTTGTTGTCGAAGATGGCCAGCCAGGTCCCCATGCCGTCCGGCACCCGGCGGATGTATTTCGTGTTGACCTTGTGGTTTTCCAGCTTGTCGATGACATCCTGGCCCATACCGGTATCGTCCACCAGACTGACAAAGGTCGGCCGCAGTTCCACGTTGGCGATATCCTCCGCCACATTGCGGCTCACGCCGCCGTGTACCTGCTCCATCCGTCCGGCGTTGCGCCCGCCGGGAATATAGGTGGAAAGCGGATATCCCTTGATGTCCACAAACACTGCGCCGATGACTACGATGCCCATAATTCTGATTCCTTTCCGGATCGAACTTTGATATTACCTATTATATAACAGCTTTTTACAAGAATCCATTCTTTTCCCGAAAAAACTGTCCCGGACCTTGCGGCAGCGGTACCGCTCCGCTATAATCAGAAAAAAGGAGGCTTTTTATGGAACACTGGTACAAAAAGGGCGATGCCCTGCTGCAGGAGATCCGCTCCACCTGCCTGCCCGCGGGACAGCTGGCGGTATGGTACATCGGGCAGTGCGGCTTTGTGCTGAAGCAGGGGCAGACGGTCTTCTGCATCGACCCCGTCCTCAGCGACCTCACCGGGCCGAACGGCTCCCGCCGCCACTACCCGACCCCCTTCGCCGCAGAGCAGCTGGGGGCCGATTATGTCCTGTGTACCCACGGCCACGCCGACCACATGGCAAAGGACACCCTGCTGGGGTTCCAGTCCGGGTGCAGTGCCCGGTTCATCCTGCCCGCCGGCTGCCGGGAGCAGGCAAAAGCCTTTGGGCTGGAAGTCGGCCGCATCGATTTTGTACAGGAGAGCGACACCCTCTCCCTGTCCGGCTGCACCCTGTGCGCCTTCTCGGCCGCCCACCCGGAACACGTCCTCGACCCGGCCGACCCCCGGATGGCTCTGGGGTACCAGCTGGACTTCGGCGGGTTCCGCGTCCTGCACCTGGGCGACACCTACCTGACGGAGCATCTGTTCGATGTCCTGACTGCCCTGCCCCGGCCAGACCTGCTGCTGGCCCCCATCAACGGGCAGGACTTTTTCCGGACCCGGCGGGGCTGCATCGGCAATCTTGAAGCCGAGGAGACCGCCCGGCTGGCCCTCCGGCTGGGGGCCGGATGCACCATCCCCACCCATTACGACATGGTGCAGGACAACACCGTGGACCCGCTCCGCTTCGCGGCCGCCCTGCGTCAGCTGGACCCCTCGGCCCGCTTTGCCCTGCCCGCACTGGGCGAGCGGCTGATTTTTTCACTCTGAGTCCCCTGCTTTCGGGACCCGGTAAGACAGCGCATCAACGGTCTCCCATTCTGTTTCCGTGTTCTCTGCATCCATCCACCGGTACCGGGTGCTGAGGGTCAGGACATTCCGGTACTGCACCGCGTCCGGCCGGGAGGCGGAAGCCAGCAGCCAGTCCGCCCGGACCGGCCGGGCCAGCTTCACGCTTCCGCTCAGGGTGACAAAAGTCTGTCCCGCCGCCTGTACCCGGACGATGCAGCCGCTTTGGGTACGCAGTACTTCCACCTCCGCCATGCTGCAGCGGGCCCGGCGGGTGGTGCAGGGCTGCATCCGGTCTGCCGCCAGAAAGTTTTCGGCCCCCATCCGCCGCAGGTACTCCGGGGCGGTGCGCAGGTCCACCAGACACTCCACGGTCCGGATGTTCCGCCGTTCCAGCACGGTCTTTACAGCATTTTCGGTGGTCTCACCGCCCCGGAAGAGGATCACGGCCCGGTCGTTCCGGCTGAGGACCGCCGCCGGGGCATTCCGGCTGCCCACCAGTTCCAGATGGACCACATCCCGGCTCAGGGCATTGCCGGTGCTGATGGCTACTGCCGCGGTCACCAGCAGGGCAGGCAGCGCCACCCGCAGCCGGACACGGCTGTGGAAGGCGAGCCAGCACAGCCCGGCCAGCAGCAGACAGACCGCCGCCGCATAGCCGGTATCGAACCAGAGCTGCGCCCCGGGCCAGCCGGAGACCCACAGGGCCCAGCGGTCCAGCAGGGCCGTCAGCAGCTCGGCGCAGAGCGCAAAGGGACGGCGGAGAAGTGCCGTAGCCGGGGACAGCCCCAGCAGCGCCGCGGCCAGCCCCGTGAGCAGGATGGGCTCCACCAGCCAGAGCACCGCCACCCCCGACACCAGCGCATACAGGCTGGCGCTCATCCCCCGCAGCACCAGCACCGGGAAGGTCGCCATGGAGGCGCAGGCCGAAATGCAGGCGGTCTCCCAGACCCCGGATAAGATCCCCAGCGCCCTTTGTTTCCGGATGCCGGAACGGGGGCGCTTTTTCTCTGCCCGGCGGGTCGCCCAGACCTCCCGGCTGCGGCGGACCACTGCCGAACCGGCCAGTGTGCCCACCACCGCGGCAAAGGAGAGTTCAAAGCCGATGTCGCAGACGGCATAGCTGTTCCCGGCCGTCATCAGGACACCGGCCACCCCCAGCGAGGTCAGGGCGTCCGACGGGCCGTAAACCCAGACCCCCAGGCCGCTGAGCCAGACGGCTCCCGCCGCCCGCAGCACCGAGGGGGTGCAGCCGGTCACGCCCACCAGCAGCAGGGCCATGGCACCGCCGGTCAGAGCGCGAAGCCTGCGGCTGGCATAGCTGCACAGTTTTTTCTTTTTCCGGGGCAGAAGCTGACCCAGCACATCCCCGCAGAGGATGGAAACGTGCATTCCGCTGACCACCAGCACATGGGAGAGCCCCGCGCCCCGGTAGGCCGTGCGGAGGGCCGCCGAAAGATGGGTGCGGTCCCCGGTGACCATGGCCGCCAGCACCCCGGCAGGCCCGGCGGCCATCCCCTGCCGCAGGGCGGCGCTGAGCCGCTTCTGCAGCCGGGCCGTCCGGGCACGGAACGAGCGGCTCCCGCCCAGCGGCACGGGGTCCTCCACCGCTTCCGCCGTCAGCACCACGCCGTCGGTGTAGAGGTCCTGCTGTCCGGACACCGCCGGGGCTTCCAGCGCAAAACGGCCCCGGAGCCGGTCGCCTGCTTCGCAGACCGGCAGACGGGCGCACTCCACCCGGAAGGACACCGGTTCCCCGGCCGCCTGCTCCACCCGCAGCACGGCGCGGACGGCATCGGCAGACCAGGAGGACGACACCTGTTCCACTTCCGCTTCCAGCAGGAGGGTCCGGCCGTCATAGGCTGTTGTCAGCCGTTCCAGCCGGACGCGGGTGTTCGCCGTCAGGCAGAGTCCCAGCGCTGCCCCCAGGACCAGACAGATGCCGTAGCCCCAGGCCGGTTTCCGGCACAGACGCCCGGCCGCCGCAAAGAGCAGCCCGGCACCAAAAAATGCCGCAAACGGCACAAAAAGTCCCATTTGCGGCAAAAAAGCGCACACCAGCTCCAGCCCCAGTGTTCCGATGCAGAAAACACAGAGCGGCCGACGCATCTTATTTAGTGGAAGAACAGGGGCAGCGGCTCAAGGAAGATGATATCCTTGCGCTCGGCTGCATCGCCCTCGGCCAGGACGGCTGCCTGACCCACGATCTCGCACTGGGTCTGCTCGGCCAGAGCATCCAGCGCCTTCAGGGAGCCGCCGGTGGAGATGACGTCATCCACCACCAGGACCCGCTTGCCGTTCATCTTGTCCAGCTCCTTGCGGTCGATGACCAGCTTCTGCTTGCCCTCGGTGGTGATGGACTGATCTTCCACCACGACGGGGTCCGGCATATAGAGCTTGACGCCTTTGCGGGCGCAGACATAGGGCTTGCCGCTCTGGCGGCTCATCTCGTGTGCCAGAGGGATGCCCTTGGCCTCGGCGGTCAGCAGGATATCGAAATCCGGGCACTTCTTCAGCAGTTCAGTTGCAGCAGCCACGGTCAGCTCGGCGTCGCCCAGCATGATGAAGGCGGCAATGTCCATGTGATCGTTCACTTTGCAGATGGTCAGCTCACGGGTCAGGCCCGCGACGTGCAGGGTATAGGTCTTTGCCATAACGATTCCCTTCCTTTTTTGATCCGTTCTATTGTATGCGGGCTCAGACGGGCAGCTTTTCGCCGCCCAGCACATGGAAGTGCAGGTGCTTGACCGTCTGGCCGGCATCCTCGCCGACGTTGGAGATCACACGGTAGCCGTTGTCGAGCCCGACCTGCTTGGCCAGCTTTGCAATGACAGCAAAGATATGGCCCAGCAGGGCACCGTCTTCTTCGGTCAGGGCTGCGGCGCTCTGGATGTGCTTTTTGGGCACCACCAGAAAATGCACCTTGGCCTGCGGATTGATATCGTAGAACGCCACCACCTGATCGTCCTCATAGAGCTTGTTGGAGGGGATCTTCCCCTCGGCGATCATGCAAAACAGACAATCTTCCATGGAAAATTCTCCTTTCGATTTTTCAGGCAGTCAGCCCAGCTGCTTCTCCACGATGCTCTTGACAGCAGCCAGAGCCTCGTCGATCCTGGTCTCGTCCTTCAGACCGGCCATTGCAAAGTCGGGCTTGCCGCCGCCCTTGCCGCCGGCGATGGCAGAGATCTCCTTGACCAGGCTGCCAGCCTTCAGGCCCTTTTCCTGGGCCAGCTTGTTCACGGTGACGGCCATGGTGATCTTATCCTCAGCCTTGCCCACCAGAACGGCCACGCAGGGGTTGACGGCCTTGTCGCGGATGCTGTCGCACATGCCGCGCAGGGTGTCGCCGGAGGTGCCGGTGAAGTAGGCGGAAGCGATCTTCACGCCGCCGACTGCCTCGGCATTGTCGAACAGGCTGTCCACCTTGGAAGCGGCGATCTTGGCCTTCATCTCGTCCAGCTCCTTGCTCATGGCCTTGTTCTCGGCCATGACAGCCTCGGCACGGGCGGCCAGAGTGGAAACGTTGTTTGCCTTCAGGCTTCCCGCCACGGTGTGCAGCAGCTTCTCCTGCTCGTTGGCGCGCAGCAGCAGATTCTTGCCGGTGACAGCCTCAATGCGGCGGATGCCTGCGGCCACAGAGGACTCGCTGACGATCTTGAAGCAGCCGATCTGAGCGGTGTTCTTGACATGGGTGCCGCCGCAGAACTCGGTGGACCAGCCCTCGATGTCAACGACGCGCACGACCTTGCCGTACTTCTCGCCGAACAGAGCCATAGCGCCCAGCTTCTTGGCTTCCTCAATGGGCATCTCCTTGACGTTGACGTTCATGGCGTCGAAGATGCGGTCATTGACGATCTTCTCCACACGGGCCAGCTCTTCCGGCTTGACGGCGCTGAAGTGGGTGAAGTCGAAGTGAGTGATCTCGCCGTCCTGATAGGAACCGGCCTGATGGACATGGTCGCCCAGCACTTCCCGCAGAGCAGCCTGCAGCAGGTGGGTCGCGGTGTGGTTGCGGCAGACAGCCATCCGGTATTCCTTGTCCACGCGGGCATTCAGGTGGTCGCCCACTTTCACGATGCCGCTCTCCAGCACACAGGTGTGGACGTAGTAACCCTTGGGGGTCTTCTTGACATCCAGCACACGCAGGCTGCACTCGGGGCCGGTCAGGATGCCGTGGTCGGCCACCTGGCCGCCCATCTCGGCGTAGAAGGGAGTCTTGTCCAGAACGACCAGAACGCCTTCCTTCTCCTGCTCGTCGGTGGCGATGGCATCGGTCAGAGTCTCCTCATCGCTCAGGGCCACCACAACGCCCTCATCGGTCAGGGTGTCGTAGCCGGTAAAGACGGTGGGCTCAGAAGTCAGGCTGCCGAACAGATCCTCGCTCCAGCCGGAGATGTTCTTCTTCAGACGCTCGGCGCGGGCGCGCTCCTTCTGCTTTTTCATCTCGGCGTGGAAGCCGTCCTCGTCGATCTCAATGCCCTGCTCGGCAGCGATCTCCTTGGTCAGGTCCAGCGGGAAGCCGAAGGTATCGTTCAGCTTGAAGACATCCAGACCCTTCAGCAGATGCTGGTGAGCCTTCTCCAGACCGTCGATCATGTTGTTCAGGATGTTCATGCCGGCGTCGATAGTGCGGGCAAAGTTTGCCTCCTCGGTGCCGATGACCTTCTTGATATAGGCGTCATGCTCCCGCAGTTCGGGGTAAGCGGACTCGCTGGACTGGATGACAGTCTCCACCAGCTCCACCAGGAAGGGGCGGTTGATGCCCAGCATCCGGCCATGACGGGCAGCGCGGCGGAGCAGACGGCGCAGCACATAGCCGCGGCCCTCATTGGAGGGCAGGATGCCGTCGGACACCATGAAGGTGCAGCTGCGGATGTGGTCGGTGATGACGCGGATGGAGATATCGTCCTTGGCGTTGGTGCCGTAGGTCTTGCCTGCGATGTGTTCCACATGGTGCAGCACACTCTGGACGGTATCGACCTCAAACAGATTGCCCACGCCCTGCATCACGCAGGCCAGACGCTCCAGGCCCATGCCGGTATCGATGTTGGGACGTGCCAGGCGCTCGTAGTGGCCCTTGCCGTCGGCATCGAACTGGCTGAACACCAGGTTCCAGATCTCCATATAGCG
>CAKSZU010000083.1 GCA_934526125.1 uncultured Faecalibacterium sp. | reverse complement strand
TCCATGATCGGCGGCCTGCAGATGTTCGATGTGCCGCAGATCCTGACCAACGGCAAGGGCGGCCCCGACCGTACCTCCACCACCATGATCATGTACCTGAACAACCATCTGTTCAGCAAGAACTACGGCATGGCGGGCGCAGTCTCCGTGGTGCTGTTCCTGGTATGTGCCGTCCTGTGCGTGGTGGTCTATTTTGCACTGACCCGCGAGGACGACGGCCTGAGCGCAGCGGAGCGCAAAGCCCGCAAGCAGGCCGCAAAGCAGGCGAAGGGAGGAAAACAGTAATGTCACATGCAGTAAAGACGAAATCCGAAAAAGCGTCTCTTACGGCCCGCCGGACCGTGAGCTATGTGGTGCTGGTGCTGCTGAGTTTTCTGTGCCTGTTCTTCTTCTATGTGCTGCTCATCAACTCCACCCGCACCCACTTCGAGATCCAGAAAGGCTTCTCCTTCCTGCCGGGCAAGTCGCTGATGACCAACCTGAAAAATGTGCTGAGCGATGCCAACATCCCGGTGCTTTCGGGCGTGAAGAACAGCCTGATCGTCTCGACCTGTTCGGCGGCCCTCAGCGTCTACTTCTCGGCGCTGACCGCCTACGGCATCTATGCCTATAACTTCCGGTTCAAGAAAGCGGCCTTTGCCATCATCCTGCTCATCATGACCATGCCGACGCAGGTGTCCGCTCTGGGCTTCCTGCAGCTGATCACCAAGATGGGCCTGAAGAACAGCTTCATCCCCCTTATCGTCCCCAGCATTGCAGCCCCGGCGGTGTTCTTCTTCATGAAGCAGTACCTGGATGCCAGCCTGCCCATGGAGATCGTGGAAGCCGCCCGCATCGACGGCGCGGGTGAGTTCTACACCTTCAACCGTATCGTTCTTCCCATCATGAAGCCTGCTCTGGCGGTGCAGGCCATCTTCTCTTTCGTGTCCAGCTGGAACAACTACTTCATCCCCGCTCTGGTGCTGGACTCGGCCGACAAAAAGACGCTGCCCATCCTGATCGCGCAGCTGCGCAGTGCCGACTTCCTCAAGTTCGACATGGGCAAGGTCTATATGCTGGTGGCCATCGCCATCCTGCCGGTCATCATCGTGTATCTGCTTCTGTCCAAATTCATCGTCCGCGGCGTTGCCCTGGGCGGTGTGAAGGGCTGATCTGCCACACAAAGCAAAAAACATCTGCGGCAAGCGCCGCGGATGTTTTTTGCTGTTTACTGATATTTCTTGTCCAGCGAAAAGCCCCGTCCGCTGACTTCGGTCACCCGGCTGACGATCAGGAAGCAGGCCGGGTCGATGGAGTGGGCCAGCTTTTCCAGCCGGGGCAGCTCCCGGTTGGAGATGACGCTGAGCAGCACCTCGCTGGGCTCGCCGGTGTAGCCGCCCTCACCGTGGAGGACAGTGACGCCCCGGTCGATCTCTTCCAGAATGGCGGCGCGGATGGCGTCGGCCTGTGTACTGATGATCTTGACCTCGGTGCGGCTGTCGCCCAGCATCAGCATCTTATCCATGACGATGGTGTGGGTGATGACCAGCACGATGCCGTACAGCACCTGCTCGGTGGGGCTGAACAGAGCCTGCAGCAGCAGGATAGCGATATCGAAGAGCATCATGGTCAGCGAGACCGGCCAGCGGAACCATTTCTGCAGCACCAGCGGGGGAATGTCCATGCCGCCGGTGGATGCCCCGGCCCGGATGACCATGCCCAGCGCGATGCCGATGCCCAGTCCGGCAAAGATGGTGCAGAGGAAGATGTCCTCCGTCAGCACCCGGCCGGCGAACAGACCCTCGAACAGCGCCAGGAAGGCGGGGCTCAGCACGCTGCTGGCGAGGGTGTTCAGGGCGAATTTCCGCCCCAGCACCGCCCAGCCCCAGACCAGCATGGCAAGGTTGAACACCAGCAGAAAGCCGGAGACGGACAGCCCGGTCAGCCGCCCGAAAGCCAGCGCGATGCCGGTGGCACCGCCGGTGATGAGCCCGGCCGGCTCCAGGAACAGGGCCACGGCCAGCGAATAGAGCGCATTGCCCAGAACGATGGCCAGACCGTTGATCAGCTTCTGCCGGATGTTGTGCGTGGATTTCATAACAGCACCTCCTGTACTCCCTTATCATACAGGAAAACGCCGTAAAAATCCACCCGGTGCGGCAGAGCGCTGCCGGTCAGTCCTCGTCCAGCAGCCGCAGGCCCGCCGTGTCGGTGACCGGCAGGGAAAAGACGATGGCTCCGGCTCTTGGGTCGGCTCCGTCCATGATGGCCTTCATGATGGCGTTTTTCCGGGCGGTGCGGGTCACGATCAGGACCAGCTCCTTTTCGTTGACCAGCTCGACCCCCATGAAGTGGGCCGCCCCCTCCATGCCGGTGCCCTTGGCGTGGAGGACAGTGCCGCCCCCGGCACCTGCGGCCCGGGCCGCGTCCATGATGGACCCGGTGTGGCCCTGATTGGAGATGACGAGCAGCAGCTCGTAATGGGTATCCTTCAAAGTGCTTTCCTCCTTGCGTACAAAGGTCTGGTGTTCGGTCAGGAACTGCAGGGCCCGCTTACCGCCGATGCTGCTGACCGGGACGGTAAAGGCGATGCCGGTGCCGGGCACGTCGATGCGCAGCTCCCGGCGGAGGGCTTTCTGCAGCCGGGGCCAGGTGTCGGCGGTGATCATGGCAAAGAGCACGGCCTTTTCGGTCTGCTCCAGCCCCAGGGTGGAAAGGGTCTCCCGCACGGCGGTGCCGGCCCCCACTGTGCGCAGACTGACGGTGACCCCGAAGGTCTCATACAGGGCCAGAAAGGCATCGGTGGAGCGGCGGTCCGTGATGGTGACCAGCCAGAACAAAGAATTCACGTTGCAGCCTCCTTACAGCTCAATGATGGCGTCATCCGGAAGATCGGCAAAGTCCGCAGAGGGCAGGGGATGGTCGCTCCGGGTGCGGCGCTGCCGCAGCTGCGCCGTCAGCCCCATGAGCTGGACGGTGATGAGGGGCGTCATGGCGACCATGGCCACCACGCCGAAGGCATCGGTGACGATGCTGCCCCCCACGGCCATGCAGGCCCCCTGCGCCAGCGGCAGCAGGAAGGTGGCCGTCATGGGGCCGGAGGCTACGCCGCCGGCGTCAAAGGCGATGGCGGTGTAGAGCTTGGGCACGACGAAGGAGATGCCGATGGCAAAGGCGTAGCCCGGGATGAGGAACCACAGGATGGAGATGCCCATGAGTACCCGCACCATGGCGAGCCCCACCGACAAAGAGACGCCGACCGAGAGAGCGGCCCCCATGGTCCCGGCGGAGATGGCACCGTCGGTGACCTCCTCCACCTGCTTGTTCAGCACATAGACGGCGGGCTCGGCCTTGACGATGAAGAAGCCGATCAGCATCCCGATGGGGATCAGGACCCAGCGGAAGGACTGCCCGGCCAGAACCTGCCCCAGATAATTACCGGCCGGCATAAAACCGACGTTTGCGCCGGTAAGGAATAAGACAAGGCCGATATAAGTATAGACAAGGCCCACCCCGATGCGGCCGAGGGTCCGCCGGTCGAGCCGGAGGGCCGCGATCTGGAACAGCCCGAACAGGGCGATGATGGGCAGCAGGGAGACCGCGATCTCCTTCAGATAGGTGGGCAGCCCTTTGCGGAACAGCTGCCACAGCTCCACCGAGTCGGTGACATCGGGCAGGACGGGCGGGAGATAAGTGCTGTCTGCGGCCCGGAAGGCAATGCCCAGGATCAGCACCGCCAGAATGGGGCCGATGGAGCAGAGGGCCACCAGACCGAAGCTGTCGTCCGCCGCGTGGCGGTCGCTGCGGATGGCGGACACGCCCACGCCCAGCGCCATGATGAAGGGGACCGTGAGGGGGCCGGTGGTCACACCGCCGGAGTCAAAGGCCACCGCAAGAAACTCCTTGGGGACAAAGGCGGCCAGCACGAAGATAAGGCCGTAGAACAGCACCAGCAGCGGAGGCAGGGCGATGCCCAGCAGCATCCGCAGGAAGGCGATGACCAGGAACAGCCCCACCCCGGCGGCCACCGAAAGGATCAGGGTCATGTTGGGGATGGAGGGTACCTGATTGGCCAGGACCTGAAGGTCCGGCTCCGAGATGGTGATGAGGAACCCCAGCACAAAGCCGACCCCGATGATGAGGGGGACGCTGCGGCTCCGGGTGAGCAGGGTGCCCACCCGTTCGCCCATGGGGGTCATGCTCATTTCGACCCCGAGGGTGAAGAACATGATGCCCACCACGATCATGACGGCCCCCAGCAAAAAGCAGAGCAGGATGCTGGGGGAGACGGGGGCAATGGTGAAGCAGAGCACCAGCACGATGGCGACGATGGGAAGCACCGCCTGCAGGGCCTCCAGCAGTTTTTCCCGCAGTCTGGGAAGCGAAGCGTTCAGGATAATGTCCACCGACCTTTCCGAAGAGGATTTTCCGAATCGTACAAAAACGACACAGATATATTTATAGTATACCGGAAAGTGGGGAAACCGGTCAACCAAGACACGGCTAAGATTGGCAAAGATACGCTGGATTTTCCCAAAAACAAAAAACCGGGGCTGCAGCAGCCCCGGAAAAGGATCTTCAGTTCACGTCCTGTCGGCCCAGCACGTCGGAAGCGGGGGCCTGAAAGACGGGGATATCGGCGTAGGGGTCGGGGGCGGTGTCGGCAGGCAGGCTCTTCATGTACCGGTCCATGGACGCGGCTACCTGCTTGGCGATGGCGACGGCCTCCACCACGGTGCGGGCACCCATGACGGCATCGCCGCCGGCGAACACGCCTTCGCGGGTGGTGCTGCCGTCCTCGCCGACGGTCAGCAGGCCCTTCTGGTTGGTCTCGATGCCGGTGGTGGTTTTGACCAGATTGCTCTCCGAGCCCTGGCTCACCGACACGATGACGCCGGTGTGGGGGTAGAAGGTCTCGCTGCCCTCCACCTGGGTGAACTTTCCGTCCTCGCCCTTGATCGTGTCGCGGCAGATGAGGCCGTTCTCCCGGATCTCCACCGGGGCCTTGCAGAACCGGAAGCCCACGCCCTCCAGCTTGGCATACCGCACCTCGTACTCGGAGGCGCTGATGCAGTCTTCGTCCCGGCGGGCGTAGCAGGTGACGTGGCGGGCACCGTTCCGGATGGCGGTGCGGGCGCAGTCCATGGCGGAGTTGCCCACGCCGATGACGGCGATGTTATCCCCCAGCTGGAACGCCTTGGAGTTGGCCAGATAGTCGATGCCGAAGGCCGCGTTGCCCAGGGACTCGCCCTTGATGTGCATGGCGTTGGCCTTCCACAGACCGGCACCGATGAAGATGCTCTTGTAGCCGTCCCGGAACAGGTCATCGATGGTGATGGTCTTGCCGATGGCGGTGTTGGGGCGGACGTGGATGCCCTTCAGTTCCAGATGGCGGTACTGGAAATCATCCAGTACGCTGTCGGGCAGGCGGTAGTTGGGGATGCCGTACCGCATCACGCCGCCGATCTTGTCCCGGGCGTCAAAGATGGTGATGTCGTAGCCCCACCGTGCCAGCAGCACGGCGATGGTCAGGCCCGCAGGGCCGGCACCCACCACGGCGGCCTTCATGCCGTTCTTGGGGGCGGGGCCCTGGGTCATCTTGTTGGCGTAGGTGGTGGAGATATAGTCCTCGATGATGGAAAAATGGACGGGGTCGTGGCTGGGCATCCGGTTGCGGATGCAGTGCCCCTCGCACTGGTTCTCGTGGTTGCAGACCAGGGCGCAGACCGTGGTCAGGGGGTTGTTCTCGAAGAGCATCCGGCCCGCCTCGTCCAGCCGGTTCTCCTTCAGCAGCCGGATGGCCTCGGGAATGTTGGTGTGGATGGGGCAGCCCTGCTGGCACATCGGCTTCTTGCAGCCGAGACAGCGGTTGGCTTCGTCCAGAACGTGAAGTGCCATGAATTTCCTCCTCTTGCCCCCCTGAGCCGGGGACCTGTCGATGTATCCAATACTGTTTTATGATACACCGAACTGCCGCCGGAATACAAGTAGAGGTTTTGCAAAAATTGAAAGAAAAATTTTGCTATTTCGTCAAAAAGATAATTTTTTGACGAAGTGCGCCGCCCATGGGCTCCGGTTTTTGGCGGCAGAGCGCCCCCAGGTCCGAGGCCCGGAGCTGGGCCTGCACGACGGCGCGGCAGGCGGCATCCTGCCCGGACAGCCGCATCAGGGAGTGGGAGACCGGGAGGGCAGCTTCCTTCAGGAGAGGAAGGACCTTCCGGCGGGCCCCCAGCAGGTGGAGATAGGGCGGCAGGGGCGGGAAGGCATCGGCCGTCCAGCCCAGTGCCGCGTCCATGGCAAGGCGGCGCATCCGGGCCCTGGGATAGCGGACGGTAGTCAGGGCGTCCAGAAGCTCCTCCTGGGTGGTGCTGTTCCGGACGGCAGATTCCAGCCGGTGTTCCAGCCCTTCGGAGAGGCCACGCACCCGGGCAAAGGGAGCATCCGCCGTGCAGCCCGCCCGCAGCAGGGCCAGCTGGCACCGGTGAGCGGCATCGAAATCGGTGTACTGCCCCTGCGCAAATGCTTCCTGATAGAGGAGGAACACTCCGGCCGGGACATAGGGGGCCAGCGCCCCGGCCCTGCCGGTCTGCCACAGCTTCCGCAGGGCGCTGGCGCTGGCAAAGGCCCCGCCGGTCAGCGCCTGTCCGTGGTCGGCCCCCTGCCGGGGCAGGGGCACCGGCATCAGCGGGACATTCAGTTCCAGAATGGCCTTGCAGTATTCCACAGCCAGATTGTTGTTGGGTTTGTCCAGCAGACTGGCCAGGGCGCTGCCGGGTCGGAGGGACTCTACTGCGGCCTGCCGGGCGGCGGCAAAGCTGCGGGCTCCGGCGGCAAGCTGCGCCTTGAGGGCGGCGCGGTACGCCGGGCCGGAGAGTACCCGGGCGGCTTCCATCAGAAGATCGGCGTCCGGGGTCTCGGCACCGAACACCAGCGCGTCGCACCCGGCGGCGGCCAGCAGGCAGACCCCCGCCCGGGCAAAGGCCTCGGCCCCGGCGCAGGCATAGGGGGCGGGCAGTGCCAGCACAAGGTCGGCCCCGCAGGTCAGGGCGGCCCGGACCCGCATCTCCTCGGGCAGGAGGGGCAGCTCGCCCCGCTGGGTCAGGCCGCAGCTCATGGCCACAAAGACCTGCCCGGCCCCCAGGGTGTGCGCCTGCTCCAGCTGCCAGGCGTGGCCGCTGTGGAAGGGATCGTATTCGGCAATGATACCGGCTCGTCGCATAAGAAGTCCTCTGACATTGTGAAAAGTATATCATTCGTACAGAAAAAGAGTTGCATTTTCCGCATTTGTGGGCAGGGTGTACAAAAAAGAAGGGATACTTTGTAGAACCCTTTGCCACCGTTACGGCTTGAAAAGCCCCGGAACCTATTATATAATATTTCTAGGATTCTGTAAAATTCTGTCCGCTCCGGCGGGCTGAAAAAAATATGGAGGCACATGAAGATGAAGATTCTGGTTATTAACTGCGGCTCCTCTTCTCTGAAGTATCAGCTGATCGATATGGACGGCGAGAAGGTGCTGTGCAAGGGCCTGTGCGAGCGCATCGGCATGGAAAGCAGCATGATCACCCACGAGGCCAACGGCCACAAGGCCACCACCCCGGCTATCTTCCCCACCCACACCGAGGCATTTGCCGAGGTCGTGAAGAAGATGACCACCGGCGAGGGCAAGTGCATCAATGATGTCAGCGAGATCAACGCCATCGGTCACCGTGTCGTCCACGGCGGCGAGAAGTTCAAGAAGAGCTGCCTGATCACCGATGAGGTCATCAACACCATCCGTGAGCTGAGCCCCCTGGCCCCCCTGCACAACCCCGCAGGCATCCTGGGCATCGAGGCTGCCCGCAAGGTGTTCGGCGACATCCCCATGGTGGCTGTGTTCGACACCGCATTCCACAGCACCATGCCCCCGAAGGCTTACATGTACGCCATCCCCTACGAGTACTATGAGAAGTACGGTGTCCGCCGCTACGGCTTCCACGGCACCAGCCACAAGTACGTTGCTTACAAGGCTGCCGAGTACCTGGAGGAGCCTATTGAGCGCCTGAAGCTGATCACCTGCCACCTGGGCAACGGTTCTTCCATTGCCGCTGTGGACCAGGGCAAGGTCGT
>CAKSZU010000082.1 GCA_934526125.1 uncultured Faecalibacterium sp. | reverse complement strand
AGCAGCGCCATCAAGCACACCATCCACGGCGATGCCAACATCACCGACGATGTCAGCTCCATCCGCAACCTGATGAACATGAACTACGACATCAAGCGGTAAGCTTTCCGCTCTCAACCCGTTCCCGGATTTTCTCCGGGGACGGGTTCTTTTTTATTGCCCGCGATGCTGGAAAAGCCTTTTCTTATACATTCCTCCAAACTTTTTTGTGAGTTCCTACAATTCCATTGACAGAGAATTCCACGCATGGTATTCTTCAAATTGGTATTATTACCTTTTTTTTGCCATACATTCTATGTCGTTTTTCTGCGGCACTAAACCATGAAAGCGAGGAAATCCATGAAAAAACGATTTGTCAGTCTATTAGTGGCACTCAGCATAACGTTAACATTCCTACCCATCGGAGCAGTAGCAGCGGCTCCGATTAAGTTTACTGATGGGAACCTCAGATATACAGTTAACGCCGATGGAGAATCGGTTACAGTTTCCGGTGTATCAGGAAGCCCTGAAAAACTTACTATTGACAGCTCAATTGAATATAATAACACAATCTATCCTGTAACAGAAATTGAAATGTGGGCTTTTTATAACTGTAAAACGCTTACGGAAGTTACATTGCCTAACACGGTGGACGAAATTGGATACCAGGCATTCTTTAACTGTTCCAATCTAACTAAGGTTACAATTCCTGAAGGTGTTACAAAAATCGGCCAAGCTGCTTTTTATGGTTGTTCTCAGTTAACAAGCATTACGATTCCGAGTACCATCAAAAATATGGATGAGGCTTTTTCAGGAAATACTGCGCTATCTCATGTCACCTTAACAAATGGCATTTCCAAAATCAGCAGTATGGCTTTTAAGGGTTGTACAGGGTTAACAGAAATAAAAGTACCCATGAGTGTGGATCAAATCTGCCCAAACGCGTTTAATGGATGCACCAATCTTAAGAGAGTACTCCTTGAAAAGAATATTAAAACTATAAATGTCAACGCATTCAAAGATTGTACGAATCTAAGTGATGTAAAATATAATGGATATAAAACAGACTGGGACAGAGTCACAGTTAATACAACAGGCAATGATACACTAACCAGCAAAGTTCAGTATCTGTGTGATATCAACTTTGATTTGAACGGTGGCACTATAAATGGTAGTGGCACTATGGACAAGCAGACTGTTTACAGCAACGAGAAGCTAGGGACTGCAAAATGCTACCAGAATGACCAGACGTTTGTAGTTCCCTCCGACCCTGTAAGAGAAGGTTATACATTTCTTGGCTGGTACGCGCAGGATGAGACAACCCCTGCAAATCTGGAGGAGTACATCGCTCGCGACAATATAACATTTACCGCAAACTGGACACAGAAAGAAGAAAAGGTCACCTACACTCTATCCCTTCTTGGCGGTATTGCAAAAGTAAACGGCAAGGATACTACTATCAATGACAATGGTGACATTACCATTGAAAAAAATGCAACCGTGGAAGTAACCTTTGATAAGAGCATTCTTTCCGATGCTCAGACTTTTGACCAGTGGACAATTAAGCCTGCTAGTGTGCTGAACGCTGTTGATCCCAAGGCTGAAACCATTACCTTTACCATGCCGGGTGAAAATGTTATGATCGAAGCCATGACAAAGGATGCAAGCATCGAGGAAGAGCCCAACATTCTGGGCACTACCCTCATCATTGGTACTGCCGCCGCGGGTACCGCGGTGCTGGCCTACCAGACCTATCAGCTGGGTGCTGAGTTCTATCTGATTTGCGCCCTGCCAACCGGTACAGCTATTCCAACAAACCGAGGTGAGTTGGCTGAACTGGTGTGGAACAATGCAGGAAAGCCTGAACCCGCCGCCGTGCTGAACGCCAATGCCACTGAGACTGACAAGGCCATTGCATGGGCCGTGGAGAACGACCTGCTCAAGGCCGCGAAGAACAACGGCGAAACCTATGAAGCAACTGATCCTGTAAACCGCACAGAGGTTATCAAGGCATGGAATCAGGTGCAGGCGTTCAAAAAGTAATTCGTACCGTAACGAGAAGAACAAATAACACCGCAAACCCAATACTCTAATAGAGAACCCCCCTGCCGGTGATCTCCCGGCAGGGGGGTTCTCTATGCTTTAAGAAGCAACTACTTTATTGCCGCTTCATCTTTTTTAAGAAAGGATCATGCGGTCATTGGCGAACTCGCCGCCGGACGCGATCTGGAACTTGGCCAGCAGGTCGGAGACATGCAGGTTCTTCTTCTCTTCCCCGGAGACATCATAGATGATGTGGCCCTCGTGCATCATGATCAGGCGGTTGCCGTACTTGATGGCATCCTTCATGTTGTGGGTGATCATCATGGTGGTCAGGTGGTTCTCCTCCACGATCCTGGCCGAGAGGGTCAGCACCTTCAGAGCCGTTTTGGGGTCCAGCGCGGCGGTATGCTCGTCCAGCAGCAGGAGCTTGGGCTTGTTCATGGTCGCCATCAGCAGGGTCAGCGCCTGGCGCTGGCCGCCGGACAGCAGGCCCACGCGGGCCGTGAGGCGGTCCTCCAGACCCAAGTCCAGGCTCTTGAGCAGCTCGCGGTAGCGCTCCCGCTCCGCCTTGGTGATGCCGATCCGCAGCCCGCGCCGCTTGCCGCGGCGGGCTGCCAGGGCCAGGTTCTCCTCGATCTGCATGGTGGCTGCCGTGCCGGTCATGGGGTCCTGGAACACCCGGCCGATGTAGGCGGCGCGCTGATGCTCGCTCAGCTTCGTGACGTCCACCCCGTCGATGAGGATCTTGCCGCAGTCCACGGGCCAGACACCGGCCACCGCGTTCAGCATGGTGGATTTACCGGCGCCGTTGCCGCCGATGACGGTGACGAAATCGCCCTCGTTCAGTTTCAGGTTCAGGCCGTTCAGTGCCGTTTTCTCGTTGACGGTACCGGCATTGAAGGTCTTGGAAACATTCTGGATCTCAAGCATTGTCTGCATCCTCCTTCCCTGCCTTTTTGGCCACAGGCTTTGCAAAGTACCTGCCCTTCCAATAGGGCACAGCCAGGAACACAGCCACCACCGAAGCGCTCAGAAGCTTCAGCAGGTTTGCGTCGAAGCCCAGGGTCAGCACCAGCTGGATGACGATGTAGTAGATGATGGCACCCAGCGAGACGGACACCAGCTTCAGGGCAAAGTTGTGGAACAGGCGGCCGAACACAGCCTCACCGATGATGACAGCGGCCAGACCGATGACGATGGCACCGCGGCCCATGCTGACATCCGCAAAGCCCTGATACTGGCTCAGCACCGCGCCGGACAGGGCCACCAGACCGTTGGAGACAGCCAGACCCAGCACCACGTTCAAGTTGGTGTTGATGCCCTGTGCCCGGGACATGGCCGGGTTGGAACCGGTGGCGCGGATGCCGCAGCCCAGCTCGGTGCCGAAGAACCAGTACAGGACACCGATCACCACAGCCGTCACCAGAACGACCATGATGATGGGGTTGTGGAGGGCGAAGTCCTTGACCCAGCGCAGGGAGATGAGCAGGTCATACTTGTCCACATTGATGGACTGGTTGGCCTTGCCCATGATCTTCAGGTTGATGGAGTAGAGCGCCAGCTGGGTCAAAATACCGGCCAGGATGGCGGGGATGCCCATGAAGGTGTGGAGCAGGCCGGTCACCAGACCGGTGGCCAGACCGGCCAGCACCGCCACCAGCAGCGCCAGCCAGACGTTCATGCCCGAAAGCAGGCACATGACGCAGACCGCGCCGCCGGTGCCGAAGGAGCCGTCCACGGTCAGGTCGGCCACGTCCAGGATCCGGTAGGTCAGGTATACGCCGATCGCCATGATGCCCCAGATCAGGCCCTGTGCGCAGGCACCGGGCAAAGCGCCGGGCAGATTGACAAGTCTTGCAATGATGTCCAAAATGAACCCTCCTAAATACACTTTTTTACTCTTCCCGTTTGATACGGGAAAGCGGAGAAGAGCCAGAAAGCGCCCTTCTCCGCTGATTTTCATCTACGGTTTCCGGTAAATTTAAGCCTCGATCTCCTCGTAGCCTTCGGGAACGGTCAGGCCCAGATCGTCGCAGATGGCCTTGTTGTACTTCTTGGTCACATCGGTGTACTCGATGGGCATAGAAGAAATATCAGCCTCGCCATTCAGAATCTTGACTGCCATCTCACCGGTGGTATAACCCAGATCGTAGTAGCTGATGGACAGAGTTGCCACGCCGCAGCCGGAGCAGATGCCCTCTTCGCCTGCGAACACGGGCTTCTTGGCGGGGCGGCAGATGCCGTCCACGATGCCGGTGTTGGCAGCAACCGTGTTGTCGGTGGGAACGTACAGAGCGTCGTTCTCGTCCGCAGCCTTCTGGCAGACAGAAGCCAGATCGTTGGAGTCGGAGAAGGAATACTGGGTAGCGGTGACACCGGCAGCCTCCAGATACTTCTGGACCTCATCCACCTGATACTGGCTGTTGGCCTCGGCGGAGCAGTACAGCAGGCCGACCTTCTTGGCATCGGGCATCCACTCGACGATCATCTGGGCCTGCTGATCCAGCGGAGCCAGGTCGGAGGTGCCGGAGACGTTGCCGCCCACGGTGCCGTCAAAGTCGCTCAGGCCCAGAGCCACGCCGTACTCGGTGACGGAGGTGCCCAGGATGGGGATGCTGTTGGTGGCAGCCTGTGCAGCCTGCAGGGCGGGGGTGGCGTTTGCCATGATCAGATCCACACCGGCAGAGACAAAGCCGTTGGCGATGGTGGCGCAGGTAGCAGAGTCGTTCTGAGCGTTCTGGAAGTCAAAGGTGACGTTCTCGCCGAACTGTGCGGTCAGAGCATCCTCAAAGCCCTGAGTCGCAGCATCCAGAGCAGCATGCTCCACCAGCTGGCAAATGCCGACGGTATACTTCTGGCCGTCAGCGGCGGCTGCAGAAGCAGAGGCGGCAGAAGAAGCCGTGGAAGAAGCCGCAGTGCTGGAAGAAGAACCGCCGCAGGCGGTCAGGGCAGCAGCTGCGCCGCAGACAGCGGCAGCAGACAGGAACGAACGACGAGAAATTTTACGCATGATGATTACTCCCTCAAATCTCGCCCGGCACAGCAACAGAACGCCGCACCCGGGCAAATTTCCAGGCGGCCCTTCAAGGCCGCTTCACATGCGTGAAGTATATCACATTTCGTCCCCTGAAACAACCGGGTCACGGCCCGAATTATCGATTGAAGTGATTTTATCTATCACTTTTTTCGATAAATTTCCGTTTTTCCTGCATCTGCCGCAGTTTTTTCAGCTCCGTGTCCAGCCAGGCAAGATTTTCTTCCAGCTGCGGCGGGTACGCTTTGGCCCAGTCGTACCGGTAATAGAGGGCCTGCCAGAGCTTTTCCCGCATCCGCCGGATGAATACCGGCTCAAAAAGGGCTTCCAGCTCCTCCACGGTGTCCTCCAGTTTCATGCAGGTCGTTGCCCAGAGTACATCCGTCTGCTCCCGGGCGGGCACATCGTACCGGGCGAGGTAGTCCTCCACCCGCGCTTCGATGACCTGCCCGCCGCACCGGGTCGGCTGCAGGAAATAGGAGACGTTTCCCTCTTTTGTGATCTCCTGCGCCAGCGGGTAGAGGGCGCAGACCAGCGGCTCGGCGTCGTGGATGGCGCAATGGTCCTCCGTCAGGAAGGGACAGTTGTTCCGCTCCTCTTTCACCGGGGCCAGCCGCAGCACCGGCAGATGGCTCACCTGCCCGATGCTCCCCCGGCAGAACCCGCGGGCCACCGTCCGGGGCGGCAGGCGCAGCCGGGCCGCAATGCGCCACAGGTCAAAGCCGGACAGGACGATATCCTCCCTGCCCCGGCAGCAGTTGCCGCAGCCTGCACAGGCAAACGAAAATTCCTCGTCCCGCCCCAGCAGCGGCGTGGTGCGGGCGAAATCCACCTGCCCGCACAGGTCGATGTGGTCATCACGCATGGTTGGTTCCTTCTTTTCCTGAAAAATAACAGCTTTATTGTATCACATTGCCTTCAAAAGCAAAAGGGAGCGTTTCCGCCCCCTGCATCCTGCTGTTACTCATACTTCTTTGCAGGAATGACAATCGCGCCAAACAGTGACACAATGTACACAATAAGCACGAAAGCCCACATCTGCCAGCCGGTAGTGCGCTCAAGCGTGACCACGGCTGCCGTGCAAAGCGGTGTCAAAATCATACTCACCAAACACCAGATCCGCATCCATTTAAGCACGTGACGCCAGTTTCGGTTGTTGTAGTATACACCCGGAGTATGAATATGGAATGCTCCCTGTGCAAAATGGCAGACGCGGTTTTCATCATAGTAACGCGGCAGAACTTCCGGCATCCAGAACAGGGCGTATGCTCCATATACGATACCAAAGACCGCGTTCATGATCAGCAGCGCCTGCGCGCCCTCGGTACCGGCCAGTCCTACCGCCCAGATGACTGCAGTCTCCACAAGGCCAAGCACCGCACTGACCGCATACATGGGCAGAAATTTTTGTGTGCGGGCCTGACGGCGCTCCGGCGGCTCTGCCGAAAAAGTCAGCGCCTTGCGGATCAATTCCTCGGTTTCTTCGCGTGTAAAACGTTGTTCTTTTTCCATGCGGCGGCCCTGCAGCAGCTCGGACACTGTCACATTCAGCTGCTCGGCCAGCGGCACCAGCAGCGAAATATCCGGCACACTTAAACCACGCTCCCATTTGCTGACGGCTTTATCCGAAACATACAGGCAGGCGGCAAGCTCCTTCTGGGTCATGCCTTTTTCCCTGCGCAGCCGCACCAGAAAACTGCCGAAAACAGCCTTGTCCAGTTCGTACATTGCTTCATCCTCCTTGCAAGCCAGTAGCTCTGTTTGTGGCTCCATTGTACCGGACTGGACATTTCCGCGCAACCGACCGGCAGTAGAATCAGCGGAATCCCGTCATTTTTTCTTTTCCAAGTTCCCGGTACACCTGCACGGCATCCGTGATGTTGGTCTGCCCGGTCGAATGGTCTCCGGGTGCGCCGAGGGTGACGAGGATGTACTCTTTCCCGTTCACCTGTGCAAGGCTGGCAAGGCACAGCCCCGCCGCCTGGGTATAGCCCGTCTTGCCGCCGAGGATGGCCCCGTTTTCCAGTTCCGTGCCGTCCAGCCTGCCCAGCAGGGTGCTGGTCATGGAAAGGCCCTCCGGATGCTGCGCCGTGGCCATGCTGGTGTAGTGCGCCGTGGTGAACACAGTTCGGAAAGTCTCGTTGTGCAGCGCTTCCCGCAGAAGCACCGCCAGATCTGCCGCGCTGGAGTAATGTTCCAGGGCGGTCAGGCCGGTGGGGTTGGCAAAATGGGTGTTTTTCATGCCAAGCTCTCTGGCCTTCTGGTTCATCAGGGCCACGAATGCTTCTTCGCTGCCGCTGACGCGGCGGGCCAGCGCTTCGCAGCACTCCGCGCCGGAAGGCAGGATGGCCCCATACAGCAGATCCCGCACCGTGACGGTCTCGCCCGGCGCAAACCCGGCCATGGAAGCATCTGCCCCGTACAGCGCCGGAAAGATCTCTTCCGGCAGCGTCACCGGTTCATCCAGATCCGGCACGGCCTCAACAGCCAGCAGGGCCGTCATCATTTTGGTCAGGGAAGCCGGAGGGACCCGCTCGCTGGCGCGTTTCTGCGCCAACACCTGCCCGCTCCGGGCGTCCAGCAGAATGGCGTGTTTGCTGTTCGTATCCGCCAGAACATTGACCCGCAGGAACAGGATCAGTGCCGCAAGCAAAATAGCCAGAAGACACAGTCTCCTGCAGCCGCGATGGAATCGTTTCATCTCAGATCGACATCCTTTTTTCCAGAAGTAAAGCGCTTTCACCTCTTACTACGAGGCAAAAGCGCTTTTTTCTGCGGAAGATTCAGTTCCGGGATGCGGATTCCGGCATATTCCGACGGTGTCTGAGCCAGAGGTAGAACCCGACGCAGACCACGCTGGAAAACAGCGAGCCGCCCGTCGAAGCAAGGCCCATGGGCAGCAGAGTCTGCGGGAAAAACCGGGAAGCCAGATATGCCCCCGCCAGCACCACCGACCCGGCCAGGAAAAGCACCACCGTGTTGCCGATGTACCTTGCCGCATCTTTGGGATGGTTCGCACCGATGGCGCGGCTGATCCTTTCCACCGTTTGTTTACTGTACTATAGTAAACTCTGCCGGCGGCGCGGTGTCAAGGGCTTTTTCCCGGCACCGGGATGCAAAAAGGCACCCCCGCCTTGCGGCGGGAGTGCCTCATTTTCAAGAATCGGAATTCAAGAAAGAACGTTCAGGGGGATCAAATTACTTGATCTCGACCTTAGCGCCAGCCTCTTCCAGCTTCTTCTTG
>CAKSZU010000081.1 GCA_934526125.1 uncultured Faecalibacterium sp. | reverse complement strand
ACGGCCCGGCTTCTGCACCCGGCCCAGCGCTTCTTTCAGCTTCGGATCAAACATCAAGTTCCTCCATTGACAGAACATTTTTCTTCATTCTTTTTATTGTACCTGATTTCGATCGGAATTGCAATCGCGGATTTTCAGCCGGAGCCGGTACAGAAGAAGCTCCGCCAGCTGCGCCCCGTCCAGCGGAGGGATGGGCAGCAGATTGAATGCCCCGGTCAGGACATTGGCTGCCCAGAAGGCACTACCCCGGACGGTCGCCCGCTGTTCCAGCTTCAGCGCCCAGACCCCTGCCAAAAGCAGGTTGACCGCCGGGCCTGCCGCCGCCAGCAATGCCTTCTGCCCCGGCGTCATGGCCTGTCCCCGGGTCCTCATGCAGAAGCCGGTCAGGTTCACCTCAATGACCGGGAACCGATGGAACAGGAGGCAATAAATCAGGATATGGCCCCCCTCGTGGAGGACAGCCGCCAGCAGCCCCAGCCGCAGGAACCCGCTGGCATCCCAGAAAAGGGCCAGATACAGCAGCCCGCAGAGCAGGACCGGGTCCCGGAAGATCACCGGCCCGAGCCGGACATGCCGGTTCATGGCAGCCCCAGCGCCGCCGTGGGGTCCTGCCGGGTCCCGCGGGTCAGGAACTCAAAGTGCAGGTGCGCCCCGGTGGCCCGCCCGGTCCGGCCGACGGTGCCCAGCGGCTGCCCCGCCTGCACGACCTCCCCCGCCCGGACATAGAGATACTGCATGTGGGCGTAGAGCGTCTCCTGCCCGTCCGGGTGGGAGATCCGCACACAGTTGCCGTAGCTGCTGCTCCGGCGGGCCGAAGTGATGACCCCGCCCATTGCCGCCAGCACCCGGCTGCCCTCCGCGCAGGCAAGGTCGACTCCCCGGTGAAAGGCTTTCTGCCCGGTAAAGGGGTCATCCCGCCAGCCGTAGGGGTCGGAGACCCGCCACGCATCGGTCTCCAGCGGAAAGCACAGCGTCTGCGCCGGGATGGCCCGGCTCAGGGAGACCCCCTCCGGCGCATTTTTCTCCGCCCGCACCGGCAGGACCGCCCCGGCCAGCAGCACCGCCAGCAGCGCCGCGCCTGAGATCAACGCCGACCATCGGGCCCGACAGGCGGCTCGTCCTCTTTCCCTGTTCCGTAGTTTCTGCATCGTTTCTTCCCCCGTTTCAGGAAAATGTATGCAGCAGGGTTTCTTCTGAGAACACAAAAGCACCCGCAAGGTGTTTCCTCGCGGGTGCAGGATGCGTTATTTCTTCCGGGGACGGAGGTAATCATGGAGCCGTTCCACAAAGCCCCTGAAACCGGTCTGCGGACGGGCCTCTTTGCGGGGAACCGGCGCTGCCGCGGCAGGCTTTGCCGCAGGCCGCACCGGAGATTCTGCCGCCGGTTTTACCGGCTGTGCAGGCTCTGCCGGAGCAGGCTGTACCGGCTTCTGCAATTCAACTGCCGGGGCCTTTTCCGGGGCCGGGGCCTCCGGGGACGTCCGCTCCTCCAGCGGGAGCGGTTTTTCCGCCGCTGCAGGAGTTGCAGCCGCATCCCGTGCCGTCCAGTCGTCGGCCAGCAGTTCGTACATGCCCATCTGTCCGTTAACAAGGGGCTCGCCGGGGGCAGGCTTCACCTTCTGGTAACTGCCGTCCGCTTTCATTTCCCGGGCATTGACGTTATCGTGGAGCTGCAGCTGCAGAATGTCACTGAGCTTTTGGATCAGGACCGGGTCCTCCACCCGGACGCCCACTTCCACGCGGCACTCGGTGTTGCGGGTAAGGAAGTCGCCGGAGGCAATGTAGATGCGGGTGGTGGACCCATCGTAGAAGCTGTAAATGCGGCCGTGTTCCAGATACCGGCCCACCAGACTGCGGATGTGCAGGTTTTCGGTCTTTCCGGGGACTTCGGCCCGGACGCAGCAGATGCCGCGGACGATCATATCGATGCGGACCCCGGCGCAGCTGGCTTCCTCCAGTTTCAGGATGATATCCCGGTCCGAGATAGAGTTGTTCTTCAGGATCATGGACGCCGGGCGGCCCAGTTTTGCCGCATTGATGACCCGGTCCATCTCGTCCAGCAGGACGCTCTTGAACCGCAGCGGTGCCACCAGCATCTTTTCGGTGGTCTCCGTCAGTTTCTGCACGGCAAGGTTCTGGAACACGTTGGAGGCTTCCTCCCCGATGCCGAGGTCTGCGGTGATGAACGAGTAATCGGTGTAGAGTTCGCTGGTCTTTTCGTTGTAGTTGCCGGTGCCGATCTGGGTGATGTACCGGTAGCCCTGGGCGTTCTTCTTGGTGATGAGGGTCAGCTTGGAGTGGACCTTATAATCCTCGAAGCCGTAGAGGACGGTACATCCGGCCTCTTCCAGCTGTTTGGACCAGTCGATGTTGTTCTGCTCGTCAAAGCGGGCCCGCAGCTCCACCAGAGCCACGACTTCCTTGCCGTTTTCGGCGGCCTCGATCAGGGCCTGTACGATCTGGGATTCCCGGGCCATACGGTAGAGGGTCATCTTGATGGAGATGACTTCCGGGTCCTGCGCGGCCTTTTTCAGCATGGCGATAAAGGGCCGGATGGACTGGTAGGGATAGCTCAGCAGGACATCGTGCTTTTCCACCTCAGCGGTCAGGTCGTAATCCTGGGGCGGCAGCATGGGCCGGGCGGCAGGATAGAACAGCTCCGGATGTCCGTCTGCTTCCATCTTTGCCGTGAGCTTGAAGAAAAAGCTCAGGTCCAGCGGGCTCTTCTGGGCAAAGACCCGCTTATGGTTCAGTTCCAGTTTCTCGCAGAGGATGTGCGGGATCTCCTGTGCATCGGCGGGGGTCACCTGCAGGCGGACGGCCGCCAGCTTCCGGCGGCGCTTGAGCAGATCGGCCATGATCTCGCGGTAATCGATGTCATGGTCCATCATCCCCTCTTTCACGTCGATGTCGGCGTTGCGGGTGACCCGGAACAGGCAGCTCTCCTGCATGTTCTCCTTGCCGAAGATCAGGGAGGCATAATGCAGCACCAGTTCCTCGGTCAGGGCAAATTCCGTTTTCCCCTCCCGGCGGATGAAGTGCAGCCGCTCCATCTGGCTGGAAATGGGGATCATGCCGAGGACCTGCTCGCCTTTCTCCTTGAGCAGGACCCCGAGGTAGATCTCCTTGTTGCGCAGGAAGGGGAACGGATGGCGGTTGTCCACGATCTGCGGGCTGAGGATGGGAAACAGTTCGTTCTGGAAATACTTCTTCCAGAAGTGTTCCTCCTCCTTGCTCAGCGCATCGAAATTCACCTTCCGGTAGCCGCAGGCGTCCAGATTTTCCAGAGCCTTTTCGTAGTATTTGTCGCAGTCTTCCTGCAGGTGGGCCACCTTGGGCATAATGGCGGCCAGCTGCTCTTCCGCGGTCATATTGGTCTTGTTTTCCCGTTTGTCCCGCTCCTTCTTGGCGCGCATCAGGCTGGCCCGCTCCTGCAGCGAGCCCACCCGCACCATGAAGAACTCGTCCAGGTTGGAACCGTAGATGGACAAAAATTTCAGCTGCTCGGCCAGCGGGACATTCTTATCCTTGCCCAGCACCAGCACCCGGCGGTTGAAATCCAGCCAGCTCAGCTCGCGGTTGATAAAAATCGTATCCTCTTTCATCGTGTTACTCCCCTTTTCCGGGCCCGCGGCAGTGCCGCTGTCTTTCAGCTCACATAGACCAGCCCCGCCCATGAGGCCACCATCTCTTCGGTCAGGCCGGGGACCCGGACCACATCCTCCACCCGGGCGAACGCCCCGCAGGCGTTTCGGTTCTCGATGATGGCTTTTGCCCGCTTTTCTCCCACGCCCGGCAGTGTGCAGAGCGCTTCGATGCCCGCCGTGTTCAGATCCACCCGAGCCAGCTGGATCATCGGGACAGGGTCTTCCTGTTCCTGCAAAGATCCCGGCGCAGGCGGAGCCGCAAACCAGAAGGCCAGGAGAACGCTCAGGATGCAGGCAGAAACTGCCGCCAGCAGAAAAACACGCTCCGTCCCTGTAAAGCTGATCTTCTTCATTTCATTGTACCTGACTTTCCTGAAAAAAGAAAGTCCTCCGCAGAGATTTGCAGAGGACTTTGCATATTTTTTACACAGCGGCCTCTGCGCGGCGCACCATGCCGTACAAAAGCTCTGCCGCCGCACCGGTGTCATGATCGGTCAGGGTCATTTTGCCGGCAGCAAGGCGCAGTTCGGGTGCAGCATCCGCCGGGACGACGCTCTCCCCCGCCAGATGGATCAGTTCCAGCATCTGGGCGCAGTCGGCCATCACGGTCACCTGCTCGGCCGAGTAGCCGGACTCCGGGCAGACCGCATTGAGCATGGCTGTACCGGAGACAAGACCCGGCATCAGCGCAAGAAGATCCGGAGCCAGACGCTCCGCATGGAGAAAGGCCGCCGCATCCCCCAGCGCTTTCTGGAGGGCGGGCAGCAGGGCCATCTGCTTCTTGTCCTGATAGAACAGGATCCGCAGAACATCCTCCCCTTTCACGTCGGCGGCATTGCTGAGGACAAAACCGGTCCACTCCTGCCGGAGATGGACCGACAGCCCCTCGCTCATCCGCACGGCACGGGTCGAGCCGTCCCGCATCTGGAAGGCGATGCCCACGCCGGACAGGGCGGGCAGCTTTTTCAGGACAGTTTCCTCCATCCCCGCAAAGCTGCACAGGGCGCTGCCGCTGCCCTCTGAGAAATTGTAGGCCAGAGTGCCGCCGCAGACCAGCGCCGGGGCACTGAGCCGCACCCCGCCCAGCAGCGAGCGGACCGCCCGGGGCGAGCGCTGGGAAAAGATGGTGAGCTTGCCGCCGCGGCTGGAAAACAGCTGCAGCACGTCCCGCTGGAGCTGGGGCAGGTTGCCGGAAGCATCCAGCAGAAGATGATCCAGATCGCAGAGAACGAGCGTATGATCGATGGGTCTCATAGGTTATTCCCTCCCGTGCGCTGACGAAGAACCGTCAGGAAATGGGTAAAATACGCCGGCAGCTCTGAGTCAAAGCGCAGATACTCACCGGTGATGGGATGGACAAAGCCCAGCGTTTTGGCGTGCAGGCACTGGCCATGCAGGCTGGTGATGCAGTTGTGGGGGCCGTAGACCGGGTCCCCTGCCACCGGATGATGGATGGATGCCATGTGAACGCGGATCTGATGGGTGCGCCCGGTCTTCAGGCGGCACTCCAGCAGGGTGAACTCGCCCAGCCGCTCCAGCACCCGGTAGCCGGTGTAGGCGTACTTGGTGTGGGGCTCGCTGGCCGGATAGACCGCCATTTTCTTGCGGTCGGCCTTGCTGCGCCCCAGATTGGACTCCACAAAGCCCTCGTCCTGGGCAAAGCCGCCGTAGACAACGGTCTGGTAGGCCCGCTCCACGCTGTGGACGGCCATCTGCTGAGAAAGCCCGATGTGGGTGGCGTCGTCCTTTGCCACCACCAGCAGGCCGCTGGTGTCCTTATCGATGCGGTGGACGATACCGGGGCGGATCTCGCCGCCGATGCCGGAAAGGCTGCCCTTGCAGTGCCAGAGCAGCGCATTGACCAGCGTGCCGTCCGGGTTGCCGGGGGCCGGGTGGACCACCATCCCCTTGGGTTTGTTGACCACCAGAAGATGCGCGTCCTCGTAGACGATCTCCAGCGGGATCTCCTGCGGCACCGCCTCGATGGGCTTTGCGTCCGGGATCTCCAGCAGGATGGTGTCCCCCGCCTTCAGCTTCAGGCTCTTGGCCACACCCTTGCCGTTGCACAGGACATGGCCCTCCGCCACAAGGTTCTGCAGTGCGCTGCGGGACAGGCCGGTATCCTCTCCGCTGAGGAAGCGGTCGATGCGCTGACCGGCCGACTCGCTCTCCACGATAAATTCACGCTGTTCCATGAATCAATGCTCCTCCGGGGTCTTTTTCGTATCCTCGTGCAGCTCTTCCAGAAAGATGACCAGCACCCAGAGAGCCACACCCACGCAGACGCAGATATCGGCAAAATTGAACACCGCAAAGCGCATGAACAGCAGGTTGATATAGTCCACGACCTGGCCGTTCAGCACCCGGTCGATCAGGTTTCCGATGCCGCCGCCCAGCACCAGGATCAGGGCCGCCTGCTGCAGACGGTTGTTCCGGCTGCGGAAAAACAGCCAGTACGCCACCAGCACAAGGGCGGCGCTGGTGGCCAAGATCAAAAACAGCTGCTTGCCGCTGAGCAGGCTGAAGGCCATGCCCTGGTTGAGGACGAACCGCAGCTCCACCACATGGGGGATCAGCGGCAGGGCGCCCACCGGCTGCAGCACCCGGACCGCCCACAGCTTGATTCCCTGATCGATGCCGATCAGAGCCGCCGTACACAGCAGATTGAAGATCACGAATGCCATAACATTCCTCCCAACGGCGGCGCACCGGCCGCCTGTGTTCTGATACCAAAAAGCGGCGCTCCCTGCTCGAAAGGAGCGCCGCAGCGTTTATTCCGGATGCTTATGCTTCCACTACGGATGCGCATCGTGCGCAGAGGGTGGGATGAGCTGCATGGCTGCCGATGTCGGCAGAGTACTTCCAGCAGCGCTCACACTTCTCGCCGGTGGCGTGAGCCGCGGCGACACCCAGGCCCTCGACAGCGCTTGCAGCGCCGCCCTCGCCCTTGACCAGCTCCACGTGGGAGACGATCATCAGGTCAGCCAGCTCGTCCATGGGGATGCTGTTCAGCAGGTCATAGACGGCATCGCTGCAGTACAGGGTGACGGAAGCTTCCAGAGAGGCACCGATCAGCTTTTCGGCACGGGCCTGCTCCAGGACCTTCTTGACCTCGTCGCGGACGGCGATCAGCTGTGCCCACTTTGCCTTGAAGGCATCGTCGGCGGCATACTGACCGGCCTTGGGCATATCCTCAAAGACGACATACTTGTTCATGCCCTCGGTCTTGGGCATGAAGTCCCAGATCTCCTGGCTGGTGAAGCAGAGGATGGGAGCGATGATCTTGTCCAGCGCGACCAGGATCTTGTACATGGTGGTCTGCGCTGCCTTGCGGCCCACGCCGTTGGTGCAGTACAGACGGTCCTTGGTGACATCCAGATAGAAGTTGGACATGGCCACGACGCAGAAGTTGTAGACGGCATGGTAGACCTTGTTGAAGTCGTAGACATCGTAGCCTGCCTTGGAAGCGGCGATCAGGTCGTCCAGTGCTGCCAGTGCCCAGCGGTCGATCTCCTGCAGCTGGTCATCTGCCACACAGTCGGTGTTGGGATCAAAGCCATCCAGATTGCCCAGGATGAAGCGGGCAGTGTTGCGGATCTTGCGGTAGGCCTCGCTCAGCTGCTTGAAGATGTTCTTGCCGGCACGCACATCCACGGTGTAGTCGGAAGAAGCGACCCACAGACGGATGATATCAGCGCCGTAATCCTTGATGATCTCGCTGGGCTCCACGCCGTTGCCGGCGCTCTTGTGCATCTGCTTGCCCTGCTCGTCCACGACCCAGCCGTGGCACAGAACGGACTTGTAAGGTGCGCAGCCCTTGGAGGCAACACTGGTCAGCAGGCTGGACTGGAACCAGCCGCGGAACTGGTCGCCGCCCTCCATATACATATCGGCGGGGAAGCTCAGCTCCGGACGCTCTTCCAGAACAGCAGCATGGGTGGAACCGGAGTCGAACCAGACGTCCATGATGTCGGTGTCCTTGGTCCACTCGGAAGCGCCGCACTTCTCGCAGACTTCACCTGCGGGGATGATCTGCTCGGCATCGTACTTGTACCAGGCATCGGAGCCCTCCTTGCGGAACAGCTCGCTGACGGCCTTGATGGTGGCATCGGTGATGTGGTAAGCGCCGCACTTCTTGCAGTAGAAGGCCGGGATGGGCACACCCCAGGTGCGCTGACGGCTGATGCACCAGTCGTTGCGGTCGCGGACCATGCCCTTCATCCGGTCGTGACCCCAGTCGGGCATCCACTGCACGGTGTCAATGGCCTTGTAGACGTCCTCGCGGAACTTGGCCACGGAGCAGAACCACTGCTCGGTCGCACGGAAGATGATGGGGTGATGGCAGCGCCAGCAGTGCGGGTACTGATGCTTGATGTGCAGCTGACCCATGACGGCACCGGAAGCGGTCAGGTCGGCCAGGATGGTCTTGTTGGCAGCCCAGACGCGCTGACCTGCGTACTTGCCGGCCAGATCGGTCAGGTAGCCGCCGTCATCCACGGGCACCGTGATCGGCACCTGCGGATACTTCTGGCAGACGTTGAAGTCGTCCACGCCGTGGCCGCCTGCGGTATGAACGCAGCCGGAACCGCTTTCCAGCGTGACGTGGTCGCCCAGGATGACCCAGCCCTCCTTGGGCAGGTAGACGTGGTTGTAGCGCATCAACTCGAACTCGGTGCCGGGCACGGGATCGCCGACCACCTCATACTCGGTGATGTGGCAGGCATCCATGACGCTCTTGACCAGCTCGGTGGCCATGATGTGGTACTCCTCGCCGATCTTGAC
>CAKSZU010000080.1 GCA_934526125.1 uncultured Faecalibacterium sp. | reverse complement strand
TGTCCCTTTGGCATACAAAAACACCCCATTTCTTAAACAGTATACCATACTGTCTAACAAATGGGGTGCAGTTCATTTGCACAGCGGAGCGTTTTTGTTGTTGGAAAAAGCCTTACAGCATCTTGGAAAGGAACGCTTTCAGTCTGGGATGCTTCGGGTTGGAGAACAGCTCCTGCGGGGGCTCGTCCTCCTGGATCTTGCCGTCGTCGATGAAGATAACGCGGTTGGAGACCTCCCGGGCAAAGCCCATCTCGTGGGTGACCACCAGCATGGTGATGCCGGTGTGGGCCAGCTCCTTCATCAGTTCAAGGACTTCGCCCACCATTTCGGGGTCCAGTGCGCTGGTGGGTTCGTCGAACAGGATCACGTCCGGGTCCATGGCAAGGGCACGGGCAATGGCGATGCGCTGCTGCTGGCCGCCGGACAGGCTCTTGGGGTAGACGTTGGCTTTGTCGGACAGGCCCACGCGGGCCAGCAGCTCATCGGCCTTGTCGGAAATGGCCTGCTTATCCTTGAGCTTGAGCAGGGTGGGGGCCAGCTCAAGGTTCTTCTTCACGGTCAGATGGGGGAACAGGTTGAAGTGCTGGAACACCATGCCCATCTTCTGGCGCACAGCGTCGATGTGCGCCTCGTCCACCTCGGTGCCCTCGAATTTGATGCTGCCGGAGGAGGGAATCTCCAACCGGTTCAGGCAGCGCAGAAAGGTGGATTTGCCGCAGCCGGAAGGGCCGATCAGGCAGACCACGTCGCCGCGGTAGATATCAATATCAATGCCCTTCAGCACGTCCAGAGTGGGGGCGGGCTGCTTTGCGCCCGGCTTTTTTTCGCCGCCGTAGGTCTTTGTCAGGCCGCGGACTTCCAGAATCTTATCGGTCACTTTGAGCAAGCCTCCTCTCAAACTTTGCCAGCAGACGGGTGAACAGCATGACCAGCACAAGGTAGATCAGTGCAACACCCAGCAGCGGGAACATGGCCTCGTAGGTGCGGTTCATGATGCCCTGTGCGGCATACAGCAGCTCCTTGCCGCCGATGACCGTGATCAGGGAGGTATCCTTCAGCAGGATGATGAACTCGTTGCCCAGTGCGGGCAGCACCGCACGGATGGCCTGCGGGATGATGATGACCACCATGGTGGTCATGTAGTTCAGGCCAAGGCTGCGTCCGGCCTCCATCTGGCCGGGGTCAACGGCCATCAGGCCGCCGCGGATGATCTCGGACACATAGGCACCGGAGTTGATGCCCAGTGCCAGCGCACCCACCATGGTAAAGTTGCGGCTGTTGGCAAAGATGACCATGCTCATGATGAGCAGCTGCACCATCATGGGCGTGCCGCGGATGATGGTGGTGTACACCTGACACACCGCATTGAAGAAGCCCAGCACCGGGTTTCTGCGGCCGGGGCGCTGCTGGTCGTGTGCCACACGCACCAGTGCCACCACGCTGCCCAGCACGATGCCCAGTGCCAGCGCAATGGCAGTGACCAGAAGGGTGGTGCCTACGCCGTTGATGTACTGGAGCCAGCGGTCTTTCAGGATGAACGCCTGATAAAACTTGAAGAAAAAATTCTGCCCGAAGCTGAGCGTAGTGCCGCTGTTGAGCAGCTCTTTGAGCAGTTCGTACTGTGCAGCCATTCGCATCCTCACTTTCTGATTTTGTTAGAATTTTGTAACCTTGTTTTTCCAAAAAAGGGGAGGTGCCCCAGTGGGGCGGCCTCCCCGTGATGCGGAAGTACGGCTGATTATTCAGCGGTGATGTACTTGTCCACGATGGACTGCAGGGTGCCGTCAGCCTTCAGCTCTTCCAGAGCGGAGTTGATGGCGTCCTCCAGAGAGGAACCCTTTGCCATGCCGATGGCGTAATCCTCCTCGGCGTAGCTGGTATCCAGGATCTTCAGGCCGGGGTTGGCAGCAACGAACTCCTGGGCGGGAGCGTTGTCGATGACAACGGCATCCACCTGACCGTTGTTCAGAGCCTGCACAGCGGTCAGACCGTCGTCGTAAGCCACGACGTTTTCATCACCGAAATCATCGGAGCAGTAGATGTAGCCGGTGGTGCCGCGCTGGGTGCCGATCTTCTTGCCTGCCAGATCGTCGGGAGAAGCAATGTCGGAGCCCTCGGGCACGATGATGGACTGGATGCCGGTAGCATAGCTGTCGGAGAAGTCCATGACGGCCTTACGCTCGTCGGTGACGGTAACGCCGGCCATGACGATGTCGGCCTTACCCTGCTGCACACTCAGCAGTGCGGCGTCGAAGTCCATGTCGTCGATCTGCAGCTCCAGGCCCAGCTTGTCAGCGATGGCCTGTGCGGTCTCCACGTCGATGCCCTCGAACTCACCGGAATCGGTGGTCATCTCATACGGAGGGAAGGCAGCGTTGGTGGCCATGGTCAGCTTGCCGGCCTCAACGGTGGTCAGCTCACCAGCGGCAGCGCTGGAGGAAGCAGCCTCGGAAGAAGCTGCAGAGCTTGCGGTGGAAGATGCGGTGCCGGAGGAAGAACCGCCGCAGGCAGTCAGGGCCAGAGCGGCAGCGGTCAGACCAGCGGCAGCCAGGAAGCTGCGGCGAGTAATCTTTTTCATATTCAAACACTCCTCTGTTGATTGTATAATCTTTCACTTTCCCGGACGATGCGATTCATCGTGATACCGGGGAACGGAATTAGTATAGATTGTACAAATAAAAAAGTCAAGTGTTGTGCAAAAAATCGGTAAAAATGAAACCGTTTTGAAAACACTTATACATAAATCAACGGAGAAAGGATGAATATATGCAAATCACAGGGTCCGGGCGATCTCTTCGCGGCTGCGCTTGGGAACACAGTAGTCCCGGTTTTCGTCCAGATAATATTTCACGCCGGTCTCCTCGGTCAGGGGCACGATGCGGGCTTTGTGGGTGGGATAGCCGAACGCCACCATGAAGGCCAGCTTCTGGGGCTCCTCAATGCCCAGCAGCTCGGTCAGGGCGGGCTTGTTGATGGCCCCCATGATGCAGCTTCCCACGCCTTTGTCCCAGGCGGCCAGGGTCATGTTGGCCAGGGCGATGCCGGTGTCGGTGTTCAGGTCGCCGGGGATGGAGGTGTCCTGCACCACGGCGGCGTACAGGGTGGGCAGCTCCTCGGCCTTCGGGGTGCCCTGCTCCGGCGGCAGATAGGCGGCCCACTTGACCAGCGGATGGACCTTTGCAGCCATCTCCGGGCTTTGCACCACGATCAGCCGGACGGCCTGCCGGTTGGCCCCGCAGGAAGAAAGCCGGACGGCATCGATGAGATCCTCCACCACGTCCTGCGGTACGCTCTTCTGTTCAAAGCGCCGGTAGGTGCGGCGGGTGAGAAGCTTTTCCATAACAGACATTGATTCAGCGCTCCCTTCGTCTGACAAAGCAGACCTCTTTTCGCGGATGATCTTGCTGAAACCAGTATAGCGCAGGTCGGGAGGATGCGCAAGAGTTTTGGAAAGCGGCGGCTGCATTTGTGAAATCTTTGGTCCGGCCGGGGCGGGCCTTGACAGAAATTTGCTGCAAATGGTATAATCAGGCTGCAAAAAAACAACGCGGCAACGGAAAAACTGACTGAATTTAACCGCGCTGCCCGCCGGGAACGGCGGGGGAAAGGAATCTGTTATGAGAAACCGTGTTCTGAAAGCTCTGGCCGCTTTGGGCCTGTCTGTCTGTGTTCTGGCAGGCAGCGCCGTGGCAGGCATGGCGGAGGGCACGCCGGGCGAAAAGGCGGACTGCACCGAGCATGTCTGGAAGACCACGACAGAGTATAAGTACGATTGTGTGGAGACCGCATTCCGGCATCAGCTGCCGGACGGTACGGTGGAGACCCTGAAGCTCTGCCCCGGCTGCGGCAGGGAGGACGGCACCGCCCGCCTGAAAAAGGTGAATGGCGCGTTCTCCAACTTCTCCGGGCTGGAGGTATATTCCGGCACCCTGAAAAACGGCGAGCAGGTGATGACGGTGGCGTTCTACTACCCCACCACCATCCGGAAGGTCGTCTGTGAGAAGTGCGGTCTGGTGAAGAGCGAGACCACTACCCCGGCCCGCTGCATAGCATCGCAGGTGGAAGCATCCGTCGAGCTGCCCGCCAGCGCCGTGGAGGGGTACACCCTGATGCTGGTCCATGCCGACGGCACCGAGTCGCCGGTGGAGCTGAGCCGGAATGAGGAGACCGGGAAGGTCTTTTTCAAGCTGGATCTGACCTCCGGCGCTCAGCTGCTGCATCTGGCGGCAAATTCCTGAGCAGGTAAAACGGAAAACGGGGCTGTTGCACATTGCGACAGCCCCGTTTTTGTCAGTTGTTTTTTTTCGGGAAAGGGAGCCCCAGCACCAGAGCGATGCCCACGGCCAGGGCCACGGCGATCTTGAAGGTGGAGATGCCGTTGGCCAGGGCCAGGGCGTTGTTGCCCTGGATGAAGTAGTAGGCCGTGTAGTAGATGCCCGCGCCGGGCACCAGCGGGAAGATGCCGGACAGCAGGAACACCGTCACCGGCGTCCGGAGCACCACGGCAAAGATGCGGGCCAGCAGCGTCAGCGGGATCACCGCCAGCAGGGAGGCAGCAAAGCTTTCCATCCCGTACAGGACGGCCAGCTCATAGACCACCCAGCCCACGGCACCCACCAGCCCGCAGTAGGGCAGGGTGCGTTTCGGGCAGGCGAACAGGATGGTGAAGCTCAGGGTGCCGGCCCCGGCAATGAGGAACTGGAGCATCAGGAAGCCCAGCTGCTCCCCGCTCGTAAGAAGCTGTGTCATACCACCGTTACCCCCGTCAGCATGGAATACAGGCTCAGCACCAGACCGGTGCCGATGGCGATGCTGGCCGCAATGAGCAGGGCATCGATCATCCGGATGGTGCCGGAAAGGTAATCGCCCTGCACGAAGTCCCGGATACCCATGGTGAAGGCGATGCCGGGGGTCAGGATCATCAGGGTGCCGATGATGGCGTGGCTGGACTCGGTGCCCAGCAGGCCGCAGCCCAGGATGCAGACCAGGGTGATGAGGGCGGCCGTGGAGATGGTGCGGAACCCGCCGCCGACCCCGTGCCGCCCGCAGAGCAGCAGGTAGCCGTTGGCCGCAAAGCCCGCGGCGGCGGCCGCCAGCGCCGCCCGCAGGGAGCCGCCGAAGATCAGCGCAAAGCAGAAGGCACCGGACATCCCGGCCGCCAGCTGCACCCAGTCCTTCGGAAACGGGATCCGCTGGGCTTTCACCAGCTGGCTCTCGGCTTCGTCGATGGTGACGATCTCCCCCGCGGCGATCTGGCGGGAAAGCTGGTTCACCGCCGCCACCCGGCCCAGATGGGTGGTGCGGGTGGGAACGTTGCGCACTTCGCTCATCTCAGCGGTGCCAGCGCTGGCAAAAATGCCGTTGGTCAGCACATAGACATGGAACTCCCGCAGATGAAAGGAGCGGGCCATGATCTCCATGGTCTGCTCCACCCGGAATACCTCTGCGCCGTTTTCCAGAAGTGTCTGACCGGCTGCCATGATAAAATCCATGATGCGGCGGCGCTGCTCGTCGTCCGGATGAATTTCTCTGCCTGTCATTCTGTCTCTCCTTACTGGGTCCGCCGGGCGGACAGGTCTCTCCGTATACTGTAACATAAAGTGGGACTTTTGTCTATCCGGAAGCACAGCGCCGGGGGCGATGGCGCAAAAAAAGGGCAGGCACGGAGGTGTGCCTGCCCTTCCGGGAAATCCTGAAAAACTGGAACGATCAGTTCTCGGCCAGATTGCCGGTGTAGAGCTGATAGTACTTGCCCTTCTTGGCGATCAGCTCGTCGTGGCTGCCGCGCTCGATGATGCGGCCCTGCTCCAGCACCACGATGCAGTCTGCATTGCGGACGGTGGACAGGCGGTGCGCGATGACGAAGCTGGTGCGGCCGTACATCAGGCCGTCCATGCCGCGCTGCACCAGAGCTTCGGTGCGGGTATCGATGGAGGAAGTTGCTTCGTCCAGGATCAGCACCGGGGGATCGGCCACGGCGGCGCGGGCGATGGCCAGCAGCTGCCGCTGGCCCTGGGACAGGTTGGCACCGTCGTTGGTCAGCATGGTGTTGTAGCCGTCGGGCAGGCGCTTGATGAAGCCGTCTGCGTTGGCCAGCCGGGCTGCGGCGATGCACTCCTCATCCGTGGCGTCCAGACGGCCGTAGCGGATGTTCTCCATGACCGTGCCGGTGAACAGGTGGGTGTCCTGCAGCACGATGCCCAGAGAGCGGCGGAGGTCGTCCTTCTTGATCTTGCCGATGTTGATGCCGTCATACCGGATCTTGCCGTCGGAGATATCATAGAAGCGGTTGATCAGGTTGGTGATGGTGGTCTTGCCGGCACCGGTGGAGCCGACAAAGGCGATCTTCTGGCCCGGACGGCCGTAGAGGTTGATGTCGTGGAGGACCGTCTTTTCGGGCACATAGCCGAAATCCACATCGGTGAAGGTGATATCGCCTGCCAGCTTGTGGTAGGTGGTGGTGCCGTCGTGGTGGGGATGCTTCCAGGCCCAGATGCCGGTGCGCTCGGTGGTCTCCACCAGATCGTCGTCCTTGTCATACTTGGCGTTGACCAGGGTGACATAGCCCTCGTCGGTCTCGCTGGTCTCGTCCATCATCTTGAAGATGCGCTCGGCACCGGCCAGAGCCATGATGATGCTGTTGGCCTGCATGGACACCTGACTGATGGGCATGTTGAAGCTCTTGTTCAGGGACAGGAAGGCCATGACGGTGCCCAGGGTCATGCCGCCCACATTGCCCACGGCCATGGCTGCGCCCACCAGAGCGCAGACGGCATAGCTGATGTTGCCCAGCTGTGCGGTGACGGGCATGACGATGTTGGCGTAGCTGTTGGCCTGCTTGGCGCTGTCCTTCAGCTTGTTGTTCAGCTCACGGAAACCGGCCAGGGTCTTCTGCTCGTGGGTGAACACCTTGACGACCTTCTGGCCTTCCATCATCTCTTCGATGTAGCCGTTGACCTTGCCCAGGTCCTTCTGCTGGGCCACGAAGTACTTGCCGCTCATGGCGGTGATCTTCTTGGTGCAGAACAGCATCAGGGCCACCATGCACAGGGTCACGAGGGTCAGCTGCCAGCTCATCAGGCACATGCTGGTGAACACCGACACGATGGTGATGGCGCTGGACACCAGCTGGGGGATGCTCTGGCTGATCATCTGGCGCAGGGTATCCACATCGTTGGTGTACACGGACATGATGTCGCCGTGGGGATGCTGGTCAAAATACTTGATGGGCAGGCTTTCCATGTGGGTGAAAAGCTGGATGCGCAGGTTGCGCAGGGTGCCCTGGGTCACGTTGACCATGATGCGGGCGTTGAGCCATGCGGCGATGACGCCCACGGCGTAGATGCAGCCGATCCGCACCAGAGCGCCGGCCAGAGGGCCGAAGTCCGGGGTGGTCTGCTGGGTCATGGGAACGATGTAATCATCCACCAGCGTCTTGAGGAAGAGGCTGGCCTGCACGTTGGCCAGCGCGCTGATGACGATGCAGATCAGCACGATGATGCAGTGGGGCAGATAGTGCTTGAACACTTCGCCCAGGATCCGCTTGAGCAGCAGACCCGGATTTTCCACTTTGGGTCTGGGGCCGTGCGCGCCGCGGGGGCCGGGGCCCTGAACTACCTTTGCCTGAGCCATTACTGCTCACCTCCCTGTTTGTCGAAGTCGCCGCCGCCCTGGGTCTGGCTGCTGTAAACTTCCTGATAGATCTCGTTGGTCTTCAGCAGCTCCTCGTGGGTGCCCAGACCGTTGATCTGGCCATTGTCCAGCACCAGGATGCGGTCGGCATCCTGCACCGAGGAGATGCGCTGTGCAATGATGATCTTGGTGGTGCCGGGGATCTCTTCCCGGAACGCCTTGCGGATCTTTGCGTCGGTGGCGGTATCCACGGCGCTGGTGGAGTCATCCAGGATCAGCACCTTGGGCTTACGCAGCAGGGCACGGGCGATGGTCAGACGCTGTTTCTGGCCGCCGGAAACGTTGGAGCCGCCCTGTTCGATCCAGGTGTTGTATTTGTCGGGGAAGCGCTCGATGAACTCATCGGCGCAGGCCAGCTTTGCCACCCGGATGCACGCTTCCTCGCTGGCGTTCTCATCGCCCCAGCGCAGGTTGTCCAGGATGGTGCCGCTGAACAGAACGTTCTTCTGCAGCACCATGGAGACCTCCCGGCGGAGGACGTCGAGGCTGTAATCCCGGACATCCACGCCGCCGACCTTCACGCTGCCGGTCTCAGGATCGTACAGGCGGGGGATCAGCTGCACCAGACTGGATTTTGCACTGCCGGTGCCGCCGATGATGCCCAGCGTTTCGCCCGGGTGGATGCTGAAGGTGATGTCATTCAGCACCGGCTGGCCGGAGCCGTGCTTGTACTTGAAGGTGACGTGTTCGAACTCGATGCCGCCGTCCTTCACTTCCTGCACGGGGGCCTTGGGGGCGGGCAGGTCGGTGGTCTCGTCCAGCACTTCCACGATACGCTTGGCGGAAGCGGCGGACATGGAAATCATGACGAAAGCCATGCTCAGCATCATCAGGGCCATGAGGATGTTCATGATGTAGCCGAACAGGGCGTTCAGCTG
>CAKSZU010000079.1 GCA_934526125.1 uncultured Faecalibacterium sp. | reverse complement strand
GATCCTCAGCGGCAAGGGCTCCGTTGTGGTGCTTCTGAAATCCAACGTGCTGCTGCTGGGACCTTCCGGTGTCGGCAAGACTCTGCTGGCCAAGACGCTGGCCCGGATGCTGGGTGTGCCCTTCGCCATTGCGGATGCCACCACCCTGACCGAGGCAGGCTATGTGGGCGAGGACGTGGAGAACATCCTGCTCAAGCTCATTCAGGCAGCGGACTTTGATGTGCAGAAGGCACAGATCGGCATCATCTATATTGATGAGATCGACAAGATCACCCGCAAGAGCGAGAACCCCTCCATCACCCGCGATGTGGGCGGCGAGGGCGTCCAGCAGGCTCTGCTGAAGATCCTGGAGGGCACCGTGAGCAATGTGCCGCCGCAGGGCGGCCGCAAGCACCCCCAGCAGGAGTTCATCCAGATCGATACCACCAACATCCTGTTCATCTGCGGCGGTGCCTTTGATGGACTGGACAAGTACATCCAGCGCCGCACCGACAAGTCGGCACTGGGCTTCGGCAGCAGCCTGAAGGACAACTCCGAGGACGCCCAGCGCGCCCTGCTGCGGAAGGTGGAGCCCCACGATCTGGTCAAGTTCGGTCTGATCCCGGAGCTGATCGGACGCCTGCCGGTCATCACCGTGCTGGATGATCTGGACGAGGATGCGCTGGTGCGCGTCCTGAAGGAGCCCCGGAACAGTATGGTCAAGCAGTACAAGGAACTGCTGAGCATGGACAACGTGGAGCTGGAGTTCACCGATGAGGCCCTCCACGCCATTGCACGCAAGACCATTGAGCGCAAGACCGGTGCCCGCGGTCTGCGCAGCGTGATGGAGAGCATCCTGCTGCCCATCATGTACGATGTGCCCAACGACCCCACCATCATCCGTGTCACCATCGACAAGGATACCGTGGAGGGCGGCGAGGCTCATCTGGAGTATGGTGCCGTGCGCAAACGGTATAAGAATCAGGTATCCCTGAGCTGATCTGCATCCCAGGCAGCAAGGGGAGAGCAGCCCTGCTGTAAGCTTTGGCTTCCGGCAGGGCTTTTTTTGTATTATGCTTGTTTCGCGGGGGATTCTGCGTTATAATAATGAAGTCTGGACGACTGCGGCAGGAGGTTTCCCTGGCAGGAACTCCCGGAAGACCCGGTCCCGGACAGTGGGAAACTGGAAGTACGATAAAGGAGTGTGTTTTCAATGGCAAACTATCTTGAGATGAATCGTGACGAACTCACTGCCGAAAAGGCAAAGTTGGAAGAGGAGTATAAAAAGTTTCAGTCCATGAACCTGAAACTCAACATGGCCCGCGGCAAGCCCGGCCCTCACCAGATGGACCTGGCCATGGGTCTGCTTCAGATGACCGACTACACCACCGATGCCGGCACGGATGCCCGCAACTACGGTGACCTGGAAGGCCTGCACGAGGCCCGTGTCCTGTTCGCTGATATCTTCGGCGTCAAGCCGGAAGAGGTGTTTGTGGGCGGCAATTCCAGTCTGCAGCTGATGTACAACCTGATCAACATCGGCTATGTATTCGGCTTCCCCGAGTCGCCCTGTCCCTGGTCTCAGGTGGAGAAGCGGAAGTTCCTCTGCCCGGTGCCCGGTTATGACCGCCATTTCGCCATCACCGAGGAGTTCGGCTTTGAGCTGATCAGCGTTCCCATGACCCCGGACGGCCCGGATATGGATGTTGTGGAGAAGTTGGTGGCTGAGGATGACACCATCAAGGGCATCTGGTGTGTGCCTCAGTATTCCAACCCCGACGGCTATACCTACAGCGATGAGACCATTGAGCGCTTCGCAAAGATGAAGACCGCCGCCCCGGATTTCAAGATCTTCTGGGATGAGGCCTACATCGTCCACCACCTGACCGATGAGATCATCGAGACTCCGGTGCTGCTGAACGAGAGCAAGAAGTACGGCAACGAGGACCGTGTGTTCATGTTCACTTCCACCAGCAAGATCACCTTCCCGGGTGCCGGTGTTTCTGCCATTGCCTGCAGCGAAAACTCCATGAAGTACATGTGCAAGCGCTTCTCGGTCATGATCATCAGCTATGATAAGATGAACCAGCTGCGCCACGTTCGCTTCCTGAAGAACAAGGAAGGCGTCCTGGCCCACATGGCAAAGCACCGCCGCCGCCTGATCCCCTGCTTCGATGCGGTCAAGACGGCTTTTGCCGAGGAGCTGACCCCCTGCGGCGAGATCGCCCACTGGACCAACCCCAAGGGCGGCTATTTCATCAGCCTGTATGTGATGCCCGGCTGCGCCAAGCGTGTGGCACAGCTGTGCAAGGACTGCGGCCTGACCCTGACAGGTGCCGGTTCCGCCTACCCCTACCACAAGGACCCGGAAGACTCCCACCTGCGCATTGCGCCGACCTATCCCAGCCTGGATGAGGTGGAGACCGCTTCCGACCTGCTCTGTGTCTGCGTGAAGCTGGCAACGGTGGAAAAGCTGCTGGCCGGACAGGACTGAGCATCCCCTGGTTGAAAATCTCCTCCGTGCGGCAGGCTCTGCTGTGCGGCGGAGGTTTATTATATTTGGAGGTTTCCTGATTTTTATGAAGACAAAAGGCAAAGCATGGCAGCTTGTTGTCACAGTACTCCTGATCGCTGCATTTGTCTACACGGCATTCTTTGGCGTGTCGGCAAAATACGGCGATGTGACCAAGACTTACATCAAGGGCGCACAGGATATCCGCTTCGGTGTGGACATCAAGGGCGGTGTCAATGTGACATTTGCCCCTTCGGACGGCTACGATGCCACCGATGATCAGCTCGATGCGGCACAGCTCGTCATTGAGAACCGTCTGGTGGGTCTGAACGTGACCGATTACGAACTCTATGTGGATTACGACTCCGACCGTCTGATCCTCGAGTTCCCGTGGCAGTCCGGGGAGACGGATTTCGACCCCGAGGCAGCCATTGAGGAGATCGGCACCACGGCCTACCTGACATTCCGGGAGGGCAGTTCTGCCGACGGCGACCTGATCCTGGACGGCTCCATGGTGGAGAGCGCAGCCGCACAGTACGGCCCGGTAAGCGGCAGCACGTCCGAGTACTATGTGGCCCTGAAGTTCACCGATGAGGGTGCCAAGGCTTTCGGAGATGCCACGACCCGGCTGTACCAGAGCAACGGCACCATCAGCATTTGGCTGGATGACGAAAACGTCAGCACGGCGACCGTCAACGCCGCCATTACCGACGGTTCTGCCATCATCACCAGCTCGGCATCCAATCCCTTCACCCAGGAGGACGTGGTCAAGATGGCCCGTCAGATCAACTCCGGCGCACTGCCCTTTGCCCTGACGGTGGACAGCTACTCGACCATCAGCCCGAGCCTCGGCGAGAACAGCCTGAGCGCAATGGTCTTGGCCGGTCTGATCGCCTTTGCCCTCATTGTGGTGCTGATGACCCTGCTGTACCGTCTGCCCGGTTTCCTGGCCTGCATTGCGCTGGCCGGACAGGTGGCGGCAACGCTGGCATTCGTCTCCGGTTATTTCCCGGTCTTTGAGAGCTTTACTCTGACCCTGCCCGGCATTGCCGGCATCATCCTGGCCATCGGTATGGGCGTGGACGCTAACGTCATCACGGCTGAGCGCATCAAGGAAGAACTCAACAGCGGCAAGTCTCTGGACGGTGCCCTGAAGAGCGGCTTTGCCCGCGGCCTGACCCCCATCATCGACGGCAACGTGACCATCGTCATCGTGGCTGTCGTGCTGATGGGTGCCTTCGGCCCCTCGGACGGCTTCTTCGCCAAGATGCTCCACTTCCTGTTCTTCGCCTTCGGTCCTTCGACCGCCGGTACGATCTATGCGTTCGGCTATACGCTGTTGACCGGTGTGCTGTTGAACTTCGTCTTCGGCGTCTTTGCTACCCGTGTCATGATCCGCGGTGCGGCTTCCATCAAGGCGCTGCGGAATCCGTGGCTCTACGGTGCCGCAAAGCCCGGCAGGGAGCCTGCAAAAAAGACGCCCTTCGACTTTGTCGGCCAGCGCAAGCGGTTCCTGCGGATCTCTGCCTGCCTGATGGTCTGCATCCTGTGCTGCGCCGTGCTGTTCGGTGTCCGGCTGGATACCGAGTTCACCGGCGGTGCCATGATCACCCTGAGCTATGAGGGCGACTTCGACACCTCCGCGGTCCAGAAGACGGCTTCGGACGCACTGGAAAACACCGGCCTGACCCTGCAGACCGGCGAGAACATTGCCACCGGAGAGCAGACCCTCAAGATCTCTATGCCCGGCAACGAGACGGTGACCACAGATCAGGTGGAAACCCTGCTGGACTCCCTGAACAGCGAGTACCCGGACAATGCCTTTGCGCAGCTCTCCCTGAGCAACGTCAGCGCGGCCATGGGCACCCGCTTCCTGCAGAAGAGTCTGGTGGCCGTGATCTTTGCCCTGCTGCTGATCCTGCTTTACATCGGGGTTCGCTTCCGCCGCATCGGCGGCCTGACCGGCGGCCTGATGGCCGTTCTGGCCCTGTTGAATGACCTGATGGTGGTGTTTGGCACCTTTGTGCTGCTGCGCGCCCCGCTGGACGGCAACTTCATCGCCGCCATGCTGACCATTCTGGGCTACTCCATCAATGATACCGTTGTGGTCTACGACCGCATCCGAGAGAACCGCGCTCTGATGGGGAAGAAGGCTTCCTTTGAAGAGCTGGTCAACCACTCGGTCAACCAGTCTGCCCGCCGCACCATGATCACGACTGTGACCACCGTGATGGCACTGGGTGTGATGTGCATCGTTTCCAAGCTGTACGGTCTGGACAGCATCTTTACCTTTGCATTCCCGCTGATGATGGGTATGATCAGCGGCGTGTATACTTCTCTCTGCGTTTCCACCTCGGCCTGGGTGCTGTGGAGCGAGCGCAAGGGGAAGAAGGAAAACCCGAAAAAAGCCTGAGCCGATACCCTGACCCCGACATGAGGAGGAACAACTATGAAATGCCCCTATTGCGGCGATGAGGAGTCCAAGGTGATCGATTCCCGCCCGACCGAGGACGGAGAACGGATCCGCCGCCGCCGGGAGTGCCTGCGCTGCCACATGCGGTTCACGACCTACGAGGTGGTGGAGACCGTCCCGCTGATCGTCATCAAGAAGGATAACTCCCGGGAGCCCTTTGACCGTCAGAAGCTCCTGAATGCCATGCTGCGGGCCTGCGCCAAGCGTCCGGTAAGCTACGAGGCTCTGGAAAAAGCGGTCAGCAGCATCGAACAGACCCTGATGAGTTCCTATGACCGAGAGGTCACCAGTGTCCGGATCGGTGAGCTGACCATGCAGGAACTGAAGAAGATCGATGAAGTGGCCTATGTCCGCTTTGCCTCGGTCTACCGGCAGTTTGCCGATGTGGAGAGCTTTTTCAATGAGCTGAAAAAGCTGATGGTCAACCGGAAAGAAAAAGAATAACGCTCTGACCAGAAGGCCGGCCGTTTCTCACAGAGAGCGGCCGGCCTTTTTGAACGCACGATTCTTCGTATAATTCCGATTATGCGAAAATAATGCCCAGTCAGATCAGCCGCCGGGAAAGCCACTCCAATGTTTCGACCCGGACCTGCGCCCGGCGCAGCTCGCCGAAAGCTTCCTCCGGGGCGCTGAATTCCAGATGCCCATCGGCGGCCCGGAGAGCGGCTTCCAGTTCCGTGAAGTCCTCAGTGCGGAGCAGGTGATTCATCCCTTCGCGCATGGTGTCGCAGAGTGCGGCCCCTTCGGAGATGGCCTGACGGGCGCGGGGGAGATCTTCGTTCCGGATGGCTTCCATGGCCGTCTCCAGATCCTCCGAGATGTCGTCGGCAAACTGCTGTACCCGCCAGCTGCTGTAAAAGGCAGCGGCCAGCAAAACGACCACGATCCCGATGCAGGCATAGATCCGTCTCATACTGTCCTCCTTACCGGGCGTCCGGTTTTGACCGGCGCTCCTTTTTCAGCAGGAAATAATCCTCGGTGTCGTTGCCCACCAGCAGAAGGATCTCGCCCAGCAGAAGGGCGTTGGCCTGCGCGGTGCGCTCCAGCCATGCCCGGTCCTTGCCGCAGATGCGGAGATTTTCTTCCAGGACCTGCCCGTCCAGAACAAAGGGGACGGTGGCCTGTGCCTGCTGTACCTTTATGCTGAGGTCGGCAAGGGTGGCTGGTTCCCGCTCCGGCCGCAGGGCCACGGAGAGACTGCCGTTGGTCTCCACGACCGCATAGGAAACCTCCCGTGGGTCGAATACGTCCTTGCCCCGCAGTGCTTCCATCAGGTCCGCCGCCGTCAGCCGCAGGGTGCGCAGGGCATCCTGATCGATCTCGCCGTTCAGGATCACAGTCTTGGGCCGCCCGGACATCAGGTTGAAAAAGCGCTGGCTCCGGAAACTGAGGATCGACCCCAGAAGTTCCAGTGCCGCAATCAGGAACAGGGGGATCAGGCTGGCCGTTACCGGGACTTCCTCCGACTCAATGGAGATGGAGGCCAGGTTGGAAATGAGGATGGTGGAAACCAGCTCCTCGGGCTGCAGTTCGCCCAGCTGGCGCTTGCCCATCAGCCGCATGGCAAACAGGACGCAGAGATAGATCAGGATCGTGCGGAAGATCAGCAGCTTCAAAAGGACACCTCCCGGCAGCAACCGCTGCGCATAACCGGCCCCTGCCGAGGGTATTCTACCGGAAAAGGGGGCGGCTGGATGAAACAGCTTTCCGGATGTCTGGCAGAGAACCTTGCGGGTCTCGATGCTAGGTTTGGCCAATCGGCTGATTTTTATGCGAAGAAAATAGAACTGTACGGGTGCAAAGGGGCCATCGTTCTGTTTGACGGCATGGCCAGTCTGGAAGGGCTCTGGCGGCTGGTCCTGGATGCGGTGAACCGCCGCAGTCCTGCGCTGCCGGAACAGCCGGACGGGAACCGGGTCTATGAAATGCTGTTTCTGCACTCGGATCTTCCGGCAGAGCCTGCCCCGGTGGAAAGCTGGGAAGATCTGACCCGATGCATGACTGCCGGAATGGCGGTGCTGCTGCTGGACGGCTGCCCCAGAGGGATCGCGTTTTCGGTGCAGAGCCTGAAAGCCCGTTCGGTGGACGAACCGGCAGGCGAGGGGAATGTGCGCGGCTCCCGGGAAGGTTTTACCGACCTGCTGCGCACCAATCTGAGCCTGCTGCGGCGGCTCTTCCGAAACGATACCCTGGTGATGGAGATCCGGCAGGCGGACTGTCCCATGAAAACCGAGTATGCCCTCTGCTACTGCCGGGATCAGGCGGCACCGGATGCAGTCCGGCAGGTGCGGCGGCGTCTGCAGCGGGCAACGCCCCGCCTTTTGCTGGATTCCAGTTACTGGGTGCCCTGGCTTTTCCCCTGTAAACTGCGCACCTTTGCCCCGGTGAGCTATACCGAGCGCCCGGCTGTGACGGCGGCAAAGCTCATGGAAGGCAAACTGGTGATCCTCGTCAACGGCAGCCCATCGGCACTGGTCCTGCCCAGCCTTTTCTGCGAGAACTTCGAGTGTCTGGATGACTACGCCGGGACGGCGTTCTTTGCGTCCTTCCTGCGCATCCTGAAATATGCCGCGTTTTATCTGAGCATCTTTCTGCCCGGGGGCTTTGTCTGTCTGGCCGTGTTCCTGCCGGAGCTGCTTCCGCCGCAGTTGCTGTTCCGGATCGAAGCAGCCGAGCAGGCCACGCCGCTTCCGCTGTTTGCCGAGATGATCCTGGTGACCCTGACGCTGGAGATCATCCGGGAGGCAGGCCTGCGGATGCCGCAGACGCTGGGCCACTCGGTCAGCCTGATCGCAGCCCTCATCATCGGGGATGCCGCCATTTCCGCCGGGCTGATGGGTACCCCGGTGATCCTGACCGCAGCGGTGGCATCCATTGCCGTATTCGTCACGCCGTCTCTCTATGAGGCCGCGACCTGCCTGCGGCTGGTGGTCCTGCTGGCGGCAGGGCTGGCGGGGCCGGTGGGCCTGACGGCTTCTGCACTGCTGGTGCTGTTCAGTCTGACGCGGGTGTCGGCGCTGGGGGTACCCTATCTGACCCCGGCGGACTTCCCGGCCGGGCCGCTCTCGCAGGACGGCCTGATCCGCCGCAATGACCGGGCACTCTCCCGGCATCCCTTTACGATCTGGCAGAAACGGGGAAAGCAAAAATGAAGCAGTCTCTTTTTTCGGAAAAGGCCCTGACCCTCAGCGTTCTGGTTTCTGTCTTTGCGCAGGGCATCCTCTCAATGGGGACCGTCCCGGCCCGGGAGATGCTTCTGCAGGGGTTTCCTATGGCACTGGGGGTGTCGCTGCTTTCCTTTCTGGTTACGGAGTCCGGATGGGAAACCGGCGGGAAGAAATTCTGCGGGAAACTGATCTGCGGAGGCCTTGCACTCTGGTTCGGGTGGGAGCTGGCCGATACGCTGCGGCAGGCCCAGACGATCTGCTGGACGCAGTTTTCTTCCATGGCCGTGCTGGGGCTGCTTCCGCTTCTGCTGTGGGCCGGATGGGTGCTGGAACCGGAAGTGCTTTCCCGCAGCGCGCAGATCCTCTGCCGGGCGGCTGCATTGACCGGTTTTCTCTTTCTGCTGAGCCTGTTCGGACAGCTCCGGTGGGAAAATCTGATGACGGAATTGGTC
>CAKSZU010000078.1 GCA_934526125.1 uncultured Faecalibacterium sp. | reverse complement strand
CCCGAAGGGACTCGAACCCCCGGCCCACTGCTTAGAAGGCAGTTGCTCTATCCACCTGAGCTACGGGCGCACGTTGTAATCCCATGGGGTACTTATCTTTCGGCAGCGAGCGTTCGGCACACGCTGCGAGAAGTATAATATCATACGATGGGGGTTCTGTCAAGCGGAATTTTGAATTTTCCGGAATTTTTTTGGGGAAGAACGAAAAAAGGACCTACAGAAGCCACATTCCGGCCGCACCGAGGAGAAACCCCAGGGCGGCCCCGGCAGCCACATCCCGGACAAAATGCACCCCGGCCAGGACCCGCAGCACACAGATGAGCAGGGCCACAACCGTCATGCAGACCCCGGCAGCGGGGTAGAAATAGAGCCAGACCGCCGCCAGCACCGCCGCGCTCAGGGCATGGCGGGAGGGGAAGGAATGGCCGGCGGTCTCCTTTTCCACCAGGGGCACAAAGCCCGGCTGCTCGTAGGGGCGGGGGCAGTTGAGCTTTGCCCGCAGCAGGGTGCCGCCCAGGAACACCGCGGCGGGCACCAGAATGGCCTGGGCGATGCACTGCATAAAATCAAGGGCGGCGGCATGGTCGGTGCCCAGCAGGCGGAACCACCGCAGGTTCAGCAGCACCAGCAGCACCGGGTAGGAGACGAACGGCACCGCAGGCAGCCAGCGGTTCAGGACGAGGATGGTCTTTTTCAGGGCCGGGCGGGCGTTCAGCCAGCGCAGGAAGGCATTGTAATGTTCCGTGTCCATGGCAGGCTCCCTCCCTCAGAAACAGGTGTCCAGATAGTTTTCCACATCGAAGGGCTCCGGGGTGGAATCCTTCCGGAGGTAGAGCGGGTGGTGGGGGTGGCCTTTCTTGCTGCGCTTGCCGAAGGTGACCCAGGGGATCTCCCGCTCCCGCGTCAGGGCCACCATCTCCCGCATCAGGCTGGGCAGATAGTCCCGCTTTTCGATCAGGGTGCCCCAGGCGGCCCACATGGTGGGCTCCGTCTGGGCCAGCACGGCCTGCAGCCAGCGCAGGTTTTCATCGCAGAGGGCGCGGTCCGGCACACGGTCCATGTCGTTGGGGTCGGTGGCCCGCTGGGGGTAGACGTTGAACATGATCCAGCTGTCGAAGCCGTTGGCTGCGGCCAGACGCTCCACGCTTTTCAGGGTGGGGTCCAGCGCGCCGGGCTGGGCGGTGCTGGGGTTGATGCCGATGCACACCAGCGGGTGCCGCCCCACCCGGCCCAGGACATAGCGGTAAGGCTGGTAGGTATGGGGCTCGTAGTACCAGATGCCGCCGGGATATTCCCCCGCTTCCAGGCGGGGCAGTTGTTCAGTCTGCATAAAGGATACCTCACAAATCGCTCTTTCTGTCTATCGTACCTGAAAAAATTCTGTAAATCAACACCTTTGGCGAAGAAAATCTCCCCAAAATCCGAAATTCATGCTATACTGTGCTTGTACCGGTGCCGCAGTGCGCGGCAGCGGGTGGGAAAAGAACGTACAGGATCGTTGCCCGAAGAAGGGAGGCCTGCTGTGGCGATGCTGGAAGATTACAGAAATGCCCTGCGCGCGGGTCAGCGCGCATACCGTGCCTGCATGGCGCGGGGCCAGTCGCCGTATCTTGCGGTGCTGGATGATCTTTTGACCGGTGTGGACATCGTGGCGCAGGAGCCGCTGGGGCTGGTGGATATCCCTGCCGAGAGCATTGTGGGTACCAAGACCAGCGGCCGCCATACGGCGTTTGCCGCCAATTTCATGCCCCTGCTGGAGGAGGATACCGAGTTCGCCACCAAATGGTCGAACCTCTGCGATGCCCATCTGAATGAGGGGATCCATACCCCCATCATTGCCTATGAATACCTGAACAAGTTCTATGTGCAGGAAGGCAACAAGCGGGTATCCGTTCTCAAATATTACGAGGCCGTCACCATCCCCGGCACGGTGACCCGGCTGGTCCCGGCCCGGAACGACACGCTGGAAAACAAGATCTACTATGAGTTCCTCGATTTCTATAAGCTGAGCCGGATCAACAACGTGCAGTTCTCTCGTCCGGGCGGGTATGCCCGGCTGCAGACGCTGGTCTGCAAGGCCACCGGCGAAAGCTGGACCGACGACGACCGGCTGAATTTCTCGGCGCTGTATACCATGTTCAGCCGCCAGTTCTATGCCCTGGGCGGCTCGGCGCTGGGGCTGACCCCCGGCGATGCCCTGCTGGTGTATCTGTCGGTGTACCGCTATTCCGATGCCTGCCGCTCCACCCCCAGCCAGGTGCGGGACAATCTGTCCAAACTGTGGGACGAGATCCGGATCCTGAAGGAACCCCACGCGGTGGAACTCTCGCTGGAGCCGAAGCCCGGCAGCGAGCCGCTTCTGAGCCGACTGAACATCTTCAGCCGCCCCAGCGAGCTGCGGGTGGTGTTCCTGCACGAGTACGATGCCAAGAGCAGCGCCTGGGTGCGGGGCCACGAAAAAGGGATCGAGGCCCTGCAGGAGAAGTTCCCCGGGCGGCTCGTCATCACCAACCGGGAGAACGTCAGCCCGGAGATCGACGCCGAACAGGTGCTGGAAGAGGTGGCCCACGACAATGCGGACGTGGTGTTCACCACCTGCACCCGGATGCGCTCCGCCTGCCTGAAGGTGGCGGCCCAGCACCCCAAGACCCGGTTCCTGAACTGCTGCGTCAACGCGCCGCATCCGCTGGTGCGCACCTATTACCCGCGCACCTACGAGGCAAACTATCTGCTGGGAATGCTGGCGGGCATTCTGAACAACAGCGACCGGGTGGGCTATGTGGCGACTAACCCCGTCTACGGCGCCCCGGCGGCCATCAATGCCTTTGCCCGGGGCCTGCGGACGGTGCGCCCGGCCAGCCACATCCTGCTGCGGTGGGCCTGCCTGCCGGAAGAGGGAAAACCGCTGGATTTCTCCGACTGTCCGGACATCACCCTGTTCCATGCGGGCAGCCCCTATGAGCCTGCGGGCAGCCACCGGGATTACGGCCTGTGCCGCAGGATGCCGGACGGCAGTGTGCAGCCGGTGGCGCTTCCGGTCTGGAAGTGGGAGGCGTTCTATATCGGGATCATCCGCTCCATCTTTGAGGGCACCTGGGACAGCGGTGCCAACGGAAAGGCCATCAACTACTGGTGGGGCTTCCGCAGCGATGCCGAGCGGCTGGATTACTACGAGCCCCTGCCCCAGGGCACCCGCCAGCTGCTGGACCTGATGGAAAAGACCATGAAGGCCAACGAACTGCCCATCTTCCCGGCGGGGATCTTTGCCCAGGGACACATCCCCAAGGCCCCGGCGGCGGAGACCTATACCCCCAAGGAGCTGATGGAGATGGACTGGCTGGGCGAGTGTGTGGAGGGCAGCCTGCCCCACTACGAGGAACTGGACATCAAGACCCGGGGCCTTGTGGACATCAACGGACTGAACAGCCTGACGGGCAAGCCGCTGTAACGGCAGACAAACGAAGAGAACGGAGCGTTGCGGACGTGAAAATACTTGCGATATCCGATACTCCCTCCAGAGCCCTGTGGGATTACTGCAGCCGGGAACGGCTGGCCGGGATCGACCTGATCCTTTCCTGCGGGGATCTGCCCCGAAAATACCTTGAGTATCTGACAAACTTTACGGCGGCCCCGATCCTGTATGTCCATGGGAACCACGACGGCAGCTACCGCCGGGAGGGCGAGCCCGGGGGCTGCATCTGTGTGGACGATGAGGTCTATGTCTGGAAGGGGCTGCGCATCATGGGGTTGGGCGGCTGCCTGCGCTACAACCAGGAGGACACCTTCCAGTATACCGAAAAGGAGATGCGACGCCGGGCGCGGCGGCTCTGGTTCAAGGCCCACCATGCGGGGGGCATCGATCTGCTGCTGACCCATGCCCCGGCGGCCGGGCTCAACGATGGTACCGACCCGGCCCACAGGGGCTTTGCCTGCTTCAACGACCTGCTGGAAGAGTATCAGCCCCGGTGGTTCATCCATGGGCATGTCCACCTGAATTATGACGCCAAGCTCCCGCGGGTCTGCACCTGCGGGCCGACCACCGTCATCAATGCCACCGAGCGGTATACCTTTGAGATCCCGGACCCGGACCCCGAGGTCCGCCGGAAATTTTACTGGAAGAATGCAGCTTTCCCGACCCGGCTGTAAACGAAGGAGAACAAGATGGAACTGACCCGGAACCTGCAGGCGCTGGATGCCCTGCAAAAGAAGCTGTACGCCTACGCCTGCGCTGAGAACAGCCTGTACCTGGACGCGGTGACGGTGGCCCCGAAGGACACCGCCGAGGGCCGGGGCGTGGCCCTGAGCATCCTGGCCGGGGAGGAGCAGAAGCTCATGACCAGCCCGGAGACGCAGACCCTGCTGGAAGAACTCGGCGCGGAAAAAGACCGGCTGGACACCCTGCACCGCCGGGAGGTGGAGGAGCTGAGCCGCCGTGCCCGGCAGCTGACCCGCATCCCGGCCAATGAGTATATGGCCTATACCGAGCTGACCAACCGGGCCAGCGACGTCTGGCACCGGGCCAAGGCAGAAAACGATTTTGCATCCTTCTGCCCGGTGCTGCAGGAGCTGGTGGAGTACAACCGGAAATTCGCCGCCTACTATGACGCAGAAAAGGCCCCCTACGATGCCCTGCTGAACGAGTACGAGCGGGGCGTGGATACGAAGCAGCTTGACGCCTTCTTTGAGACCCTGCGCGGGGGGCTGGTACCCCTGATCCGGGCCATCGGGGAGAAACCCCAGGTGGACGACAGCTTCCTGCATCTGGAATACCCGGCAGAGCAGCAGAAAGCCTTTGCCGATTACCTGATGGAGGTCATGGGGCTGGACCGGGGCCACTGCGGTCTGGGGGAGACCGAACACCCCTTCACGCTGGAGTTCAACAACAGGGATGTCCGCATCACCACCAACTACGACCTGCACAATGTGGCGTCCTCTATGTACTCCATCCTCCACGAGGGCGGCCATGCCCTGTATGAGCTGGGCATCCGGGATGATCTGCAGTACACCTGCCTGACCGGCGGCGTGTCTATGGGCGTCCACGAGAGCCAGTCCCGCTTCTACGAGAACCTGATCGGCCGCTCCCGGGCCTTCATCGGGCTGATCTACCCCAAAGTGCAGGAGTTCTTCCCGGAGCAGCTGGGCAATGTGTCTGCCGAGCAGTTCTACCGGGCGGTCAACAAGGTGGAGCCCAGCCTCATCCGCACCGAGGCCGACGAGCTGACCTACTGCCTCCATGTCATGGTGCGGTATGAGATCGAGAAGCAGCTCATCGGCGGCACCCTGCAGGCCGCGGACGTCCCCGCCGAGTGGGCCCGGCTCTACCGGGAGTACCTGGGCGTGGAAGTCCCCAACGACCGGGAGGGCTGCCTGCAGGACAGCCACTGGTCCGGCGGGTCCTTCGGCTACTTCCCCTCCTATGCGCTGGGCAATGCCTACGGGGCCCAGATGTTCCACAATATGGAGCAGGAGTTCGACGTCTACGGTGCCGTGGCCCACGGAAACCTTGCCCGCGTGACCGGATGGCTGCGGGAGAAGGTACACCAGTACGGCCACCTGCTGGAACCGGCCGAGATCGTGCAGAACGCATGCGGCACGTTTGATTCGCACTACTATCTGGATTATTTAACAAAGAAATATACGGAACTGTACAGTCTGTAAAGCACAGAATGCGAAAAATGCCCCCTCCGGCGGAAGCGTTGGAGGGGGCATTTGCTGTCAACGGGGAGATTACTGCTGTGCGAAGATCTTGACCTCGTCCTTGTCCATGAAGGCGGCCCCGGCAAAGCCGGAAGCTTCCAGCTGGCCCAGCTGCTTGCCCAGCTTCTTGGCCTGGGGCAGGACGGTGACGTTGTAGTTCTCACGCAGGGTGGCAGCCTTTGCCAGCACGGCGGGGAAATCGGTGTCCTTGCCGTAGAGCAGGGCAATCTTCTGCTTGGCGCCGGGGATCTGATACCCCTGCTCCAGCAGGATGCCGCAGACCCGCTCGAAGCCGATGGAGAAGCCCACGGCGGGCACCTGGGTGCCCAGGAACTTGCCCACCATGTTATCATAGCGGCCGCCGCCGGCCACGGCACCGCTGAACTGCGGGCAGGTGATCTCGAACACCATGCCGGTGTAGTAGCCCTGACCGCGGACCAGGCTGGGGCAGTAGGCCACCTGATACCGGCCGCCGGCCATGGCGGAAGCGGTGGAAAGCACATACTTCAGGTCATCGGCAATGGCGGGGTCGGCGCAGCGGGAGGCCACGGACTCCAGCGTCACATCCCCGGCGGCGATGAAGTCGGCCAATGCCTGGATGGCGGTCTCGGGCAGCTGCTTCTCGGTCAGCTCGGCCTTGACGCCCTCGGCACCGATCTTGTCCATCTTGTCGAAGGTGATGCAGACGGAGTCCAGCGTATCGGGGGCAAAGCCCATGCTCTCCAGCATCCCGCGCAGGATGCGGCGGTCGTTGATGTTGACGGTGAAGCCGGTGAAACCGATGTTCAGCAGGGCGCGGGTGGTCACGTCGATCAGCTCGACCTCGGCGTTGGGGGACTCGTCGCCCAGGATGTCGATGTCGCACTGGACGAACTCACGCAGGCGGCCCTTCTGGGGACGCTCGGCGCGGAACACCCGGTCGGTCTGGATGACCTTGAAGGGGTGGGGGAGCTTGTCCTTGTTGGCAGCGTAGAAGCGGGAGAGGGGCAGGGTCAGGTCATAGCGCAGGCCCATGTCCGAAAGCTGTTTGGGGTCGCCGGACTCCAGGGCGCTGGCCAGCTTGTCGCCCCGCTTCATTACCTTGAAGATCAGGTTCAGGTTGTCGCCGCCGTCGGATTTGTCCAGATTTTCCATATCCTCCAGCATGGGGGTGGAGATGCGCTCAAAGCCGGAAGCGCGGTAGGTCTCCAGGATCTTGCCCTGGATGTAGTCGCGCAGGGTCTGCTCGGCGGGCAGCAGGTCCCGCATGCCTTTCAATGCCTGTGTTTTCATAGGATCGTTCCTCTTTCTCAGCATCCTCGCCCTCTCAGTCTCGCATCCGCTCGCCAGCTCCCCCAAAGGGGAAGCCAGGGGCGATCCCCGGGAAGCGGACGGAAAAGGTGAGGTTATGTTTGTTTTGAATCTCTTTAATTATAAAGGTTCATGCCGTTTTGTCAATGAAAAAGGACACACTAGGGGAGAGGTGAGACGAATGCAGCAATTTACAGCCCGGCATCCCTGGGCCATTCTGGCCGCCGGGGCGATGATCCAGATCCTGACGGGGCTTCCGGCGGCGTGGGGGGTGTTCCAGCAGCCGGTCATGGAAGAATACGGCCTGAGCGAGGCGGGGGCGGGATATGCCTTCGGCATCCTGATCGCGGCGTTCGGGGTGGGGTGCGTACTGGGAGGTTTCCTGCAGGACAAAAAAGGCCCCCGCTGTGCGGCCCTTTGGGGCACGGGCCTGCTCTGCGGCGGGTTCTTTGCCGCGGCGGTCCTGCCCGGGGAAGCAGGCGGCTGGTTCTGGGCGGGGTTCAGCGTCCCGGCGGGGCTGGGCACGGCATTCCTCTACCCGTCCATCCAGTCCTGCGCGCAGAAATGGTACACCGGACGCAAGGGGCTGGCCACCGGGGTCATCGGCGGGGCAGTGGGACTTTCCGGGGCGTTCCTGACCTTCTTCGTCCGGACGGCCCTGAAGGGCTTCGGCCCGGTGCAGGGCATCCGGGGGGCCTTCTGGGCGCTGGGTGCCCTGACACTGCCGGTCTGTCTTGTGGGCAGCGCCCTGCTGACGGACCCGCCGGAAGAAAAGACGAAAAAACAGCAGCAAGGCGGCAAAAACGGCATCGACCTGGCCCCGCGGCAGATGCTCCGCACAAAGCAGTACTGGCTCTGCACCGGGGCAGTCTGCTTTTCGACCCCGGCGGTGCTGCTGTTCAGCCCCATCATCCTGCGGCTGGGGATGGAGCGGGGGCTGGAAGAGGAACAGGCCTTGTGGAGCATCGTGCTGGGCAGCGTGGGCAGTGCGGCCGGGCGGCTGCTGATGCCCCTGCTCAGCGACCGGATCGGCCGCCGCCCCACGGACCTGATCCTGTTCGGGGCCTCGCTGGGGCTTTCGGGGGCGTTCCTGTTTGCCCGGGGCTGGGGTGTCCCGGCGGTGTATGCGGGGCTGACCTTCTGCTACTCGGCGCTGGCGGCGGTGCTGCCGTCCCTTTCCACCGACCTGTTCGGCCTGCCCCATGCAGGGGTCAATTACGGCTTTCTGGCGCTGGGGCAGAGCGTGGGCAGTCTGGCCTTCCCCTTTGCGGCCGAACTGTGGGGGCTGGAGACCGGGCGGCACTGGCTGGCCATGGCAGGAGCGGCGGCAGGTTTCGCGGCCATCTGGCAGCTGCAGCCCGTCCGGACACCGCCCGCCGCCGGGCCGGAACCGGGTGGCTGACAAAATTGATAGAAAAATGACAATCACGGCGGCAAAAGCTGTGAAAGTGACGGTTAGCTACGAATAACCGCCAAAAATGCTTGTGAAAAAATCCGCAAAACGTCTTGAAAATTGCGGCAAGGTTCTCTATAATAAAATCATGCGTGGTAGTACCGGCGCAGCACCGATGAGAGCGGGGCCGCCGGTCAGTGCAAACGGCGGGAAGCTCCTGCCGATGGCATCAATTTGTCAAAAGGAGAGTATGATTATGACCTATTCGCAGCAAGTACAGAATATGTGCCCGATCACCAAAG
>CAKSZU010000077.1 GCA_934526125.1 uncultured Faecalibacterium sp. | reverse complement strand
TGGATGATGCCGCCGTCGTTGCGGCAGGCGTTCATGCTGCCGCTCTTGCTGGCCACCCAGATCAGCTCCGGCTCGCCGGTCTCCTCGCAGTCCAGATAGAACTGGGGGAAATCGTGGGTCAGCATGGTGTTGTAGTGCTGCTGCCGGAAGATGCCCAGCATCTCTGCACTGGCCTCGGGGCTGACCAGCGTTCCCTTTGCCACCCGGGCAAAGAGGGACGCATAGTCCCGGGGCGTGGTGGTGCCCAGCTTGTCGTAGCGGTCAAAGTGCAGGGGGTTGTGCAGCACCGTGTGGGCAAAGCCCAGCTCCCGGATGCAGGCATTGATGGTATCCAGCCCCAGATAATCGATGATCATGTTGGTGGCAATGTTGTCCGAGCAGATGATCATCATGGTGGCGGTGTCCTTCACCCGGAGCTTTGCCCCCACGCCCAGCGCCCGCAGCATTCCGGAGCCGTCCACGAACTGGCTGGCCTCGTAGGCGATCTCTTCCTCCAGATCCGCCTTTCCCCGGCTGGCCTGAAGATACAGCACTGCCAGGATAAAGGCCTTGATGGTGGAGGCGGTCTCGAATTCTTCGTCAGCCCCGACCTCCACGGTATTTCCCTGCAGGTCGTCCACAAAGACGCTCATCTTCCCCTGATAGGAGTACAGCTCGGCGGCGATCCGCTTTTCCAGCGTCATATTCTGATCCATTTCGGAATATCCTCCCTTATTTTTACAGATTGTCTTCAAAGAACCGCTGTGCGTTGCGGTAGAAAATGGCTTCGACCTCGTCCTCGGTAAAGCCTTCCTTCTGCAGGGCGTCCGCCAGCAGGGGCAGCTTTGCGCAGCTGTCCAGCTCCAGCCTTCCGCCGATGCCGTCGAAGTCGCTGCCCAGACCCAGGATCTCAATGCCGCCCACCTTCTTGAAATGGGCCGCGTGTTTTGCCATCAGGGCCGTGGTGCTGCGGCACAGCTCGGGGCGGGGCTGGTCGTCCAGGAAGCCGGAACAGTAGTTCAGGCCCACCAGACCGCCTTTTTCCGCCATGACCCGGATCATCTCATCGGTCAGGTTGCGGCAGTGGGGGGCCAGAGCGCGGCAGTTGGAATGGCTGGCGGCAAAGGGCCGGGTGCTGTGTTCCGCAATGTCCCAAAAGCCCTTGTCCGACAGGTGGCTCACATCCGCGATGATGTGCAGCCGCTCCATTTCGGCCAGGAACTCATAGCCCTTTTCCTTCAGGCCGGTCTCGGTGTTGGGCTGGCAGGGCCAGATGGCATCGGTGCCGGCCCCGGGCACCACATTGGGGCTGGCCAGCTCGTTTTCGTGGTTCCAGGTCAGGGTCATCATCCGGACACCCAGCTCATACATCCGGCGCAGTACGCCCAGACTGCCCTTGCAGCAGCCGCCTTCCTCGATGGTCAGCATCCCGCTGATCTTCCCGGCCGCCGCGTTTTTCCGGATATCCTCCGGGCGGTAGACCGGGGCGATGCGGTCCGAATACTTTTCCATGATCCGCTTGAAGATGTCGATCTCTTCCAGCGCCGTCACCAGCGGGTCGGCCCCGGGGGTGGGGTCGGCAAGGTTCACAAAGGCGGCGAAGCACTGGAGCATATAATCGCCCTGCTCCAGTTTTTCCAGATCGATGTGCAGATCGTTGCGGGCAAAGCTCATGGCCTCGCCCCGCTGCTGCGCATGGCGCAGCTCACTGAGGGTATCACAATGCAGATCAAAGACTTTCATGAGGAACTCCTTCTGTCTAAAAACCTCTTTCCATCAAAGCCCGGCGGCCCTGACCGAAAGGTTCAAAAAATACTTCCGACGGCATACAGGCTCTTCACCAGATCCTCCCGGTAGAGCGGGTCGGCGGGGTCGAGACTGTTGATGACCACACCGCCGCTGGCCGCTGCCCCGGTGGAGTGGATGTACCGTCCTTCGCCCAGATACAGGGCGATGTGGCCGGGGAAATAGAGGGCATCCCCCGGCTTTTTCTGCGCAAAGGGGATCTCGTGCATAGGCCAGCCCTCCACGATCTTCGCATCCCGGTAGATGAGGACGCCGCACTGCATATAGGCGCTGCTGACCAGGCCCGAGCAGTCGATGCCGCGGCCGGATTTTCCGCCCCAGCGGTATTCCGTGCCCAGATATTTTTTCGCCTGTGTACAGACTGCCGCCCGGAAGGCCTCCTCGCTGCCGCCGTACAGGCGGTCCAGCATCTCCGGCACCAGCCGGTCCGCCGTGGTGTTCCAGGTATCCGCCAGTGCATCGTCAAAGGCACGGCCCTCCCGCTGGGAAAAGACCGCTGCCATCTCGTACCGCACCGGTTCCAGCGCCACATCCCGGACATAGCCCGTCCGGCCGTCCAGCAGGGCGACCTTCGCCCAGCCCTTGTGCGCTTCGGCCTCTTCGGATGTCTCCGGCTGGCGGCGGAGAACGCCGCCCTGTTCCAGCTCCAGCATCCGGATGCCCTGCACCCGGGGCAGGCTGAGGACATCTGTTGCCCGGTCCACCAGAACGAGCCGCCCGCCCAGATAGTCCCACAGGGCATCCTCCTCCACGAACTGCAGCTCCTGCCGCCAGACATAGCCGTGGTAGCCGTAAAAGCTGACCACCTCCGCCACATCGGGGGGCAGATGCTCCCCCCCGGCCATCACGCCGCCGGGCAGGGTCCGCACCTGACAGGCCTGTCCGTACAGGCCCTCGTCCCCGATGGCGGAGACCAGTTCCCCGTCCTCATTTTCTTTGACGGGCCGGGACAGGTCGTAAATGGTGCCCACCGGCACCGAAAACAATGCGTAATTCATGGTTCGCTCCCTTCCAGCAGTTTCAGCAGCTCTTCCGGCTTCATGGCAAGGATGGCGCCGTCCGCGCTTCCGGTCACCGTTTCAGCCAGCGACTGCTTTGCCTGCTGCAATTCCACGATCTTTTCTTCGATCGTATCCTGTGCGATCAGTTTATACACCTGCACCGGGTTCTGCTGGCCGATGCGGTAGGCACGGTCGGTGGCCTGATTCTGGGCCGCCACATTCCACCACGGGTCGTAATGGATCACGATATCAGCCGCCGTCAGGTTCAGGCCGGTGCCGCCGGCCCGCAGCGAGATCAGGAACACGCTGACCTCCCCGCTGTTGAACCGGCGCACCAGCTCGGCCCGCACCGGTTTCGGAGTGGAACCCTGCAGGGTGAAGTGGCTGATCCCTTCCTGATCCAGCCGCTTTGCCAGCAGTTCCAGCATCGAGGTGAACTGGCTGAACAGCAGGATGCGGTGGCCGCCCTCCACGGCGCTGGTCACCAGCTCGGTGCAGGCTTCCAGCTTGGCGCTGCCGCCCGTCCAGTTGTCAGCGATGAGCCTCGGGTCGCAGCAGATCTCCCGCAGCCGCATGAGGACGGCGAATACTGCCATCTTGTCCTCCGGCTTTGCGGCCCGCAGCTTCTCCCGGGCATCCACCACCGCCGCCAGATAGAGCTTGCGCTGCTCTTCTTCCAGCTCGATGCGGTAGACGCTCTCCGTCTTGGGGGGCAGCTCCTTCAGCACCTCCGACTTCATCCGGCGGAGGATGAAAGGCCCCGTCAGCTGGTTCAGCCGGCGCACAGCCGTTTTGTCGTCCTCCTGCACGATGGGCTTTTCGAACCGGGCGCAGAAGCTCTTGTACGGCGGCAGATACCCCGGCATCAGGAAGGAGAAGATGCTCCACAACTCGCCCAGCCGGTTCTCCACCGGAGTACCGGTCAGGGCAAAGCGGACCCGGCTCTCCACCTGACAGACCGCCTTGTATTTCTGGGTCGTGTGGTTCTTGATGGCCTGCGCCTCGTCCAGGATGCAGGCATAGAATTTCCGGCCCTCGTAAAGGCCCTCGTCCCGGCGCAGCAGGTCGTAGCTGGTCACCACCAGATCCGCGGCATCCCAGCTGTCCGCCAGAGCCGCCCGGTGGGCGGCATCGCCATCCACCGGCACACAGACCAGCTCCGGGGTGAACTTCCGGCATTCCTCTGCCCAGTTCCACACCAGCGACGCCGGGCAGACGATCAGGCTGGGCAGGGTGTTCTCCCCCTGTTCCTTGATGGCCAGCAGGTAGCTCAGCACCTGCAGGGTCTTGCCCAGACCCATATCGTCCGCCAGAATGCCGCCCATGCCGTAGCTGTCCAGTGTCCGCAGCCAGCGGTAGCCGTCCCGCTGGTATTTTCGCAATACTTTCCGGAGAGATTCCGGCGGGGTATACTCGCTGTCTTTCACCGCATGAAAGCTCCGGCTGATCTGCCGGAACGCATCGTCCCGGTTGAAGCGGATGCCGTTTTGCCCCGAAAGGGCCCGGTCCAGACTGGGGGCACGGTAGAGGGGCAGCTGCGCATGGTTCTTGCCCAGCTTTGCGCCGGACAGTTCCAGCGTCTCGTTCAGCTCGTCCAGCGCCTCCATGGAATCATCCAGCCGGAGCAGGCGGCCGTCCCGCAGACGGTGGTATCGCTTTTTCTGGTGGAGGGACTTCAGCAGTGCCTTCAGCTCACTGACCGGGAACTCGCCGGTGTCCACTTCCAGATCCAGAACGCTGCCGTGGACCGACACCCCCACCGAGATCCGGGGCGGAGCCGCCTGCAGGTTCCGGAAGGCATCGGTCAGGTAGACCTCGCCCTCTGCCAGCAGCGCCGGGACGCCCTCCTCCAGAAAGCGGTAGACTGCCTCTTCCTCATAGGTCTCGTATTTCGTGGCCACGCCGCTGCCCATGGTGTCCAGCCCCGGTTCCAGATACCGGCCCAGCAGACGCCCTGCCCGCTGTTCGGTGCGGGCGTCCCGCAGCAGACCGGCGGGGGCAGGCTCGCCGGGGCGCACCCGGTCCTCCCCGTACAGGAATTCTGCATGGGCCGACACAGCCCCCATCTGCGGGGCATCCAGATAAAACTGCACCACCGGTTCCAGCGGGATCTGATTCAGCAGCAGCCGCTCCGGGTCCTCAATGGTCACCCGGTGCCCCAGCTCCGGCAGCACATAGCTGCAGAACGCGGTGGCGTCCTTTGTGGTGAAAAACAGACTCTTGCCGCAGAGGGCTTTCAGCGCGGGCAGCAGCCGGGCACTGCCTGCCCGGTCCAGCTGCCAGAGGGTGTCCTCGCTGTACAAATACTCATGATCCAGCCCGGAAGTCCAGCCCAGGGACGGGGACACCGCCACCTCCACGCCGCCCCGGCGCCGGTTCACCTGCATGGTCAGAGCCGGCATCCCGCTCTTCAGCTCATATCCGCCCAGCCAGCCGGTGGTCTCGTACAGACTCACCAGCCCGTCAAAGATCTCCCCGTTCAGGGCCATGCCGCCTGCAGGCCCGCCCTTTTCGGTGCTGCCGTAGGTCCGCAGACTGCTTTCCACGCTCTTCCGCGCACTGATCTGACGCCGCAGCAGCCGCAGCAGCTGCTGGCTCTCCGGGGTAAAGGCATCCCAGCTGTGGCGGAATTCCAGCGCTTTTCCGTAAAAAACTGTGCGGTGTTCTTCCACCGCCGTCAGCAGCTCCGGAATGCTCTTGACCACATACTGCCGCCCGCTGTCTGCCGAGATCCGCAGCCGCAGCCAGGGACGCTCCCCCGGGATCAAGGTCAGTTCCGGTTCCAGCTCCGCAAAATGGGTGCGGCCATCTTCCCAGACGGGGGCCGCATCCACCTCGGCCAGCGCCCCTTTCTGATAGGTCTGCAGCAGCTGACGGACTTCGTAATCCGACTCCGGTTCCTCGCCCCGCCACTTTTTGCCGAACAGCATTTCCAGCCCGGACTCGTAGCTGTCCTTCCGGAGCGGCTCCGGCTCCTCTGCCAGATGGGCAGGCAGGCCCGCCGTGCCCCGCACCACCCCGGGGATCCCGGCCGGATCTGCAGCCGCGGTCTGCTTTTCAACAGGTTGCTTCTCGGTCTGTTCACAATCCCACAGAAGCAGAGCGCCGATATGCTTGCAGCAGGGACCATCGCCATTCTCATTGTAGGGACAGGTACAGCTCGCGCTGACAAAGGTACCGTTTTCCCGCAGCCAGGCTTGGGTCCGGTACAGCTGATGTCCGCTGCCTTCCACCTGGGCGCTCAGGTGGCGTACACCGTTTTCCGCCACTTCGCAGCTGACATCCCGTATCCGGTCGCGGTAAGCTTTGGCCCGCGCAAAAATCGTGCTGCCCAGCAGGTACCGGATCTCATCTCTGTCCATCTCGGGTCCCCTCCCTCTGCAATGCTCTATTGGTTAAGCATACCGCACCGGCAGACCGGATGCAAGAGATTTGCGCAAAAAATCCCGCACGCGTTTGGGAAACGTGCGGGATCTTCAAGGCGGCTGCTCTTTTTCGGGAGCGGACTGCCGAGCTTATTCTGCGTTCTTTTCTGCCGAGAGTTTCTGATAAAGCTTCATCAGCTCGGCCACACAGGCGCTTTCGCTGGTACGGGCTTCGGTTTCCTTCACAAAACCATACGCATCCATCACCGCACGGTCATTCTGCTGGTGGGCTGTTCGGCTGCGTCGGCAAGGGCTGATTTTTCCGGGTACTCCAAAGAACAACACAGCGGCCCCGTCACGTTGGTATCCCAACGCGGCGGGGCCGCTTTTCTATGGCTTCTGTTTGTATTTCAACGGAGTCTGCACCTCGGCACGGATGCGCAGGAGATATTCGCGTGTCTGCTCGGTACTTCGCAGGATGATCTCCAGCTGCCGTTTCTGTTCCGTGGTCAGGTTCTCATCCTCCGCCAGCAGTTCCGCGTTGCCCTGAATGAGTGTCAGCGGCGTTTTCAGTTTGTGGGAAAGCTGCATGATCTGTTCCCGCTGCCGCTGTTCCATATCCCACTGCCGCTGCAAACTGTCGGTCAATTCACCGCCCATGGTCTGCAATGCCTGTAACGCAGCATCGTATTCTTTTACCCTCGCATGGCCGAATCCGCTTTCCTCCAAGTTCTGCTGTGCCACGTTCTGTGCAGCTTCGGTCAGCTTTTCCGCCTCGCGGGCCAGAAATTTTCCGGTCCGATGGGTACTCCACCCTATCACACCCAGCAGCAGGAATATGCCCAGTACAACATGCACCGTCTGCACATCCGGCAATGTTCTGCGCAGCGCAGGGTCCGCATAGGGTACCGCATAATCAAATTGCAGTTGACAAAAGCTTCCGTCCCGTAATGTTGCCCCCAAATAATACTGTGTGTACCCAACGTGCCAGCGGACCGTTCCTTGCCGCTCTTCCAGCGCCCATTGCAGATGACGGTCATCCATGTTGGTAGCAAGCACTTCATCCCCGTCCTGCCCGGCATAAAGGACATACCGGCACAGCGGGTCCAGCCGGGACGCATCAAAGGTTTCAGCCGTCATCTCCGGCAGGATCTTCTGCACCGCCGTCTGTGCAGCCTCAGCAGCAGAGCGGGCAGGCAGAAACAATCCACTGTCGATGTACAGGAGCAGCAGCAGAAACCACACCACCACTGCCAGTACACAGTCCACTGCGGTCCGTACCAGATACCGCAGCAATACGCTGCGCAGTGAGATCAGTCCTCGTTTTTCCATTGATACCCCACTCCCCACACGGTTTTCAAGAGTGTTTCCGGCGCCGCAACGCCTGCCGTGCGCAGCTTTGCCCGAATATTTTTGATGTGCTGGGTCACTGCTGTATCATCCGACGTACCGTCCACTCCAAAGACAGCCTCATAGATCTGCTCCTTTGTAAAGGTTTGCCCTGCATGGAGCGCCAGATATTCACAGATTGCATATTCCGAGCGGGTCAGCGGCAGGATAACATTCTGCACCTCTGCGCTTTTGCCGAACAGGTCGAATTCCACCCCACTGCGCACCATCCGGTGCATTGGTGTCCGATTCTGCCGCCGCAAATGCGCCGCTACCCGCGCCCGCAGCTCTGCCACTCGAAACGGCTTTTGCAGATAATCATCCGCTCCAATGCCCAGCCCCTTCAGCACGGCCGCCTCGTCGGTGCGGGCACTCAGAAAGAGAATGGGCACTTCGGTCAGGCTGCGGATGCGCCGACAGACCGCAAAGCCGTCCTCCCCGGGCATCATCACATCCAGCAGGATGCAGTCTGCCCAGCGGCAGAGCGCCTCGGTCAGCGCCCCGCCCGCCTGCCGCGTTTCTACCCGGTGTCCGTCCCGTTCCAAGGCGGTGCGGATCAGCTTGCAGAGCTCCAGATTGTCATCCACTGCCAGAATGTTTGCCACAAGATCACCTCAACACGTTATAAACAAGGCAGGATGCCCCGTACAGCAGATACACATGGGCGGGGTAGAACCAGTAGAACAGCTGCTTGTGCCCGCTGCCGCGCTGCCCGTTGTACAGCAGCATCAGCAGCACCGCCGCCACGCCGAACCACTCGTAGTAGTCGGTGAACATCTGCGTCCAGACAAAACCCTCCTGTCGGCAAGCCATCCCAAAGGTCAGCGCAAAGTCACACAGGAAAATCACCAGTGCCCATACCGTCAGCTGCACTTTGCGCCGTCCACGCAATGCATACAGCAGCACACCGCCCAGCAAAAAGCTCCAGCTGCCGTCCGTGATGGCCGTCCACATGGGCAGCGGGCTGGTGATGACAAAGGCCACGACTGTCGAAGCGATGGGCATATCCTGCACCTGTGGGAAGAGCAGCAGAAATACCAGCACCGCAAATGGCCAACACAAAACGGCGGCAATGGCAGCAATGCCTTTTGCAAGCTTTTTCTCCCGCAGCCAGTCGATGCCCTGCCAGACGATGCACAGCAGCGCAAGATCCTGAAAAATCGCGTTCAGCGGGTAGAAGTCGTCCCCGCGCCGGAAGGCTTTGGCGTAGATCATAAGAAATTCCAGCGCTGCCATGGCTGTACCAATGGCCCAGATGCGGATAAAATACCGCTTACGGTCATGGGTGTGGGCAAAGCCCTCCACCGTGCAGAACAAAAACAGCGGCGCACTGAGCCGCCCCAGCATATTGAACACCGTCGGGATGCAGCCGGTGAATTCAAAGAAATAATGGATGTGGTCCAGCACCATCAGCGCCAGTGCAATGGTCTTGAGCTGGGTACCGTCCAGCCCCTTTTTTGTCAATTTTTCCATACAAACTCTCCTTTCCTTGTGCATTCAGTGTAACAGGAAAATCTGTAGAAAGTATAAGGTTCTGCCTTTATGATACTATTTTCTGCCCCAAAACGCAACAAAAAAGCCCTGGGACTTTCATCTCAGAGCTTTCATTTAAGTCGGCGACTACCTATTTTCACGCGCCGTTTCCAGCGAACTATCTTGGGCACG